>CAYLRJ010000074.1:0-14590 GCA_964386185.1 uncultured Anaerolineaceae bacterium
TCTTCGGTGCTCATCGCGTCCACGTCGTGGCCGAGTTCCCGCAGCTGTTTGTCGTAGCGCTCTTGCCGCGATTCGTATTCTTCCACGGTCACCGGCCCCATCGCTCGGTAGGGCACATAGTCGTATTCCCGCGTGCCGTAACCCAAGCGGACGGCAAACACCCGCTGGAAGTTATACACCCGCTCTGACTCGGTAATCAGGTCATCTACGGTGACTTTCTTGCCCAAGATGCCTTCGTAGAGCCAGGTGTAGTTTTCCAGGTGTTCGGGCACTTTGTGGGGCTCGTCGGTTTTCTCGTTGCCTTCGGGGATGATGTCGTTCCACGGCAGTTTGCACAGGCCGTGCAGGCTGAACCACGTCCGCCACATGGGGAACCAGTGCAGGGCTTCGGCTTTGTCTTCGAACGTGGGCAGTTGTTTGTTGACCTGGTCCATGAAAATTAGCCAGGCCTCGTCGTGTTGGCCGCCTTTGAGGGTCATGCCGTAGCCGCCTTGCTGGGCGATGGATTCTTTGGTGACGTATTCCGAGATTTCCATGCCTTTGTTGTGCATGGCGATGTCGGCCAGGAACTGGCGGTCGGCGCCGTATTGGTCGGCGAAGTAATCGACCAAGTAGCGGGTGCCTTTGCCGACCAGCAGGCCGAAGCCTTCGCCGCGGGCCATTTGGTGCAGAATTTCCAGCACGGCTTCGGTGTTGCCCCAGGTGAGGTCGAGGCCGCCGGTGCGTTCGGCGTTGAGGATGCCGTTTTCCCAGCATTCCATGCAGAAGGCAATGGTATTGGCAAACGAGATGGTGTCAATGCCGTAGGTGTCGCAGTAGAAGTTGATTTCCAACACTGCGAGGGGGTCGAAGGTGCCGATGTTGGCCCCAAAGCCGGCCGCGTTTTCGTATTCGGGGCCATCGACCAGCACGGCTTTGCCCTTGAAGGGGCCGGTTTTCAGATGGAAATGGTCCACGCCGTGCGAGCACGAGAGTTGGCAGCCAGCCCAGCAGCCGTCGGGCATGCCTTGGGTGAAGAGATTCTTCCAAACGGTGGAGTCGATTTTGGGCGTGTCGGGGTGCGAGCCGAATTTGTAGTTGTGGACGGGGAGCAGGTCGAAATGGTCCATGATTTCGACCAGGTAGGGCGTGCCGATTTTGCGCATTTGGTTTTGTTTGTCGTCCAAAGCCACAATTTCGGCGTTGATGCGCTTGCCGGCTTTTTTGACCAACGACATATCTGCGGGGTTGTTGGAATCGCCCTTCAGGTGGCTAAAACGCACCACAATGCCCTTGATTTTCTTATCGCGGAAGACCGTGGCCGAGCCACCGCGAGCGGCCTGTTTGACGCGCATTTCTTTGCGGCGGACGTCGTACCAGCTGAAGTTCAGGGCGCCATACCAACTATGCTCGGCGCCGGGGCCCGCGGTGATGGTCGAGATGGCCAGTTTCCCTTTGCGCCCTTCGGGTTTGTAGATTTCAGCCAGTTGCTCTTTGAGGTCGTATGTGTCCAGGGCTTCCAAGGGGGCGGCTTCGATGGTCACTTTGCCGTTGTCGCCGTCAATGAAGATGATGACGTCTTCCTTGGCTTTGCCTTGAATTTCCAGCGCGTCGAAGCCCGAAAACTTGAGATAGGGGCCAAAATAGCCGCCGACGTTGCTGTCAACCACCTGTTTGGTCAGCGGTGAGATGAACACCACAGTGGACTTGCCCGAGCCAGGATAGGCCGTGTTGCCCGAAATTGGGCCGTTGGCAATGACGAGTTCGTTTTCGGGGTCGTCCCATTGGGTATCGTCGTTGACGGCATTCCACAAGAGCCAAAGCGCAAAACCGCGCCCACCCGTAAACAAATCTTTCATCTGTTGGGTGACGGGTTTTTCTTGGATGGTGTAATCATCCAAGTTAATGTAGAGGGTGCGGTTGGCGTAGCCGCGTTCCACCGGGCGCAGTTCGTAAGTGTATTCGGCCAAAATTTTATGCGCCTTTTTGAGTTCTTCCACAGGGGCAGAGGGTGCCATACAAAACCTCCTCAAGAGGGTGTAGAACGGGGAGCAACGGACAAGAATGGCCTGGTTATTATAGCAGAAGAAAAAGGGGCACACGGTGGTGTGCCCCTTTTTTGGTTCCAAGGCTTTTGAGGCAAGAAGGCGACGAGGGGCGCCCCACGCGCCGAGGGGTTATTTGCCCAGTTTTTTCTTGAAGGCTTGGTTGAGGGCGGGGACGATTTCCCACAGGTCGCCAACCACACCGTAGCGCGCCAGTTTGAAAATAGGGGCTTCGGGGTCGGTGTTGATGGCCACGATGATTTTGCTGTTGCGCATGCCGGCCTGGTGCTGAATGGCGCCAGAGATGCCACAGGCGATGTAGAGGTCGGGGGAAACCACTTTGCCGGTTTGGCCGACCTGATGTTCGTAGGGGATGTAGCCGGCATCCACAGCGGCGCGGCTGGCGCCCACGGCTGCGCCCAAGGTTTCGGCCAATTCACCGATGAGTTTGAAGCCTTGCTTGCCGCGCCAGATTTCGATTTCGTTGTCGTCGGTGATGTCGGGCGGCGGGGTCAGGTTGGGGTTGTTGGAAACCCCTCGGCCGCCCGAAACGATGATGGCCGCCTCGGTCAGGCTCACGCCGCCTTGGGTTGTGGCGTATTCCACCACCTTGGTGGCGATGGCGTCTTCGGGCAAGGCAGCCTCGATGGTCACGACTTCACCGCTGCGGCTGGTGTCGGGCTCCAATTTAGGGAACGCGCGCACCCGCAGGGTGATAATTTGCGGTTCGCCTTCGGCCACGGCTTTGGCCAACAGTTTGCCTGCATACACTGGGCGGGTGGTCACAATTTTGCCGTCCACCACGTCCATTTCAATGATGTCGGCGATGACGCCCGCGTCCAGTGCGGCGCCGGCCATAGCGGCCAGTTCGCGGCCGCGGGTCGTGGTGGGGAAGAGGATCACCGCGGGCGCTTGGTCGGCCGCGGCTTTGGCCAGGGTTTCGGTGTAGGGTTCCGCCCGATAATCGGCCAAGGTGGCGTCGTCGGCCACGATGACTTTGTCGGCGCCGTAGTGGAAGGCCTGTTGCACCACGCCGTCCACACCGCTCCCCAAGACCACCGCGGCGACCTCGCCGCCCATCTTCTCGGCCAGCATGCGCGCCGCGCCGATGGCTTCCCACGAAGGCATCAAGGGGTCACCCTTGAAATGGTCTACGTAAGCCCAAATTTGCTTGCTCATAGCACCTTCTCCGCAAGGATTTTATCGGCCAGTTTCTCGGCAATTTCTTCTGGCGAGTCGCCTTCGATGAATTCGCATTCCACTTCCCGCTTGGGCGGGTTCATCAATTCGGTCAGGCGCACTTTGACCGCGGGGGCTTCCAGGCCCAGGTCGGCCAGGGTCCAGGTAGGCACTTTCGCGCGCGCGGCCTTGCGAATGCCCATGAAGGAGGGGTAGCGTGGTTCGCCATAGTCTTTTGCCACGCTCACCACGGCCGGCAGTTTGCTGGCAAGGACCTGGCGGCCTTCTTCAATGGTGCGCTCGACCACAAAGGTTTTGGCGTCGGCGTCCAATTCCCGGAAGGCGGCCACCAGGCCGATGTAGGGCCAGCCCAAGAGGCGGGCGGTCTGTGGGGGGGTGAGGCCGGTATCGCCGTCAATGGCTTGGCGGCCAAAGAACACCATATCCACGTCGCCGATTTTGTTGACCGCCGCGGCCAGCACTTTGGCGGTCGAGAGGCTGTCATCTTCGGCCAGCGCGGGGTCGTTGATGAGAATCGCATCGTTGCAACCCATCGCCAGGGCCCGCCGAATGGCCTCTAAGGCTTGTTCATCGCCCATGCTGACCACGGTCACCGAGCCGCCGTGGGCTTCTTTGGTTTGCAAAGCAGCCTCTACGGCGTACTCATCCCACGGGTTGAGCACCAACGGTGCGTCGCCCCAGGTCACGTTCCCGGCATCGTCCACCTTGACGGTGGCCGCGGTGTCGGGTGTGACTTTGACAAAAACTACAATTTTCAAAATACACCTCCTCCATCCAAAAGGGTTCAGTGCGAAAAGGATGTAGCACGAACCCGAAAGGCGCGGCCTTCCGGGTTCTGAGCACGACTATTGCCAAGTTTCGGGGTCGTAGGGCGGCAACTCCAGGCGGAGGGGCTTGTCTTTGCGATAGCCCAGGGCGTAGTCGGCCTGGATGAGGGTATGAATCTCGCTGCTGCCCTCGTAAATCATGGCCCCACGGCCATTGCGCAGGTAGCGCTCGACGTCGTATTCGTCGCTAAAGCCATATGCGCCGTGAATTTGCACCGCGTCGCTGGCAGCCTGGAACGAGGCTTCGGTGGCAAACCATTTGGCCATCGAGGCAAGGCGTGTGAAGCGCTTGCCTTGGTTCATCAGCCAGCCGGCTTCCAGATAGAGCAAGCGCGCCATTTCATAATCGCGCGCCATGCGGGCAATTTTTTGTTTGATGAGTTGGTGTTGGGCAATCGGCACGCCAAAGGTTTCCCGTTCCCGGGCATAGCGCACACTGGCTTCCAACGAAGCCCGAATGAGCCCCGTCGCGCCCGCGGCCACGGTGTAGCGTCCGCGGTCAAATGCGCTCATGGTAATCTTGAAGCCTTCGCCTTCTTCTCCCAAGCGGTTTTCAACCGGCACTTTGACATCTTGGAACGCAATCCATCCCGTGGAACCAGCCCGCACGCCCAGTTTGCCTTTGATGTCGCCCCGTTTGATGCCCGGGGAGTGCAAATCCACAATAAAGGTCGAAAGCCCGCGATGGGGTTTTTCGGCCTCGGGGTTGGTACGCACGGTCACGATGGCGTAGTCGGCCAGGGTGGCCAACGAAATCCACATCTTCTCGCCGTTGAGGATGTAATAATCGCCTTCCCGTCGGCCGGTCATCTGGATGTGAGCAAAGTCCGAACCGTGGCCGGGTTCGGTAAATGCCCCACAGCCGATTTTCTCACCTTTCGCCAAGGGCACCAAAAATTTCTCCTTCTGTTCTTCTGTGCCCCAGTGGAAGATGGTCTGGGCACAAAGCCCCATGTGAACCGACATGACCACCCGCAGGGTAGAGTCGGCGGCTTCCAACTCTTCACAAACCAGCCCCAGCGAGATGTAATCCAGCCCTTGCCCCCCATATTTAACCGGAATGCCCACGCCTAAAATCCCCAATTCGGCCATGCGGGGGATGAGCGGCGCGGGCTCGTGCTTGCGGTCGTATTCTCGGATGACCGGTACAGCCTCTTTTTGGGCAAAATCTCGCACCATCTGCTGCACCATTTTGTGTTCTTGGGTCAGGGCAAAGTCCATGCTGGCCTCCGGCAAGTTATCAAAAGTTAGGGGAATCGGGCTCATTATACCATGCAGCCCCTTGCGGAAAGCAAGTGTGAAACGTCACTTCTCTCTTCCCACCCGCCAGGGCAAGCCCACACAGCCCCTTGGCCAAGCGCGGCCGTGCCCTGGCTTCCCCCTCGGCTATAAGCCTTATGCTACAATATAGTCAGCCTACCCCTTATCTCCCCCCAAAAAATTCGCTTCTTTTCCCTTTAGGAGAATCGCATGAATAAACGCACCCTGCTCTCCTTGCTCTTGCTTCTGGCGATCACCACGGTTGCCTGCACGTGCAACCTTCCAGGCTTGAGCGACTTGCTCAACAGTGCCAGCACATCCAGCAGCAGTCAACCAACCGTTAGCGCGGCCGGAAATGACCAAAACACGGCCAACGTCCTCTACTTTGATGACTTCTCTGACCCTCAAAGCGGCTGGGACCGCGTTCACGATGGCGACAACATCACCGATTACTACCAAGGGCAATATCGCATCTTGGTGCAAGAAACGCAAACCGACCTGTGGGCCAACCCCAGCCAATCCTTCCCCGCCGATGTCATTGTTGAAGTCCAAGCCGTCAAAAACAGCGGCCCCGACGACAACGACTTTGGGGTGTTGTGCCGCTACCAAGGCGTCAACAACTATGTCTTCTTCATCATCAGCAGCGACGGCTATGCCGGCATTGGCAAAGTCGAAAACGGCTCGCAAAATCTGCTCAACCCCGATCAGGCAATGGTGCCGGTCGAGGGCATCCCAACAGGCGCCAACGCCATCTATCACATCCGCGCCGCGTGTGTCGGCAACAACCTGACCCTTTACGTCAACGGCCAAAAGATCATGGAAGCCCAAGACCCAGCGCCCACCGCGGGCGATGTGGGCCTCATGGCAGGGACGTTTGACACCCCAGGCACCGACATCCTCTTTGACGATTTCAGGGTGCTGTCACCCTAACCGCTTTTGCCATCAGGAAGCGGGCGCGTGGCCTTAGCCACGCGCCCTTCTCATATCTCGGACGGAGTGCCGCCATGCCATCCTTTTTCACTCGGTTAGCCGCCCGCGCCCGAGAAGCCCACACGCTGCTCTGCATAGGGCTGGACCCTCACCCTCAAGACCTTCCCCAACCCTCGGCCGCTGCGGCGCGCGATTTTTGTCTGCGCCTCATCGAGGCCACCGCCCCCTTCGCGCTGGCCTTCAAGCCCAACGCCGCGTTTTTCGAAATCTACGGCGCCGCAGGCTGGCAAGCCCTGGCCGACGTCATCGCTGCCGCCCGCGCCCAAGGCGTGCCCGTGATTTTAGACGCCAAACGCGGCGACATCGCCTCCACCGCACGCGCCTATGCCCAAGCCGCCTTCCACACCCTCCAGGCCGACGCGCTCACCATCAACCCCTACCTCGGCCACGATGCCATCCAACCCTTTTTGGAAGACCCCACCAAAGGCGTCTTCCTGCTGTGCAAAACCTCCAACCCCGGAAGCGCCGACCTGCAAGACCTTCGCCTGCACACGGGCTTCTATCTCTACGAACACCTCGCGCGGCAAGCCCAAGCCTGGAACACCGCCGACAACGTGGGCTTGGTGGTCGGCGCCACCCACCCCACCGCCCTCCAACGGGTGCGGTCCCTCGCGCCCCAACTGTGGTTGCTCGCCCCCGGCGTAGGCGCGCAAGGCGGCAGCATGACCGCAGCCCTTCAAAACGGCTTGCGCCCCGACGGCTTGGGCATGCTCATCGCGGTTTCGCGCGGCATCAGCCGCGCCGCAGACCCCACACAAGCCGCCCGCGATTTGGCAGCCCAAACCTGGCGTCAATCTACCGTGCCCCTGAAACGCACCTCGCCCCTCAAAGCCGACGTCATCCGCGGCTTGGTCGCGTCGGGTTGCGTGCAGTTTGGCTCCTTTACCCTCAAATCGGGCCTGCAATCGCCGATTTACATTGACCTGCGCCGCCTGGCCTCCTTCCCTGCCTTGCTCACCGAGGTGGCCATGCTCTACGCAGACCTGCTCGCCACCCTGACCTTCGACCGGCTGGCCGCGTTGCCCTACGCAGCCCTGCCCATCGGCACCGCAGTGGCGCTGCAAACCGGCCATCCCTTGCTCTACCCCCGCAAAGAAGCCAAAACCTACGGCACGCGCGCGGCCATCGAAGGGGAATTTCGCGCGGGCGAAACCGTGGTCATCTTAGATGACCTGGCCACCACCGGGGGCAGCAAGTTGGAAGCCGCAGCCAAACTCGCCGCCGCCGGGCTAAAAACGCGCGACGTGGTGGTGCTCATTGACCGCGAATCTGGGGCGCGCGAGGATTTGGCCGCCCACGGGCTCCATCTGCACGCGGTGTTCACCCTCAGCGAATTGCTCGCCCAATGGCGCCACGCCCACCTGATTTCCCCCCAAGACGAGGCCCGCGTGTTGGCGTTTCTCAATGCCTCGCGACGGACGTAGCCTATTCCTGGGCTGAGGGCTTCCCCGGGCTCAGCCCCAACGCCAACAGGGCCAAAATTTCGGGCGGAATCGCATCATCATTCGCCTGGGCTGCCCGATAGGGCTGGGCGCTGCGCTCACGCAATGCGCGCCACAACAAACGGCGCTCTTCGCCCTCCACCACCAAATCGTGCAGGGTCTCCGCGGCCAGCAAGCGCTCGCCCGTGGTGTAGAGAAAAGTGACGCGCTTCCACTTGCGGGCCTTGATGGGGTGGGGCAAACGCTGCAAGGCCCCCAACTGAATTTTGTAATAAGTCTCATGGGCTCGCGGATGCGTCGGCTCATCGCGAAACAACGCGAGCCGCGTGGTAAGCTCATGCCCCTCGACCGGCGCAACCCACTCAATACGCCATTTGTGGGCTTCGCCAAACGCGGCAGGCTGATAAAACGCCAGCCAATCCACGGCCACCACTTTGGGCGCGGTCGCGAGGGGAATCCGATACCAGCCCAGCACCCGGGCGATTTCCAAATCGCGCGGCTGTGGAAGCACAGCCACCAAGACCAAATCGGTTGGGTGAGGCAAAACAGCCATCGCTGCCCCCTTTGTCGCCGAGCCAGGATGCCACAAGCGCTGAGACACCCTGCCCCGGCCTTTAGCCAAACAACATTTCAATATCTTCGGCGGTGAGCTCTTTCAGGAAACCGCTTTCTGTGGTGATGAGTTGCTCAACCAAGGCTTTCTTTTGCTCTTGCAGTTGCAAAATCTTCTCTTCGACGCTCTCACGGGTGATGAGTTTGAAGATGAACACGGGCTTATCTTGCCCGATGCGATGGGCGCGGTCCGAAGCCTGACGCTCAACCGCGGGGTTCCACCAGGGGTCCACGTGGATGACGTAATCTGCGGCCGTCAGGTTGAGCCCCAAGCCGCCGGCCTTGAGGCTGATGAGGAAAAAGGGCACGGTGGGGTCTTCCTGAAAACGGTCCACTTGCGCTTGGCGGTCGCGGGTGCTGCCATCGAGATAGGCATAGGGGACGCCGCGCGCATCAAGGGCTGTGCGGATGATTTTGAGCATTTCAACGAATTGCGAAAAGACCAATGCCTTGTGCCCTTCGCTTTGCAAAGTTTCCAGGGTATCCAGCAAGACTTCCATTTTGCCGGAATCGCCGCGGAAGTCGGGGTCTATCAAGCGGGGGTGATTGCTGGCCTGACGCAGCCGCAGCAGGCCTTCTAAAATTTTCATCCGGCTTTTGTCGAGGCCTTCGCTTTCCAGCAAGCCCAACAACTGATCGCGATAATAATCGCGCAGTTTGAGGTAAAAACGGCGTTGTGCGGGCTCCATGGAGCAGTAAATGATGCGCTCGGTGCGAGGGGGGAGCTCGGGTGCCACTTGCTCTTTGGTGCGCCGCAAAATGAAAGGATACACCCAGCGCCGCAATGTTTCTGCCGTGCGGGTGTCATGTTTCTTTTCGATGGGCTTGACGAATTCCTCTTTGAAGTAATCCAGGCTTCCCAACAGGCCGGGCATCACAAACGCGAATTGCGCCCAGAGTTCAAAGGTGTTGTTTTCCACTGGGGTGCCCGTGATGGCCAGACGATGGTCGCTTTGCAGGCGGCGGGCCGCGCGGGCGGTCTTCGCGAGGGGGTTTTTGATGGCCTGCGACTCATCCAACACCACGTAATGAAAATGAAATTGGCGCAAGGCCTCGTTGTCCACCCGCATGACGCCATAGGTGGTCAACACCACATCATAGCCTGCCAAGGCTTCGAGGAAAGGCCGCTGGGGGCCGAAATAGGTCAGCACTTTGAGGTCTGGGGTGAATTTTTCCACCTCTCGCTGCCAATTGACCAGCAGCGAGCGCGGCACCACGATGAGGTCTGGGGCTTGGGAGTGTCTGCGTTCCCGCAGCGAGAGCAAAAAAGCCAGCACCTGCACTGTTTTACCCAGCCCCATATCGTCGGCCAAGATGCCACCAAAGCCATAATCGTGCAAAAAGTGCAGCCATTGGTAGCCTGCGACCTGATAAGGGCGCAAATCGCCCCGCAAGCCGTGGGGCAGGGGGTGCTCAGCCATGCCTTGGAAATCTTTCAGGCGGGCCAGGCGTTCCCGAAAGGCCTGGTCGGCCTGGGTTTGCTCGGCTTCTTCGGCCAAGGTTTCCAGCATGGCCGCGTGGAAGTCGGCAAAGCGGAAGGTGTTGGTGGCGTCGTCGGTCTTTTCGGCCAAGCCAAAAAGGCGCTTGTAGCGTTCCAACCATTCTTCAGGCAAGCGGCCAATGGAACCGTCGGCCAGTTTGACATAGCGCCGTTTTTTGCGCAGCGCCCGCCGAATTTCGGCCAGCGAGACGGTTTGGTCGCCAAAGGCAATGACGGCTTGGACGTCGAACCAATCAATGCCCGAGGTGATGTTGAGCGTCAGGGTAGGGCGATGGCGGTTGACCCGCACTTTTTTGAGTTTTTCTTCGCCAAAAATCTCAAATCCGGCCTCGGCCAGTTTGGGCACTTTATCCAGCAGAAAATCAACCGCCGAGATTCGCGCCCGAAGTTGCAATTGTGCCGGTGTGAGGCGCGCGCCGCGCTTGAGGCCATATTTGGTTGTGGTGGCTTCACGATGCCAAGCCGCTTCGGCCTCGCGGTCACGATGGAGCACGAGGAACTTCCAGGGGTCTTGGGTATCTTCCAAAATTTCGGTTTCGGGCGCGGCAGGGTCGTAAGGGACCTCGTAATCGCCATAGGCAAAACGCAAATGGGCAACCAGGGTGCCTTGGCGGTTTTCTTCCAAATAGAGCCGCGGCTGGGGGCGCAAGCCCTGGAGGTACTCATACTTTACAACGCCGCCTTCCAGTGGCCGCCCCCATTTCCGCAACAAGCGGGGCAAGTAACGGTCGCGAAATTCGTCTTCGTCTTCAGAGGGGATGTGCAAAGGGGCTTCTAAAGAAGCCAGCCAAGCCTGGGTGGCGGGTTCCGGCAGTTTGGCCAAAATTTTGTTGTTGATCAGCAGCCAGGCCGGGTCCGCGGTTACGACATCCACCGAATGCACAGGCACGGTTTGCTCGCCCACGCGGAGCCCCGCCCGCAAGAGCAGGCCGTCTTCTCTGCGGCTGAGGGAGAGCCTTGCTTCCACATGGTGGGCAATTAGCTGAAGCGGCGCGTCTAAGGCATCGAGGGCACGATACACCGGCGCTTGCCATGTAGCCAATAAATCCAACAAATCGGCTAATTGGTTCACGGAATATTGGACGCCCATCTGCGCGTGTTGGGTGAGCCAGCGGGCGATGCGCAGGCTTTCGGGGGGCAAATTGAGGGCTTGCGCGCCAGCCGGGGGCCGACGATGGTGGAGCAGGCTCCGCAATTCCCAACGATGGTCTCGAATCCAGGCTTTCCACGCTTCGGGCGTTTGGGGCAGGCTTTCGTCGTCGGTCAACAATTCGGCTTTTTGCAAACGACGCCGCGAGGCCCAAAGAGGCTTAATCTGCCACAGGGGCAGATGGGAGTAGGTATTGTAGGCGATGTAATGAGGGTTGCTCGAGCCCTCTTCTAAAAGAAACAGGAGGAAATACTCATCTGCTCGATGTGGCTCGACCGTGGGCGAGCGCTCGGCAGGCAGTTTGAGCATCTCTTGCACTTGCCATCGCCAAGGGGCTCGAGAGAGCGCCACGTCGTCTTCATTGGCCACCGCTTCCCGCAATACCAACGCCGCGGCGACACAATGTTTGCAAAATTCGCCCCGCTGCCCCACTGGGCAAGTGCAGTCGTAAATGAGTTCGTCTTCAAATTGCTCTAAATAGACGGAATACTCCAACGTGCCCCGAACGATGAAACGGGCTTCGGAAGAATCAATTTGGACCACATGCACACGGCCTGCGCGTGCGTAGTCTTTCCCCCGCTGAAAAGCCCGCTCCCCCGCCCAGCGCAACAGCGCTCTATCCGAAAGCAATCGTAACTGCCACATGCCGTTTGCCCAGTCCTGGTCAAAAACACGCTATCCAAAACACCCCTCCCATGACCGACGGGGGTCGGCCAGGGAGGGGTGTTGATGTTCCCAAAAGGGGTTTAGCCTTGGAGCACACGTGCGTTGAATTCTTTGATCAGTTCGTCAATTTGGGGCACGATTTCTTGCACGCGCTTCCAGTAGTCGCGGTCATACCATTGTGCCCGCAGTTCGTCGGAATCTTTGCCCTGTTGTTCGACCCAGGTGAAGTATTTGAGGTTGTGGATGCGGCGGCGGTCGGTGTAGCGCAGTTCCAGGAGGTGGGCCAAATCGGCGCCCTGGAGGTAGCGGGCATAGTCCACCGCGGCGTCTTGTTCGGTGTATTCGCCGTGGGCTTCGTGCATTTCCTTCAAGCGGCTCTGGTAGAGTTCCATTGAGTCGGTGAGCACGGTGAGCACGACGTCGTGTTCGCCAAGTTCGTAATATTTGGCAAACTTGATGCTCATCAACAGGTTGGCGATGCCCGAGAAGCCGAGCAGGTCCAATTGCGAGACCAGGGCTTCAGGCACGCCTTGCTTGATGAGGTAAGCCCGCCCCGCGGGTTCGTTGAAGAGCCGCGCCAGGCTGACCACCGCGTCGTCGTCAATGTCGATGATCATGTCGGTGTTTTTGACGTTGTGAATCCACGGCACGTGCTTGTCGCCGATGCCTTCGATGCGGTGGGCGCCAAAGCCGTTTTCCAGCAGGGTGGGGCATTGCAGAGCTTCGCCCGCGGCAATCTTGCTGCTGGGGAAAATCTGCTTCATGTAATCGCCGCACGCGATGGTGCCCGCCGAGCCGGTGGTGAGGGCAACGCCGCGGTATTCATCCTGCGGCCCCATCACCCGCTCCAAGACCTCTTCCATCGCGTGGCCGGTGATTTCGTAATGCCAGAGGTAGTTGCCAAATTCCTCAAATTGATTGAAAACAAAGATGTTGTCGCGCGTGCGGCGGAGTTCCCACACCTTGTCAAAGATTTCTTTGACGTTGCTCTCGCTGCCCGGGGTCTTGATGACCTCGCCCGCGACCTTAGAAAGCCACTCGAAGCGCTCTTGGCTCATGCCCTCAGGCAAAATAGCGATGGATTCGCAAGCCAAGAGGTTGGCGTCGTACGCGCCGCCGCGGCAGTAGTTGCCGGTCGAGGGCCAAACCGCCTTGTGGATGGTGGGGTCAAACTGGCCGGTGACCAAACGAGGCACCAAGCAGCCAAACGTCGCACCTACTTTGTGTGCACCTGTGGGGAACCACTTGCCCACCAACGCGATGATGCGCGCCGGCGTGCCGGTGAGGCTCTCGGGAAACTCCAAAATGTTCACCGGGCCAAAGTCGCCCCCGAAGGGTTTGGGCTCATTGTGCCAGGTGATGCGGAAAAGGTTGCGGGGGTGCAAGTCCCACAGGCCAATGTTGTGGAGCTCTTCACGAATCTCGGCGGGAATTTTGCTCGGGTCTTTCATCTGCTCGAAAGTAGGAATGATAATATCCCGCTCTCGCGCACGCTCGACCGCGTGCTTCAACCCCTCTTCATGAATAGAAAGGTCCAAATCAGGGTAAGTCGTCATCGCTTTGCTCCTTACGCAAAAAATATCAAGCGCGCTCAAGCACGCTTAGTGCTTCAACAGGTTTTCGGATTGGTCTGGGGCTTCGGCCACCACATACAACGGGCGACCCTTGGCCTCATCGTACAAACGGCCCACGTATTCACCCAAGATCCCCAAAGAAATCAACTGCACTCCGCCCAAAAAGAGCACGGCAATCAACGTGGTGGCCTGCCCATAAAAGGCTTGGGAACCTGTCAACCGCAGAAGCACCACCAGTGGAATTGCCACAATGCTCAAACCCGCGGAAAGAAAGCCGAGATACGTGGCCAGTTGCAGGGGAAAATAAGAAAAGCCCGTAATGGCATCAAGGGCAAACTTGAGCATCTTGCGCAAGGGATATTTGGTCTCCCCAGCAAAACGCGGGGCGCGCTTGTAAGGCACGCCAATCTGCTTGAAGCCCACCCACGAAACCATGCCCCGAATGAAACGATGGTGCTCGGGCATCTGGCGCAAGACGTCCACCACCCGGCGGTCCATCAGGCGGAAGTCGCCGGTGTCGAGGGGGATTTTGACATCGGTGATGCGATAAATCAGGCGATAAAACAGCGCCGCGGTGGCCTTTTTGAACCACGTTTCGCCTTCCCGCTCGGTGCGCACAGCATAGACCACCTGATAGCCTTCCCGCCACTTGGCCACCAGCTCGGGAATGACCTCGGGCGGGTCCTGCAGGTCGGCATCCATCAAAATCACCGCGTCGCCGCGGGCGTAATCCATGCCCGCCGTCACCGCAATTTGATGCCCAAAGTTGCGCGCAAAAATCACCGGCCGGACATGCTCCGGGTCTTGGTCGCGCAACGCCCGAATGACGTCGGTCGAGCCATCCGTCGAGCCGTCGTCCACCAGCACCAACTCCCACGGCTCGCCCAGGCTTTCCATCACTGCCTTGACGCGGCGATAGAGCTCCGGCAGGCTTTCCCGCTCGTTGTAAACAGGCGCCACTATTGAAAACACAGGGGCAACAGATTGATTCATGAGGCTCATTTTATCATTGGCCGACGCAAAGAGAAAGGCGCCGACTTGTCGAACGCGCCATTTACAGGGGTGTATTTTATCACCATTGTGCCCTCTATGCCTTTTCACGGCTTCCACACCTTCCCTGGTCAACCATCAAGCGGCCATGTGCTGCGCTTTCGCAAGCGTCGCCCCTTGCAATTTAAGAACTTTTGTTCTATCATTAAAGCATGGATGCCGTGGAGAAACTGCGCTTACACATGCAGGAAGCCGATCTGGACCGCGACGCGGGCGATGCGACCTGCCCCCTTCGCAGCGATCACCTGCCGGTTTATTGGGCGGCCGTGGGCGGGCGGCGGATGCCGATTTTGA
>CAYLRJ010000075.1:0-9261 GCA_964386185.1 uncultured Anaerolineaceae bacterium
GATGTCATTCTGGTCGAGCCCGTGGTGCAGCCCGACTACACCAAGCCGCGCGACGAGCGCACCGGCGATGTGGGCCTGACCCCGCCCAACTACAAAATCACCAAAGAACTGCTGGAAACCAAAGCCAAACCCGACGCCATCCTGCTGCACTCCTTCCCGCGGATGGATGAAATCCCCACCGATGTGGACAGCACCCGCTGGGCCCGCTACTGGCAGGAAGCCTTCAACGGCGTGGTCGTGCGGATGGCGCTGCTGGCGCTGGTGCTCGGCGCGATGGAATAGCGGTTTGAGAAATGGCTCTCAGGGGCGGCGCGCGCGTCGCCCCTAAATATTATCTCCCCGCCCCCTCAGGGGGGAACCAGCAAATCTTGGAGGTGCATCATGCAAACCGACCTGCGCGGACGCGATCTCATCAGCGACCTGGATTTTAGCAAAGAGGAAGTCGAAACCGTCCTGGATGTGGCTTGGGATCTGAAGCGCAAACGCGCGCTGGGCGAACCCCATGCCTACCTGCGCGACAAAGTGCTCGCGATGTTGTTCTTCTTCTCCAGCACCCGCACCCGCGGCTCCTTCGAGGCCGGCATGGCCCAACTGGGCGGCCACGCGGCCTTCATCGAAAGCCGCACCACCCAAATCTCCCACGGCGACACCGAAAAAGAACTTGGGGAAATCTTCGGCCGCTACTTCGACGGTATCGCCATCCGCCACGTGGATTGGGGCATCGGCAACCGTTACATCAACCTGGTGGCCGAGGCCTCGCGCGTGCCGGTGCTCAACATGCAATGCGAAAAATATCACCCCTTCCAAATCCTGGCCGACCTGATGACCATGATGGAAAAGAAAGGCCGTGACCTGCGGCGCAAAAAACTGGTCGTCTCGTGGGCCTATGCCTCTTCCTACCTCAAACCCATGTCGGTGCCGCAATCCCTCATCCTGCAGATGACCCGCTTCGGCATGGACGTGGTGCTCGCCCACCCGCCGGAATTTGGCCTGATTCCCGAAATCGTAGATCAAGCCAAAGCCCAGGCCAGCAAATATGGCTCTTCGTTTGAGGTGATTTCGGACCCCAACGGCATGGAAGAGGCCATGAAGGACGCCGATATTGTCTATGCGAAATCCTGGGGCCCGCTGATGACCACCACCGACCCCGACGAAGGCAAACGCATCCAAGACCAATACAAACACTGGATTATGGATGCCCGCAAGATGGCCCTGGCCAAAGAAGACGCCATCTACATGCACCCCTTGCCCGCCGATCGCGACATCGAAGTGACCAGCGAAGTGCTGGATGGCCCGCACTCTGTGGTCTTTGACGAAGCCGAAAACCGTCTGCATGTCCAGAAAGCCGTGATGGCGCTCACCATGCGCTAAACCTGCCATCCCCGGAGGCGGGCCTGGGTCATGCCAAAAGGTCCGCCTCCGAAAAGTCTCAAGGAGGCCCCATGAGCACTGAGCGTAAAGTCGCTGTCGTTGCCGTTGGCGGCAACGCCCTCATCAAAGACAAGCAGCACAAAACCATTCCCGACCAATACGCCGCAGCCCGCGAAACCATGCACCACATTGCCGAAATGATCGCCGCGGGCTGGGATGTCATCATCACCCACGGGAACGGCCCCCAAGTTGGCTTTATCTTGCGCCGTGCAGAACTCGCCGCCCACGAACTCCACCCCGTGCCCTTGGATTCCTGCGGTGCAGACACCCAGGGCGCCATTGGCTACATGTTCCAAAAGGCGCTCTACAACGAATTCAAACGCCGCGGCATGGACAAGCAAGCCGCCACCGTGGTCACCCAAGTCTTGGTTGACAAAAACGATCCCGCCTTCCAACACCCCACCAAACCCATCGGCTCGTTCATGGACGAGGAAACCGCCAAAAAGCGCATGGCCGAGGGCTGGCATGTCATGGAAGACGCCGGCCGCGGGTGGCGGCGGGTCGTGCCTTCCCCTGACCCGAAGCGCATCATTGAGCTGGACGCCATCCGCACCTTGGTCGAAAACAAATTCACCGTGGTGGCCGTGGGCGGAGGCGGCATTCCGGTGGTGGAAAACGAAAACGGCGAGCTGGAAGGCGTCGAAGCCGTGATTGACAAAGACTTCGCCTCGTCGCTGTTGGCCGTCTCACTCAAGGCCGATTTGTTCCTGATTTCCACCGCGGTGGAAAAAGTCGCCCTCAACTTCGGCAAGCCCAACCAGCAATGGCTGGACAAGATGACGGTCGCCGAGGCCGAAAAGTATTTGGCCGAAGGGCACTTCAAGCCCGGCAGCATGAAACCCAAAATCGAAGCGATTTTGCGCTATCTGAAAGCGGTGCCGGGCGGCAAGGCCCTCATCACCGACCCCGAACACATCCCTGCTGCTTTGCGCGGTGAAACCGGCACATGGATTGTGCCTTAGGGGCAAGCCGTAGCCCAACCACCCCCTAAGGTTACCGCCCACGGCCATACCCGTGGGCGGTAACACGTCTGCCTTGCAGCGTTTGGTCTCAGTTGAAAGCAACGGCGCGGCCTTGCCCATTGCACCCCAAAACTTCAACGGCCTTTCCCGCCGCACAAGCAACGCCCTACAGCGTCACCGCTTGGGCGGCCGAGGCCCCAGGATCGCTGTGCCCACTCGCACCCACGTCGCCCCTTCCTCAATGGCCACCTCAAAATCAGCGCTCATCCCCATCGAAAGCTCATCCCACGAGGCCGCAGGAAAACGGCGCGCCAAGAAATCACGCAAAGCCCGCAAACGGCGGAAGTAAGGGCGGGCGGCCTCAGGGTCGGGCACCGGTGGCGGCACCGTCATCACGCCCTGCACCAGCAAATGCTCGCAGGCCAAAACCGCCTCCACATCCGGCAACAGGGCTTCCCATTGGCTTTCGTGCCAGGCTGGCCAGCCAAATTTGCTGCTTTCGCCCCCAACATTGAATTCCAGCAACACTGGCAAAACTCGGCCGGCCTCCGCAGCCAACCGCTCTAACCGCCGCGCCAAGGCCACACTATCCAAGGCGTGGAGCGTGTCATAATGCGCAATCACCAACTTGGCCTTGCGGCGTTGCACATGGCCAATCATGTGCCAGCGGACATCAGGCTGGGTGCAGGCGCGAATCTTTTCCACCCCCTCTTCAGGATAGTTCTCGCCCAAATCGCGGGCGCCTGCCCGCACCACGGCTCGGACCTTTTCCAACGGCTGCCCTTTGGTCACCACCATCAACCGCACAGATTCTGCCGCGCGGCCGGCCCGCGCGGCGGCTTGCGCCACCCGCGCCAACACGGCCTGATAGCGCTCGGCAATCTCTTGCTCTAACAAAGCGTCCGATTTTGGCTTCATGGCTACCCTCACAGTAGAGCAAAATGGCTTCTGTTGCGATGCTGCCTCGGTCTGAGATGGGCTGCGCCTCCAAGGCCGCCGCGACGCTCACCTCACCAAACCTGCGCCTGCTTCCAGAGGCGCCTGCGCACCCTCTTCGGCCAACACCCAGCCCACGCCCCAACCCAACAACATCGCCGCCTTTGATTATAGTCCCAAAAGACGCCTTCCCTCGCCCGTTCCAGGTTTGTATTCTTTACATGATTAAAACCTTGTCAACTTTTGCCGCATAGAATAAAATTGGACAAAATTCTATCAACCAAACTTCCCATTTACATTCGCTACTATTTATTATATAATCGGGTGGTGTCTGGTATATACCGCCAACACGCGTGGAGTGAAAGTGGGGAGGTTCAACATGGCAACGCAAGTTCGCCTTCCCACGCGAACATGGCTCGCCCCGCTCTCTCCCCCGCTGGGGACAGGGCAAAATCCATAGCAGCAAAGCACCAGGGGCGCGATTCCCTGCTGGTGAGGTCAACGTGGTAAGTCGAAAGTTTGCTCGCAAAAAACACATTCTCTGGATTGAAGGCCGCCGCGTCAAAGTCCCTGATTTCGTACCTGCCCTAACCAAACGAGGTTATGAAGTCGAAATTGTACGCTCCGGTAAAGCAGCCTGCGAATGGCTCAGCACCCTTAAAGCCGACCTAATCGTGCTTTATGCTGCCTCATTTGGCACCAGCGGCTGCCGGATGGCCAAAAGCATTCGTGAAGTAGCGCCTGAGACGCCTATTTTGCTCATCGCATCGCCCGAATCACCACCCAAACCCCAGGCACCGGTCAACCAAACGCTGGTTTTGCCCTTTACTTCGCGCAAACTGCTCAATCGCATCCGCCATCTCCTTCCCCCGCGCGAGCGCCGCTGGTTCCAGGTTGGCAAAATCGCCTTAGACGAACACAACGGCCTCGTTCACTGCCACGGCAAGGAACACCGCCTGACCCCGCGGCTGACCGCGCTGCTCAAACACTTCATGGAAAACCCCAACAAAGTCATCCCCTATCAACAGCTATTTTCAGAAGTCTGGCACACGTCTTATTTAGGTGACACCCGCACCCTTCAAGTGCACATTGCTTGGTTGCGGCGCATCTTAGAGCCCGACCCCCACCATCCGCACTTTATCGAAACGCTCCGTGGCATTGGCTACCGCTTTCACCCCAACGGCAAAGAAATCCCGGAGCCCAAACAAGATTAAGCCCGCCAACACCAAACCATACCATCGAGAGCCGTCAACCGCACCGCCAAGGTGCGGTTTTTCATTGTCCACGGCAAGCGAGGGGAAGGCGGCTCCACCGCGCGCGGGGCACGCACGGCTTGGGCGGTGCTATGAAACACACCGTCTTTCCAAAAGCCCACTTCCCAACCCTCGGCCTGCGCCAGCGCCTCAGCGGGAAGTGCCACCCATCCATCCTTCACCCAAGGGCGCCATGCCGCCGGAAACGGCTGCGGGGGGCGATAAAAACGGCCATCAACCTCGACCCCAAAGGCGGCCTGGCTGCGAATCAAACGCAAACGCGCGGTCTGGATGGCCTGCTGAGTCGCGTCGGCGCAGAGAAAGCGCCGTCCGAAACGGTGGGCAACCACCGCGGTGGTGCCAGAGCCACAAAAGAAGTCGGCCACCCAATCTCCCTCGCGCGACGAAGCCAACACGATGCGTTCCAACAGGGCTTCCGGCTTTTGAGTCGGGTAGCCGGTCCGCTCCCGATGCAGGCGCGCCACCACGGGGAAATACCACCAATCTTCCGGCACCTTTCCGCGAGCCAAATTAGGCACCTTACCAAAGCCGGCCTTGGGCGAAGCCCGAAACGTGGCCGCGGTGTTAGGGTGATAAGGCACACGCACCGCGTCCGTGTTGAAGACGTAATCCTTCCCCTTGGCATACATCAAAATCGTGTCGTGCTTGCGGTTAAACGCTCGCCGAATAGGGGAAGGGCCGTGATAGACCCACACAATCTCGTTGATGAGTTGTTTGGGGCCAAAAATTTCATCCAACAACACCCGCCCATACGAAGCCGCGTGCCAATCAAGATGCAGATACAACGTGCCCGTAGGCGAGAGCAGGCGGTGCATCAAGACCAAGCGCGGATACAAAAAGGCCAAATACGCATCCAACGAAGCCCAGCGGTCGGCATAACCTTCAGCCAGCTGCCAGGTTTCGGGCTTGCGGGAATCCTCGCCGCGGCCCACACGAGCCCGATAACGGCGGTTGGTAAAAAACGGCGGGTCAGCATAGATGAGGGCAAGCTTTCCCTCAAATTGCGGCAGCAGGGCGGTCATCAGCGCCAAGTTATCCCCCCACAGCAGGCGGCTGGGGGGCAAAGTGGCCTCCGGTTCCGCGTCGGGCGGACGCACCACGCTTTCCAAACGGAGCGACGCCGGTTCGGCCGAAGGCGCGGCCTTCCCGTGAAAGGTCAACTGTGCCATACCCTCATCCCTCAACCTGGGCAATTGCTCGCTGGTAGTCTTCCCGGCCGACGTATATCCGCGGCACCCGAGTGTTGATATTGGTGAGCACCTCATAAGGGATGGTGCCAGCCCACGCGGCCAGGTCCTCCACCGTAATCTGCTCGGCGCCCTGCTCGCCGACCAAAACGACTTCATCGCCGTTGTAGGCCGTTTCCCAACCGATGTTGACCATCATCTGGTCCATGCAAATGCGCCCCACCTGCGGATACCGACGCCCGCGAATCAACACCTCGGCCTTGTTAGACATCGCCCGAAAGTAACCATCGCCATAACCCACCGGCAACGTCACAATGCGGGTCATCTGCTCTGGGGCCCATGTCCAGCCGTAGCTCACCCCTCGGCCGGGCTTGGTGACCTTGAAATACACCACCCGTGTTTTCCACGTCAAAGCCGGGCGCACCTTGATGGTGCGGGGCACCTCCGGCGACGGATACACCCCATACAACAAAATGCCCGGGCGCACCATGTCAAAATACGCTTCGGGAAAGCGCAAAATCGCGGCCGAGTTTGCCATGTGGCGCAACGGCGACGGCACACCACGGCGTTCGTAAAACCGCAACACTTCCTGAAAACGCTCTAACTGCAACCGCGCCGAAGTTGGATCCGCCGCGTCGGCGTTGGCAAAGTGGGAAAAAATCCCCTCTACCTGCACATGCCGACATTGCAACGCGGCTTCCAAAAAGCCCGCGGCGTTGTAATCGTGGACGCCGATGCGCTCCATGCCAGTATCAATCTTGAGATGCACCCGCGCAACCACGCCCAAGGCCTCGGCAGCCTGGTCAATTTGCTGCAATTTCTCAATCGAAGAAGCGGTCAGCGTCAAATCATACTTGAGAAACAGCGGAATCTGACTACCCCAAATGCCGCCCAAGACCAAAATCGGCGTCTGCACGCCAGCCTTGCGCAACAAAATGCCTTCTTCCAACACAGCCACGCCCAAATAATCAGCCCCCAACGCGTCCATCAGACGCCCCACAGGCACCAAACCGTGGCCATAAGCGTTGGCCTTGAGAATCGGCATCACCTTGGCCGGCGCCACCCGCTCACGAATTGCCTTGAAATTGTCGGCCAGTGCGTCCAAATCCACAATCACTTGGGTGGGGCGCACCAAGCCCTCATCGCCATTTTCCATAATGGGCATAAACATTTCGGCCTTCATGCACCCTATTGTAACCCGAATTGGGCGGAACGCCAGGGCGCGCCCGCAGCCCATCCGCCGCGGCGTGTGCAAGCGACAAATTCGCCCTCAATCTTGCACGAACACTTGCCAATTCCCGCGCAGGTCGGTATAATCAAGGCGCATGTGGGCGGTTAGCTCAGCTGGTTAGAGCGTCGCGTTGACATCGCGAAGGTCGTAGGTTCGAGTCCTATACCGCCCACCTCTCTGCGTCCAACGGCCCCTCCGCGGGGCCGTTGGCATAGGCAAACGCAACGACCGGGACGAGTAACCGAGACCCAGCCGCCAGAGAGGGCAGGCCATCGGCTGCAAGCCTGCCTCGGCTTCCCTCGGTGAAAACCCCCCGCGAGCGCAACCCCGAACGCCCTCGGCCAGTAAGGGAAGCGGTTGGGCCCCGTTATCGGCCCCCAGAGATGGCCCGGCAGCCGCGGCTTCCGGCGCCAAACTGGGTGGAACCGCGTGAGCGGCACGCTCTCGCCCCAGATCGGGCGGGAGCGTTTGTGGTTAAAAAGCGTTGCGCCGCTGCCCGCCCATCCTCTTGTCCGCCAAACCATCTACGACCCGATGCCCCGGAGGTCTCTCATGGTCGAAAAACCCAAAACCCCTGAAAACTACCCCGAATCCGAACTTTATCGCATCCGCCACTCCACCGCACACGTCATGGCGCAAGCCGTGCTGGAATACTTCCCCGGCGCGAAAATCACCATCGGCCCGCCCATCGAAGACGGCTTCTACTACGACTTCGACCTCCCCCGCCCCATCACCCAAGACGACCTGGAAAAAATCGAAGCCCGCATGAAAGAAATCATCCAAGGCAAACACGACTTCGTGCGGCGGGAAGTCACCCCCGAAGAAGCTCGCGAAATCTTCAAAGACCAGCCCTACAAACTGGAACTCATCGAAGACATCCTCAGCCGCGGCACCGACGAATACGGCAACCCCCTCCCCGAAGGGCAAACACCCACCCTCAGCATCTACCAACACGACACCTTTGTGGACCTCTGCCGCGGCCCCCACGTCAAAAACACCGCCGAAATCAACCCCAAAGCCATCAAACTGATGTCCATCGCGGGCGCATATTGGCGGGGCGACGAAAACAACCCCATGCTCACCCGCATCTACGGCACCGCGTGGAAGACGCCCAAGGAACTCCGCCAATACCTCCAATGGCTCGAAGAAGCCAAAAAGCGCGACCATCGCCGCCTGGGCAAGGAACTCGGCCTGTTTTACTTCGCGCCCGACGAAATCGGCCCCGGCATCCCCATGTTTACCCCCAAGGGCGAGATCCTGCGCCATCTGCTGGAATCTTACGTCCGGGAAGTGCAAACCCGCTATGGCTTCCAGCACGTGTGGACGGGCAACATCGTCAAAGAAGACCTCTACCGCATGTCGGGGCACCTGCAAAACTACGCAGACGTCATGTTCCCGCCCATGGTTGACCAAAACAGCGGCGAGCGCTTCCGCCTCAAGCCGATGAACTGCCCCAGCCACATGACCCTCTACAAGAAAATGGGCAAACACTCCTACCGCGAACTGCCGCTGCGCTTCTCCGAGTTTGCCACGGTCTATCGCTACGAAAAGAAAGGCGAGCTCCACGGCCTGACCCGCGTGCGCTCGCTCACCCAAGACGACTGCCACATCTTCTGCACGCCCGACCAAATCCAGAGCGAGTTTGCCATGCTGCTGGAACTCATCCAAGAGATTTTAGGGCGTTTCGGCCTCACCGACTACCAAGTGCGCCTCTCGCTGCGCGGGGAAGGCGGCAAATACGTGGACGACCCCGAAAAATGGGACAAAGCCGAAGCCGCCCTGCGCGCCGCGCTGGACGCCAGCGGCCTGGATTATGTCGAAGCCCGGGGTGAAGCCGCGTTCTACGGCCCCAAAGCCGACTTCATTGCCCAAGACACGTTGGGGCGCGAATGGCAACTTTCCACCATCCAGGTAGACTTCATCCAACCCGCGCGCCTGGGGCTGACCTACACCGGCCCCGACGGCGAAGAACACACGCCGGTGGTGTTGCATCGGGCCATCATGGGCAGCACCGAGCGCTTCCTGGGCGTGCTCATCGAGCACTACGCGGGGGCGTTTCCGGTGTGGCTGGCGCCGGTGCAGGCCGTGCTCATCCCCATCGCCGACCGGCACGTGCCCTACTGCGAAAAGGTCGCCAAGGAACTGCGCATGGCCGGCCTGCGGGTCGAAGTGGATGACAGCAGCGCCCGCATGAACGCCAAAATTCGCGCCGCGCAGAAGCAGAAAATCCCCTACATGCT
>CAYLRJ010000076.1:0-39672 GCA_964386185.1 uncultured Anaerolineaceae bacterium
GCGGGCCGCCTGCCCGCGGCCGCCATAGACCACCAGGTCTTCGGGGCGCTCGGCCACTTCGGGGTCGAGGTTGTGTTGAATCATGCGGAAGGGGGCTTCCAGTTGCCAGTTTTTGCAGTGCAATTGGGTGCCCCGCGGGGGGTGAACCACACGCGGACCAGACATCATCTACCTCCTCATCTTTGTCAACAGCGAGCGCAATAAAAAACGCACCCTAATCCAGGGTGCGCTGAGGCCGTTCAGGCAAGGCGTACACATACACCGTGTTGTCGTCATACTTTTCGGCCCGCCCCATCCTGACCAGTTGCTCCAATTCCAAATCGCTGGCCGGATGACTATAAAGCGAAGGCCGATATTCGAAAAAATCGCCTGTGGCAAGATCCTGCGCTAAACCATTGCCCCAATCAATGGCAATGATGCCATCGCGCGTGACAAAAACCCATTGACGGTTGATTGGCGTTCCGTTCGGCATGATAGCACTCCTTCCTCTTCCCAACCTTGCACTGTTTCTATATCTTACCATACTCCGAAAAGGGAATGGTAACAAACAACCCCCAGGAAGGCAGCCCACTGAGGAACGCTGTGGGCTGTAGGGTGAGGGGCGTCTATCTTCCAACAAGGCGTCGAGCCTGGCGTGTGGCCCAAGCACCTTTCGGGAAGGCCGAAGGGAAACTCTTGTCACACCATGCAGAGCGCGCTATAATCTCGACGCCCCTCTCTGGGGGATGGTCTTGCGTTCAACCCCGTGGGACGAGGTGAATTATGCCGGTTTATACCTATCGTTGCGAAGCCTGTGGCCTGGTGTTTGACCAACATTTGAGTTTTCACGATCCACACCCCACCCGCTGCCCTGAATGTGGCGCAGAAGCCCTGCGGCGAGTGTACAAGCCGGTGGGGATCGTGTTCAAAGGCTCAGGATTTTACGCCACCGACCACCGCTCGCCTTCCGGTGGCAACGGGCACAAGCCCTCTTCTTCAGGAGAGAGCCCTTCTGCCAAAACCGAAAAGCCTGCCAAAAGCGAGAAGTCTGCTCAAGGCGAAAAGGCCACCTCCTCCGCGACGGCCACGGCCGAGACGAAAAAAGCGTAACCCTTCTTCTCACCGCCGCGACGCTCAGCGGCGGTGAGGCTTTTCTGGTATAATCGCCGCATGGCTAACAAGAAAAAACTCCCCGACCAACAACCCTTCACCGACACGCTTTTTTACCTGCTCATTGTGGTGGCCTTCGCGGCTGGCTTGCTGGCGGGCTTCCTCATCTGGGGGCAGCAGAGCAACGCCGACACCGCCGCGGTCGAAAGTGAGGCTGCTGCCAACGTCGGGCCCACACCGACCCAGCAGATTGTGCGCTACCAAGTCTCTGTAGATGACGACCCCAGCCTGGGGCCAGACGATGCGCCCATCACCATCATTGAGTTTTCCGATTACCAATGCCCCTACTGCCGCCGCTGGGCCGAACAGGTGGAAAAGCAACTGCTCGAAGCGTATGGCGACAAAATACGCTTCGTCTATCGCGACTTTCCCCTCACACAGATTCACGACCAAGCCTTTGCCGCGGCCGAAGCGGCCAACTGCGCTGGCGAACAAGGCAAATATTGGGAATATCACGACGCCCTTTTCGCACAAAAATACGGGCTGGGGCAAGACGCCTATTTGCAATACGCCCAAGATATAGGCTTGGATGTTGACCAATTTGCAGAATGCCTCAAAACGCACCGTTACAAAGACGAAGTACAAGCCGACCTCGACGAGGCCATGCAAATTGGGGTGCGTTCCACGCCCACGTTTTTCATCAACGGCATCGCCGTGGTAGGTGCGCAGCCTTTGGAAGTCTTTCAATCGCTCATTGATAAGGAATTAGCCGGCGAACTTCCCAAATAGCCTATGCGCGCCAAGGCGGAGCGGCCGGCAGCCCTCCGCCTTTTGCCTTTTTTGGTCAGTCTTTGTGATGACGACAGCATCTTCCCTGCCACGCTGGCATCTGGGCCCCCAAGCGCTCCAACGGCACCTGGCGGCGCTGCCCTTGCCCGCGTGGCGTTTCTATCCGGTGATAGCCTCAACCAACGATGCGGGGCTGGCTTGGGCAGATCAAGGAGCGGCCGAGGGTTGCTTGGTGCTGGCCGAAGCCCAAACGCAGGGGCGCGGGCGCAACGGCCGCCGTTGGTGGAGCGCGCCGCGGGCTTCGCTCACCATGAGCCTCATCGTCCGCCCGCTTCCTCAGGAACACGCCTACCTCTCCCGCCTCACGGCTTGGGCCGCCGTGGCCCTGGCCGAAACCCTGGAGCAAAAGTATCACCTCCAGCCAGCCATCAAATGGCCTAACGACGTGCTGCTCAACGGGCGCAAAGTTGCCGGCATTTTGGCCGAAACGCTTTGGGTCGGCGAAAAACCCCACGCCATGGTGGTTGGAATTGGCGTGAACCTTGCAACCCAAGCCATACCCCCCAAAGCGGACTTCCCCGCGACCAGCCTGGCCCATGTGCTGGGCGCGCCGCCCGATGCGTGGGCACTGTTGGCGGCCCTGCTGCGGCGGCTGCTGGCATGGCGATACCACCTCGCCAGCACCGCCTTTCTAAAAGCCTGGGAAACCCGCCTGGCCTACCGGGGAGAGATGGTGCACATCAACGGCCGCCAAGCCCGCTTGCTGGGCTTAGACGAGCAAGGCGGCCTGCGCTTGCGCTATCTCGATGGCCAAACGGTGAGTGTATATGCCCTGCCTGGCCATTTGCGGCCTGCGGGCTCGCCAACCACCACCTAAAGGTTGGTTGACAGCAACATCAATTTGACCTAAACTTAGAACAGCCCCCAGTATGGCAGCCCAAGGAGGCCTTTATGTTAGATGATTTTCGTGAAGCCGGTGACTTTCTCGCAGACGAAGAAGAACAAGAAACCGTCACCACGACCAGCAACGACGATCTCTTCTTAGGCATGACGCCCACCCAGCGGTTTGTGCTGGCGGTGTTGTTTTTCCTTTCGATGTGCATGTTAGGCTCGTTTTGCCTGCTGGTCACCGACAAAATTATGCTCCCCCTTTATTAGTGCAAGGCCATGCACCACAAAAGCAGGCGCCCTGCTGGCAGGGCGCCTTTTGCTTTGGCGGTCAAGAGGCCGTTTGCATCCAGGCCACGACTTGAGCCAACCCCTCTCGCAGGGGCGTTTGCGCCCGAAAACCCAGCACCTGAGCAGCCCGCGTAGGATCGCCCACCGAGCGATAGATATCACCCGCGCGCGGCGGGGCAAAGACCGGGGAGGGCGCGGCCGGGATGAGGTCTTGCAACACCGCAATCAATTCCAACAAAGAGACTTCCCGGCCAGTGCAAATGTTGAAAACCTGCCCATCTGCCTCAGGGCACGCGGCAGCCAGCAAATTGGCTTGGGCCACGTCGCGCACAAACACAAAATCCCGCCGCTGCCCGCCATCGCCATAAATCACAGGCGGCTGCCCCGCCAGCATCCGGCGCGCAAAAATGGGAATGGCCGCCGCATAAGGGCTGTCGGGGCGCTGACGGGGGCCATACACATTGAAATAGCGCAGCGCCACCACGGGCAAATGATACGCGGTGGTATAGAGGCGTGCGTAGAGTTCATCCACAGCTTTGGTAGCCGCGTAAGGGGAAAGAGGCCGCGGCGGGAGGTGCTCTTGCAGCGGGAAGGCCTGCGCATCGCCATAGACCGCGGCACTGGAAGCCAACACCACCTTCCGCACCCCTGCCTGACGCGCGCCTTCCAACAATTGCAGGGTGCCCGTCGCATTGACGTCATGGCAAGCCAGGGGGTCTTCCATTGAAGCTGGCACCGAGACAAAGGCCGCCTGATGGAAAACCACCTCCACGCCCCGCAGGGCCTGGTGCAACGTCTCAGCGCAGCGAAGGTCGCCTTCCACAACATCCAGCCGCTCTCGCGGCAACCCGGCCAAATTTTCGCGCCGCCCTGTGGAAAAATCATCCAACACCCGCACCCGCTGGCCGCTTTCCAACAACGCGCGCACCAAATGTGAACCAATGAACCCCGCACCCCCTGTCACCAAAACCCACGACTGGCTCATCGGCCTTTCCCTCCAAACACGGTTCCAAAAGTTCGTAACACAATGATTGCGTCAAACAGCAAATTGCGATGCTTGATGTAATACAAATCGTATTCCAATTTGATGGCCGTATCGTGCACCGAAGCGACGTAGCCATAATTGATTTGCGCCCACCCCGTCACCCCAGGTTTGGCGAGCAAACGCGCGCGATAAAAGGGAATGCGCTTTTCCAGCTCTGCAATCAAACTGGGTTGCTCGGGGCGAGGCCCAACCAGGCTCATCTCGCCCCGCAAGACGTTGATAAATTGGGGGAATTCATCGAGATGGGTCTTGCGTAAAAAGGCGCCCACTTTGGTAATGCGATGGGCGTCGTCGTCTGCCCAACGGCCTTGCTCGTGCTCTGGTGGGGCTTGGCGCATGGTGCGGAATTTGTAAATCGTAAACGGCTCACCCCCCCGCCCTGCGCGAGGCTGCTTGAAGAAAATGGGGCGGCCGCTTTCCAACAGAATTGCCAAAGCCACCCACGGGAACAACACCACAAACACCGCGATGCCAATCAGGCCACCTAAAATATCCATCGCCCGCTTGCCCAAGCGATAGAACGTGCTGACCCGCGCCTCATCCACAAACGAACGAATCAACCAGTCCGCGTCCAAATGGTTAATCGGCACCCTGCCCAACAATTCTTCATACACTGCGGCCATGGTCGAAATCTCAACCCCTTTTTCTTGGGCGTCAAGCAAGGTTTGGAACGTGCGGCCGCGCATTTCGCCGGTGATGGCCACGATGATGTCTGACACGGCCTCGTCTTGCACAATCTCCAGCAAGCGCTCGCTCCCGCCTAAAACCCGCGCGCCTGCAATCACCTTACCCCATTTGGCCTCGTCGTCATCAATGGCGCCAACGACAAAGAACGGCGGGGGCCACAGATTTTGAATCGCCTGCAAAATAGCCCGACCAGCCTTACCTACCCCCACGACCAACACTCGCCTCATAAACCGAGGGGCCGTGAAGACATGAATGTAGATGTAGCGCCAAAACAAAGTATAGACCGTCGCGGCCATGAAAAAGACCGCCACAGCCTTACGAGGCAACGAACGAGGCGGTGAGGTGAAATACACCACCAAATAAATCACCAGGCCCGCCAGGCCAGCCATCAACACCCCCCGCACCGTGGCGCTCCACCGGCTGGATTTACGGCTGTCATAGAGCTCAACCAGCAACAACAGCCAAAACACCGGCAAAAAGTGAAACCACATCGGCAAGCCAGCAATGTAGGCCCGGTCGGGGAAGGCCACCACCCAGCGGCCGTTAGCCCACCAAATATAAACGCTGGTAGCCCACGCTAACAAGGCTGCGATGACGTCCCCTACCACCAGCAAGGTCCGGCGCTCAGCCGGGCGCAAACGCCAACGAAAGGTCCGATTTACGTATTGATTGGCCATAGAGAGGCTACTCGTCAGGAAGATTTGGAGGGTGCACCAGTCCCCAGAGGAACCCTGCACCCCAGCTTAAGTGCATCACAGCAATTGCGGCCGGCACACCCACCGCCAAAGCCCAGTCGCGCTTTTTGAACGCGGTGTGTACACCCGCCGCCAGGAGGGCCAAAACATATCCCGCGACCTGCAATCCAAGCAACACCCGCGGCCACGCCCAGACCACACTTGCCAAGGCCAAGAGCAAAAGCGTCAAGACAAAGAGCGGCGGCAAAGCCTGCCGCCAACGAAGCGTATGCGGATAACGCCGCAACATCTGCACTTTCCAATAGCCATACCGCCAATATTGGCGCGCCAATGCACGCAGCGTGGGGCGGGCAAAATAGGCCGATTTGATGTGAGGGTCCAACCACACGGTGCCGCCTGCTTCCCGCACCCGCGTGTTGAATTCGTAATCTTCGTTGGCCAGCAGCCGTTCGTCGAAGGGGCCAATCTCGTCCACCAAAGCCCGGTAGAAGGCCCCAAAAGGCACGGTTTCTACCTCTGCGGGCTGGGTCGCGTATCGGTAGCGGGCGTCACCCACGCCTAAAGGGTGCGCCGCGGCCACGGCAATGCTGCGCGCGACCCAACCTTTGCCACCAGGGCGAATTTCCCACACCCCACCCACGTTGGTGCCCCGGCCATCTCGCAGGGCTGCGACACTGCGAGCGACATAATCTGGCGCGGGCACGGCATGGGCATCCAACCGCACGATAATCTCGCCCTGGGCGGCTTCCAGCGCGCGGTTGAGAGCCGCGGGGATGATGCGTTGGGGGTTGTCAATCACCCGCACTGTCAAGTCGGGGTGGGCCTGCTGCCAAGCGGCAATGACTTCGCGCGTCCCATCGGTCGAACGGCCATCGGCAATAATGACCTCCATTTGGGCGCGCGGGTAGGTTTGGGCGTAGAGCGCGTCTAAAAGCAGGCCAATGGTGGCCTGCTCATTGTAACATGGCACGATAACGGAAACGGTAGGAGGCATAAGGAAAGCGGTTTAGCGCATGTCTGAGATGGCCTGCGCGTCTGCCAACGGCGCCAGGCGAGTCGCAGGCAGGCCCCCGCGGCAGCATCCGCTTCAGGGCTGCGGGGCAAGGGGTAGTTTTACCACAAACGTGCTACCTTTGCCAGGGGTGCTCTGCACAACAATTTCGCCGCCGTGGGCTCGCACAATCTCTTGCGCGATGGCCAGCCCCAAGCCAGCGCTTTCGCGCCCGCTGCGGGCTTTGTCGCCGCGATAAAAGCGCTCGAAAATATGGGGCAACTGCTCGGGTGGGATGCCCTTGCCCGTATCGCTCACTTGCACTTCAGCCCAGGACCCCGCACGGCGGATGGCGATACGCACTTCGCCGCCTGCCTCAGTATGCCGCAGTGCGTTGTCAATCAGGTTGATGAACACCTGGGCCAGACGATCCGCATCGCCCATCAGGGTGACGTCGTCGGCAGCCTGGAAGGTAAGGGCAATTTGCGCTTTTTGGGCGCGCGGGCGAAAACGGGTCAACACGGCCTCGAGCAATTCCTTCAGGCTCAGGGGCTCTCGTTTGAGGTCAGCCGTACCGGCATCCAGACGGGCCAGGTCCAGCAGGGTCACCACCAAACGATGCATGCGGGCGGCTTCTTCCGCGATGATTTGTGCGGAGGTGCGCACGCTCTCGGGGTCGTCGGCTGTGCCGTCAATAATGGCCTGAGCAAAACCTTGAATGGATGTCAGCGGGGTCTTCAACTCATGGGAAACATTGGCCACAAATTCCCGTTGCGAGCGCTGCGAAGCCTCGACTTGGCGGGCCATCTCGTTGAAGGCGCGCGCCAGGATACGGGCCTCTTGGGGGCCTTCTTCGGCAATGGGGCGGTATTCCCCTTGCGCCAAAGCCCGCGCGGCATCGGCGGTCTGATAGAGGGGTCTTGCTACCCAACGGCTCAACAACCACGCCAATACCAGGGAAAGGGCCAAGGCCAACAGCCCAGCCTCAAGCAGAGGCACCCACAGCCCCTCGTCGGTCAGGATGCGCAAAGCCGCATCTTTGGGCATGGGCTGCCCCATGACCACCCGCCCACCCGAAGGCAACGCCTGCGAAACATACAGCCAGGTTTGGCCTTCGGGGTCCACAATTTGCCCCCGCCCCATATGATGCTCGGGGATGCTCAACGTCGGCTCGGTAGGCGAAGAGTCAAACAGCAGCCGGCCATCGGCATCATAAACCAAAACCCGCGTGTTGGTGGTGCGGGCCAAACGCTCAATCTCTGGCCAGCTCTCTTCCAGCGAGGAGCGCCCACGGCTGGCTTCCAAAATGCGCTGGCGGATAATCTGCATCGTAACTTCCTGCTGCGCATAGAAGTAACGATAGGCAAACGGTGTGCGCATCAGGAAAAACGTCAGCGCCAGGGCCACGACCACCAACACGGTCAGGATGACCGCCAAATAAGTCATCAGCAATCTGGAGCGGAGGGAAGTCAACATCAATCAACCACCAATTTGTAGCCCACGCCGGTCACGGTTTCAATGCGGAGGTCGCTGCCAGCGAGTTTTTTACGCAAATGAGCAATATGGACATCCACGGTGCGAGTTTGCCCGATATAATCGTAGCCCCAGGCCAAACGCAGCAGTTGTTCACGGCTCAAAACCATGCCCCGATGTTGCACCAAAGTCCACAACAAGTCAAATTCCTGGGCGCGGAGAGGGATGGGCTGGTCATTGATGCGCACTTCCCGCGCGGCGGGGTCAACGGATGTGTTTCCCAGCCGCACTGGAGCCTGGCTGGTCTGTGCGGCAAAGCGATCGCGCCGCCGCAAGAGCGCCTTGACCCTGGCGACGAGTTCGCGCGGGTTGAAGGGTTTGGTGAGGTAGTCGTCGGCGCCCAATTCCAAGCCCAAGATTTTGTCGTAGTCGTCGCCCCGAGCAGTGAGCATAATGATGGGCACGGGGTTGTTTTCTGCCCGCAAGCGGCGGCACACTTCTAAGCCATCCAGTTTGGGCAACATGATATCCAACACGACGGCGTCGGGGTTGAGGGAAGCCACCGCCTCAAGGGCAGCCTCACCATCGGCAACGCTATGCACCTGATATCCTTCCCGCTCCAAATACATCCGGGCCAGTTGGGTAATATGCGGTTCGTCGTCCACCACTAAAATCAAAGGTTGGTCGCCCACGCGCTCACTCCTCGACAATGGCAACCGCTTCAATCTCTACGGCGACCCCTTTGGGGAGCGCCGCGGCCTGGATGGCCGAGCGCGCCGGCGGCTGTGAAGTAAAGAATTCCGCATACACGGCATTCATGCGGGCAAAATCGTTGATGTCGCGCAGGAAGACGGTGGTTTTCACCACATCATCTAACGAAGCGCCTGCGGCTTCAAGCACATGCTTGAGATTGGTCAGGGCCTGCCGCGTTTCGGCTTCGATTCCGCCGGAGACGACCTCCCCTGTGGCGGGGTCAATGCCAATTTGGCCTGCTGTGTAAACAAAAGCGCCGACTTTGACCGCGGCCGAATAGGGCCCGATGGCCTGAGGGGCTTTGTCTGTACGAATGATTTGCTTTGCCATCATAACCTCCTTTGCTGTGGAAAGCCCGCCAAGGCTTTCAGGATTTCGAGGGGGGCGTCATCTGCCAGGGCTTTTTGCCGTGCTGCCCGTTGCCCGAGGGTGAGCCCGCCCGAGAAGCAGAGGCCGCTTCGCGAGCCATCTCAGCGATGAACAAATGGTTGAGATTGCGTACCCGCAGCATCAGCGCTTCTAAATCCTGATATTCCCACGGTGCTGTGGGAGGCGAAGCGGGCAACAAGGCTTGGAGTTTTTTGATTTCCTGACGGTGGTTTTCCCACAAGTAGGGATAGGCCAACAGCGCCTCGAGCAATTGTGAGGCCTCTCTTTGGCGACCCATTTTAATCCAAGTCCGAGCCGTGGTGACCAAGGCTTCGACCACATTGGGGCGCGAACCAGCCATATAAGCATATTTGAAGGCTTCGTTGAGGTTGCGCAAAGCCTCGCGGAAATGGCCGCGCTCGCCCTCCACACGCCCTATGCTATCCAACAATGCTGAGCGCAAGCTGGGGGCGTCGAAGTCGCCTAAAAAGGTCAGGGCTTCCCCCAGCATGCGGCTGGCTTTTTCCAAATCGCCGCGTTGCCACGCGATGTTAGCCAAGTTGTTGTAGAGCGCCGCCAACATGCTGGGCTTGTCCACTTCCCGACACAGTGGCACAGCCTGGGAAAAATAGTACTCCGCGGCTTTCAAATCGCCCCGATGGTAGGCCAGCACTCCCAAAGCATTGATGGTATGCAGCAAGAGGGGGCGGGCATCCAGGTGAATATAGATGCTATAAGACTGCTGCAAAAAATATTCGGCTTGTTGATAGTTGCCCGAGGCCGTATGATAACGCGCCAAGACGTTGAGCAAATAAGCCTGCTGCAAGAGGGGCAAAAACGGCATGAGGCGGCGGTGGGCTCGTTCCAGCAGGTGCCCCACTTTCTCAAGGTCGCCGATGTGATAGTGGAATTCGGCATGGGCGATTTCGAGGTGAGCGCGCAGGGAAAAGTAAACGGCATCCCGCAGGTCCAAGGGGTATTTGCGCACGACCTGCAAGCTATGGGACAGCAGTGCGTGGGCTTCTGTAAAGCGATTGCGGTCGCCCAAAGAATGGAAAACCCACGGCGCTGAGGCGGCCAAGAGGCCTACTTCCTGGTGCTCCAAAGCCCAATGCCAAGCACTGAGCACGTCGGGCAAATCATCGCCGGAGGCGCTGAAGCTCCAACGCGCGGCCTCTGAGGTCAGCCCTTCGACCCGCGGCAGTTGAGAGAGATACCACTCGGCATGACGGCGCTGGGTTTCGGTTTCCAGTGCTGGGTAGGCCGAGAGTTTTGCCCGAGCGAATTGGCGCAACAGGCGGTGGGTATTGAAACGGCCAGAGGGGCTGCGGGTGAGGTAGGCCTTAGAGGCCAACGCATCCAAGAAGAAAGGCGAAGCCCCGGCCACAAAACGCGCCGCCGAGAGGCTAAAACTGCCTTGGAAGAGCGAAAGTTGCGCCAGCCGTTGGCGCTCGTCTTCGGCGAGCAGCTCCCAAAAGGCCTCCAACACTGCCGCGAGGGGGTTGGGCTCGGGCGAATTCATGCTGACCCGCGCGAGGATCTCGGCCGGCGATAGGGTGGTAGTCCAAGCCGCGATAATGCGCAAAGCCAAGGGTGAGCCATCGGTCCAACGGCAGATTTCCGCCACCGTGTGTCGGGTTTGCTCATCGTCGGGGAGGGGGACGCCATTGCGTTGAGAGATGTAGTAAAACAAACGCACCGCGGCGGACGGGTCGTCGGTGGTGCCATCTTTGCGGATTAAGCCATCAACTTGGAAAAGATACTCCAACGGGACATGCAACCGTTGTCGGGACCCCACCACAATGCGATTTTGCGGGGCAGCGTGCAAGATCGTGCTCACGAAATTAGCAGCCCCCAGCACTTGCTCAAAGCCATCAAGCACCAACAGCATATGCCGCGGCTTGAGGTATTCGATGACCTGTTCGGTCAGGTTCACTTCGGGCTGAGGGGGCAAATGCAACGCCTGCGCAATCATCACCGGCACGGTCTGTGCGGTGGCGTCTTGGAGGGAAATGTAACGCACGCCGTCGGTAAAGGCGTCGGCGCTTTCCAGCGCCAGCTGCTGGAGCAGGCGCGTCTTCCCCACGCCGCCGCCCCCAATGACGCTAATCAGCGGATACCGCTCCACCGCCCGCCGCAACGCGCGCAGCGTCTCATTGCGGCCGATGAGCAAAGGCAAGTGACTTTCGACCCCCACGTCGGGCAAATCCAGCTCGGCGAAAGGCTCCAACGGTTCCCATTCGCCGGGGTTGTGCCACACCCAATCACCAAACACGGGGCGCAAAAAGCCTTCCCGCACCAACGCCTTCAGGGTGGGCAAAATAAGTTCGGGCAGGCCGCGGGTGTAGTTGTAAACCCATTCGGTGCAAGCAGGGGGGGGCTCCCAACGCAAAGCATGGCGCAGCCAAGCCTCGACCTCGTGCAGTTCCAAAGGGGGCAGGGAAATGTTGTTGAACATCGGGGCCCGGAAACGGGCGTGTTGCCCTGCGACGGTGGCATACACCAGCCCCACTCGTTGGAATTCGGCAGGGGCGTTGAGCAGCTGTTGAATGAGTTCGGCCGAGGCTTCGTCGAGCCAACGGGCGTTGGCAACCGTCAGCAGCAGGCCAGTGCTTTGCGGGGTTTGGGAGATAATCAAACGCAGGGCCTGCAAAATATCATCGGGCGTTTCGAGGGGGAAATCCGCCTCTTCGGAAGGCAGCAACGGCTCCAGAGCCCGGCTGAGGGCGCCCAGATAGCGCAAGTGCAAGGCCGGTGTTGCCTGCACCGATACCACCACATAGCCCTGGAGCTCGGCAATGGCTTTGGCGTGGGCAAGGAAGCTGACCGCGCCGCCATAAGGGGGGCTTTGAATGCGGATGACGCCGCTGGGGTTTTGGAGCAACTCGCTCATCAAATGATGGAGTTGGCTCAATTGCTCTCGTTGCCCCACCGGGCGCCGCGGGGGCGAAATCAGGGAGCGCGTGGCCGTGCGGTCATCGGCAACGGCTTGGTGACCACCGCTGTGCTTGGCAAAATAGTGCCGCCGATCCGCAGCCCGCACCAGCACCTCGGGTTGCACCCCATCATGAGGCGCCACGGCAATGCCAATGCTGAGCCGCAAATGCAACGGCCGTGGCCCCTTCATCGGATGCCGCTGAAGGTGGGCCAGCAATTCATAGGCCACGGCTTTGGCCTGTTTGGCATCGTGGTGGGGCAAAATGACCAAAAACTCATCGCCCCCATACCGCACCACGTCGCCGCGCGCGCCAACAACCTCTTGCATCGCTTGCACCACAAACCGCAACGCAGCATCGCCTGTTTCGTGCCCAAAAGCGTCGTTGATGCTTTTGAAATGATCTACGTCCAAAAACAATACTGCGAGCGGCGCGGCTGTGCCAACCTCTTGCAATGCCTTTTCTAAGACCTTCTCCCCGCTTTCACGGGTCAAGGCTTGTGTGAGGGCGTCGTGAAGCAATGCGCGAGAATGAAACTCGGTCGTGTTGGTCACGGCTGTATCCTAAAGGGCCTATTCAAAGGTCAGCAACTGTAACACATCTTTCAAAGCCTCTTGGAAAAGTTCCTGCATGATTTCCTCGGAAACCCGATAAGGGCCGCCAAAGGAACCATCGCCATACACCTCGCGGGCTTCCGCCGCCCCCAACAGCCCCGGCACCTGGGGCGGGGCTTTGTAGTCTGCCGGAATTTCGCTCACCAGCGTAAAGGGAAATGCTTCGAGCCAGTTGGCATGGGCAGGTTGCAAATGATGTTTTTGGGCCACGGCTTCAACGCTGTGCGAAAGCCACCAGTCGTACCACACGAGGCGCAAATCAGGCCACTCGGTTGCCAACTCATAGAGCCTGCCCCGGGCCGGGCGATTGCCGCCGTGACCGTTGAGTACCAAAATCCGCCGAAAACCGTGGCGGTAGGCCGAGCGCACTAAATCTTCCACAATGTCGAGCAACGTGCTTACCCGCAGGCTCAACGTGCCAGGGTAAGCCATGAAATATGGCGAAGCCCCAAAATTCAAAGGAGGCGCAACCAACACCCCCGTCCGCTCACTGGCTGCATCGGCCAAGGCCAACGGCACTTTGACGTCGGTGGTCAGGCTCAAATAGGCATGCTGCTCACAGGCCCCCAAAACCAGCATCAAGCGGTCATCATGCTGAAGATATTGCTCAACTTCCATCCAGTTCAAATCATCAAAGCGCATAACCACCTCACCACTGCCCGCCAGGGCGTTTTCCACGCGCTTGCCCAAGGGGGCTGTCAAGACCGTCGTCGTTTAAATTATACCCTGTGTATTCATCTTAGGCGATGTGAAAGTTCACAAAATTACAGTTTCTTCCCAAAGGGAAAGATTCTGCCTTGATATTCGCAGCAATTTGAGAAAAGGCCCCCAAAGCCCACGCGCCCAGCGCCGTGCAGAGAAGCGTCGTACAAAGCGTAGTACAATTGAAGCCATGCGGAACTTCTTTGCCAAAGGCATGTGGCGGACCATCGTTGGGGCTCTCGTGGTCGTGAGCGCCCTGGGGTGCGGTCTGCTCTGGGCAATACCGGCCACGCGGCAACGCCTGACGATTTACACCAGCATTGCCCGCGCCCGCGTCAAATATGCACTGCACCCCCCTGAAGCCCAAGTTTTCGTGCCACAAAGCAACCCCGTCGCCACGGCGGTCGCGGGCACGTTGGAAGCCTACACGGCCACCGCCGCGGCCCAAGCCACGGCGACGCCTTCCCCCACGCTCACCCCCACAGGGATGCCCACGGCAACCCCCACCATCACCCCCTCGCCCACGCCCAGCCCCACCCCTTTGCCCCCGCGCGTCTATCTACGCGGAGTGCGCTACGAGGCCCAAACGTGGAACAACTGCGGACCCGCCACTTTGAGCATGGCCCTCTCATTTTGGGGGTGGAAGGGCTTTCAAACAACTACAGCCGAATATCTCAAGCCTAATCCGCGCGACAAAAACGTCTCGCCCTATGAAATGGAAAACTTCGTCACCGAAAAAACGCCCTATGGCTTCCTGTGGCGCATGGGCGGCGACCTGCGCTTGTTGAAAACGCTGTTGGTCAACGGCTTCCCCGTCATGGTTGAAAAAGGGTTCCAAGGGCGAGGCTTTGAGGGCTGGATGGGGCACTACGAACTGCTGGTCGGCTACGACGACGCCAAAGGCATTTTCATCACCGAAGATTCGTACATGGGAAAAGACCACGAAGTCAAATATGACGACTTCCACAACCAATGGCGCGCGTTCAACTACCTTTTTCTGCTGCCCTATCCAAAAGAAAAAGAGGCCGAGCTCATGGCCTTGCTCGGGCCGTGGGCCGACCCCAATTGGGCATTTCGCCACGCGCTCAGCATAGCTCAAGCCGAAACCCAAACGCTCCACGGCCGCGACCTGTTCTTCGCGTGGTTCAACGTCGGCACCAGCCACGTTTGGCTACACGAATACGTGGACGCCGCGCACGCTTATGACCAAGCCTTTGCCATCTATGCACAACTGCCCGAAGACGAACGCCCGTGGCGCATGTTGTGGTATCAAACCGGCCCTTATTTCGCTTATTACTACAGCGGGCGCTATCAAGACGTCATCAATTTGGCTACAACCACCCTCAGCGCCATGAGCGAGCCCATCCTGGAAGAAAGTTACTACTGGCGCGCCTTGGCCGAAGAAGCCCTGGGGGAACACGACAAAGCCATCGCAGATTTGGAGGAAGCCGTCCGCCTCAACCCCAACTTCAGGCCAGGGTGGATCAAACTCCAAGCCCTCAAAAGCGGCGGGTAAAGAAAGCCGCTCGCCATGCCCCGCGAGAGCGCCATACGCGCGGCTGGTGCCTTCCCCAACAAAAACGCCCTGCATAAGCAGGGCGTTTGGCTTCACTTTGGTGAAATCCCCCGTCGGGGTGTTTACAAATGCAACACCGCCTGGACAGCCCAGTGAAACGCGGGGGCAAAGGCAACGCCCAACACCACCGTGGCGATGGCTGTGAGGGCCATGCCCAAGTTGAGCCAGCCTTCGGTTGAAGTCTCGGGGGTGCCTTCTTTCATGTACATGGTGGTGACCACCCGCATGTAGTAATACACCGAAATGACCGAGGTCAGCACGCCAATCACGGCCAAGCCAATGTAGCCAGCCTCGACCGCCACCCGGAAGAGGTAAAACTTGCCGATGAAGCCCACGGTGGGCGGCATCCCCGCGAAGGAAAGCATGAACACCGTCATGGCCAAGGCCATCCAGGGGCGGCGGCGCCCCAGGCCCGCGTAGTCGGCAATGTCCAAACCCTTGCCTTCGCTGCGCTCCAAGGCCACCACCACAGCCCAAGCGCCAAAGTTGGTCACGGTATAAGCCAACAAATAGAATAACACCGCGGCCACTGCCGTTTGGGATAACGCGGCGTCACCGTAAGCCACTACAGCCAAAAGCATGTAGCCAGCGTGGGCAATGCTGGAATACGCCAACATGCGTTTGATGTTTTTCTGCACCAACGCCACCACATTGCCCAAAAACATGGTCAGCGCGGCCAAGGCCCACAAAATGGGGGTCAGTTGTGCGCTCAAAGCCGGGAAAGCCAACACCAACACCCGCAGCAAGGCGGCAAAACCACCCACTTTGGCGCCCACCGCCATAAAGCCGGTGACCGGCGAAGGCGCGCCTTGGTAGACGTCTGGCGTCCACATATGGAAGGGCACGGCCGCGATTTTGAAACCCAGCCCCACCAAAATCAACCCACCTCCAAAAGCCAAGAGGGTCAGGTTTGCCGCGCCCTTTTGCACGGCCTCGGCCACACCGCTGATGAGGGTGGTGCCTGTGGCGCCATAGGTGAGGGCAATGCCATACACCAAAAAGGCAGCCGCCAACGCACCCAAGAGGAAATATTTGAGTGCAGCCTCTTCGGATTCAACCTTCGGCCGAGCAAAACCGCTCAAAACATAGAGGGGGATGGAGAAAAGTTCCAACGCCAGGAACATGACCAGCAAATCAGCAGCCTTGGCCATCAACATCATGCCTGCCACTGAAAAGAGCAGCAAAACATAATACTCGCCCCGAGCCAAGCCCTGGCGCTCCAGATAATCATAGGCCAACACAACGCCCAGGATGCCGCTCACGGCCAACAAGGCTTCCAAAAACGTGGCAAAACCATCGGAAACCACCATGCCCCCAAACGCGGCTCCCAAGCCGCCACCTTGTGCCAAAGCCAGCCCTAAAGCCACGGCCAACCCCAACACAGCCAGGAAGGCCGTCCAGCCTCGACGGGCCTTCAAAGCGGTTGCGTCAAGCAACAGCAACGCGCTCGCCCACAGCACCAGCATCATTTCCGGCAGCAAGGTGGAAAGGTCTGATAGGCTCATGGCATCCTCGTTTCAAACACGGAAGGATGGGGGGCGCCAAAGCCCCCCATTCCGCAGTTGCGTTCAGATTTTAGTGCATTGCCATCGCAGCAGCCTGCAAGCCCGCAGCCAGTTTGTCCACCGAGGGCATGATCAGGTTGAAGAACGGTGCGGGGTGCAAGCCAATCCAGAAAATCAGAATCAGCAAGGGGGTCAAGACGGCAATTTCACGCCAGTTGAGGTCTTTCAAGTTTTTGTTGGCTTCCTTTACCGGGCCCAAGAAGACCTTTTGCAACATCACCAAGATATACACTGCGGCCAGAATGATGCCCAAACCGGCCACAATGGCAAAAATCGGGCCCAAGATGCTCGATTCAAACGTCCCCAACAAAATGGTGAATTCGCCGATGAAGCCGTTGAGGCCGGGCAGCCCCATTGACGACAGGGCAACGATGATGGAAATCGCGCCATAGATGGGCATCACCTTCCACAGCCCGCCAAAGGCGTCCAGGTCACGGGTGTGGGTGCGTTCGTAAATGATGCCCACAATCAAGAACAAGGCGCCCGTGCTCAGGCCGTGGTTGACCATCTGCAAAATGCCACCGGCGATGCCGCGGCTGGTGAAGGCAAACAAACCCAACATCACAAAGCCCAAGTGGCTCACCGAAGAGTAGGCCACCAATTTCTTGAAGTCTTTCTGCGCATAGGCCACCATCGCGCCGTAGATGATGCCAATGATGGCCAAAATGGCGATGGGGACAGCGTATTTCACCGAGGCTTCAGGGAACAAGGAGAGGTTGAAGCGCAGAAAACCGTAGGTGCCCATCTTCAGCAAAACGCCAGCCAAGATGACCGAACCGGCCGTCGGCGCTTCGACGTGTGCATCGGGCAACCACGAATGGAGCGGCCACATCGGCACTTTGATGGCAAAGGCCAGGGCAAAGGCCAAGAACAGCCACGACTGCAAATGCAGGGGCAAATCCACCCCTTTGGCCAGCAAATCGGGCAAGAGGAACGTGCCCTGGCTCAAGCCCAGCCACAGGATGGCCAACAGCATGAGCACCGAGCCGATCATGGTATAGAGCATGAACTTGATCGCGGCGTAGGTGCGTCGCGGGCCACCCCAAATACCAATGATGAAGTACATCGGCACCAGGCTGAATTCCCAAAACACGAAGAAGAGGAACAAATCCAGCGAGAGGAAAACGCCCAACATGCCGACTTCCATCACCAAAAAGGCGATGGCAAACTCTTTCACACGATCTTCGATGGCCGTCCAGGCCGAGAAAATGGAAATGGGCGTCAAAAGTGTGGTCAGCAACACCAACAAAATGCTGAGCCCATCCACGCCCACGGCATAATGGATTTCAAAACTTCCGGCCTTCAGCCAAAGGGCATCGTAAACCATTTGAAAGCCGGTGTTTTGAGGCTGGAAGCGCATCAGCACCCCCAGCGAGATAAAGAACGATACCAACGACGTCAACACCGCAGTCCAACGGATGGCATCCTTCCGCTCTCGGGGGATGAGCAAGATAATCGCCACACCCACAAGAGGGAAGAAGGTCATAAGGTTGAGCGGATTCATCAGGAAGTCCATCATGCTACCTCGCCTTGTTTAGGATTCTTCCAACACACAGCGCGGCAAATTACCGCCATAACAAATACGTGAAAATGAGGATCACGCCCACGAACATACTCAGGGCGTAGTTCCGCACGTAACCTGTTTGCAGCCGGCTGGTCAAACGGCCCACGAAGTCGGTCAACCACGCCACGTCGTTGACGGTTTCATCAATGACCCAAACATCGAAGGCAGCTGCCAAACGGCTCAACGCGATATAAGGGTTGAGCACCACGGCCCAATACAGTTCATCCACCCACCACTTGGCCTCCATGCCACGGAACACCGGGCCCAAGAGGCGTTGCAACGGGTCGGGTTGGGTGGCCTCTTGCAGCGGTCGCTTGCCATACAACCACCAGGCCAGCGCCAACGAGAGCACGGCAATGGTCGCCGACATACCAGCCACCACGGGGTTGAGGCCGGCGGCTTCCACCTCGCCAAAGGTGTGCCCCAACCAATGGGCCAAATGGGGCTCTGGCCAGTTGAGCAAACCGCCCGCCACCGAAAGGGCGGCCAAGGTGACCAACACCGAGGTCATGGTCACCGGGCTTTCCTTGGCATGGGCGGCCGCATGGCTGCGAGGCTTGCCAAAAAAGACCATGAAAATTTGGCGGCCAATGTAAAAGGCCGTGAGGAAGGCCGCTGCGACCAACAACCAGTATACCAAAGGATTGGCACTTTTGGCCTCCGCAATAATCTCATCTTTGGAGAAAAAGGCCGCCAAGGGCGGAATTCCCGCCAAAGTCAAGCCCGCGATGAGGTAAGTCCAAAAGGTAACCGGGATAACCTTGCGCAAACCACCCATGAAGCGCATATCTTGCGGGTCAAAATTCGGCGGGTCGTCGCCATGATGCTCTGCGTGGCCGCCCTCCTCCGGCAAGGGGTGGTGCGCCCGCTCCATCGCGATGATGACCGAGCCCGCGGCCAAAAAGAGCAACGCCTTGAAAAAGGCATGGGTAATCAAGTGGAACATCGCGGCCACGTACGCGCCCACCCCCACCGCGGCCACCATAAAGCCCAACTGCGAAATCGTGGAATAAGCCAAGACTTTTTTGATGTCATATTGGCCAACCGCGATGGTTGCGGCAAAAAGCGCCGTGAGCGCGCCAACCAACGCCACCGTGTGCTGGGCAGTGGGCACCAAGCTGTAAATCACATGGGAACGCGCCACCAGATACACGCCTGCGGTCACCATCGTCGCCGCGTGAATCAACGCCGACACCGGCGTCGGGCCGGCCATCGCGTCGGGCAGCCAAACATAGAGGGGAATTTGCGCCGATTTCCCCGTCACACCCAGCAACATCAGCAGTGTAATCGCCAACAAGGCGTTGGGGTTGGTTTGAGCCACGTGAGGGGCTTCGGCAAACACTTTCTCAAAGTTCAACGTCCCAAAAACGGTGAACATGTAAAGCATGGCCATCAGGAAGCCAAAATCACCAATGCGGTTGGCGATAAAAGCCTTCTTGCCCGCCATCGCATTGGCGATGCTCGGCCGGCCGTGGGTGTCATATTCGAACCAAAAGCCAATCAGCAAATACGAGCACAGGCCTACGCCTTCCCAACCGACGAAAAGCATCAGGTAGCTATCGCCCGTCACCAAAATCATCATCGAGGCGATGAACAGGTTGAGGAAGACGAAGAAGCGGCTATAGCGCCCCGGGTCGCCTTTGTAACGCACATCGTAGTGCATGTAGCCGACCGCGTAGAGGTGAATCAGCGTGCCCACCCCGCCAACCACCAACATCATGGTCACCGAAAGGGTGTCCACGCGAAAAGCCCAGGCGACGTTGACAACCGTCAGCCACGAAGCCAAGGGCACAACCGTGCCTTCGGGATGGGCTTGCAACGAAACCCACAGGAGCACCGCTACTACAAAAGAAAGGGCCGACGCGGTCACAGCGACCACGGCCACGCCTTTCTCGCCTATACGGCGCCCAAAGGCCATGTTGATGAGCATCCCCATCAGGGGAAAGAACACAGCCCAAGGCACCCAATGAAAGAAACCGCCCGCTTGCGTTGTCACTTCGCTCAAAAACATGGGGCTATCCCTTCAACTGATGGAGCGTATCAATGTCAATGGTCTTTTTGGTGCGAAACACCGTAACCAGCAACGCCAAACCCACCGCGACCTCTGCCGCGGCCACGGTCATCACAAAAAACACCGCCAATTGGCCTTCTAAACCGCCGTCAGCCGCGGCAAAGGCCACAAATGCCAAGTTGGCGGCATTGAGCATCAACTCAATAGACATGTAAATCACCAGCGCGTTTCGGCGCACCAAAACGCCCAACACGCCGAGCAAAAAGAGCACTGCAGAGAGCACGAGAAAATAATTCGTTGGCACCATGCTTCGCCTCGCTTTACTTGCCCTTGCCGTCTTTGGTCAGCACCACCGCGCCCACGGTAGCCACCAGCAACAGCACCGAGGTGACCTCAAAGGGCAAAAGGTACTGATTGAAGAGCACCTGACCAATCGCGGCCGGGCTGCCTGCGCCTTCGGCGGGCGGCATCAGTGTGCCCAACCCGCCCACTTTGGCCACAAAAGCGTAAATGACCTCGGCCAAAAAGGCCAACGTCAGCCCAATAGCCAAGGGGCGCTGCCAAGCCACCGGTCCGCCACCTTCCGGCAGGCGCTCAGGCCCTAAAATCATCACCGCAAACAAGAAGAGCACCATGATTGCGCCCGCATATACGGTGATCTGCGCCATCGCCAGAAACGGCGCACCCAACATCAGATAAAACACCGCGATGGTCATCATGACCAGCACCAAGAAGAGCACTGCATATACCATGTTGCGGGAAAACAACATGCCCACAGCAGCGCCCACGGCAATGAGGGCCAAGATGAGGAACACCAGCAAATCAACGGTCATAGAAGCCTCGAAACACTATTGATAGGCGAAGCCTTACGGCTTGCGCACCACCGTCAGAGGAATGGGCGGCATCTCTACCCCGCCCGGCGTCCGCTGCGGGGTCGGCTGACCTTCGGGCGGCACAGGCTCCAACAACATTTCTTTGGTAAAGATGGCCTGGCGCCGATCGGTGAAGGTCAACTCATATTCGTCTTCCAACACGATGGCCTGCGTCGGGCAGGCATCCATACAATAGCCGCAGAAAATGCACCGCGTGAGATTGATCTCATAAACTCGGGCGTAGCGCTCGCCCGGGGAATAGCGCTCCTCGTCTGTATTTTCCGCGGCTTCCACGAAAATTGCGCCCGAGGGGCACGCGGCGGCACACAAACCACACCCAATACAGCGCTCCAGGCCGTTTTCATAGCGCTTGAGCACGTGCCGCCCTCGGAAGCGCGTCCGCACTTTTCGCCGCTGCTCCGGATACTGGATGGTCACCGGCTTTTCCAGCATCTGGCTCAACGTCGTCCAATAGCCCTTCAAAATGGCAGTGACGTCTTCAAAAACCGACATGCCCTCAGCCTCCCAACACAACGATACCCACGGCGGTCAGAAACACATTGAGCAACGCCAGCGGGAAAAGCACCTTCCAGCCAAAGGCCATCAGGCGGTCGTAACGCAAGCGGGGCAACGTGGCCCGCGTCCAAATGGCGAAAAACACCAAAGCCGCAATTTTGAGGAACATGTACACCGGTCCCAGCCAGGGGTAGGCTTCCACCCCAGGGCCATAATAGCCGCCCAAAAACAACGCCGCGGCAATGGCGCTGATGGCCACCACTTTGATGTATTCGGCCATGAAAAACAGGGCAAACCGCATCCCGCCGTATTCGGTATGATACCCGCCGGTCAATTCTTGCTCGGCTTCCGGCAGGTCAAACGGCGAGCGGTTGACCTCGGCAAAGGCTGCAATCATGAAGATGACAAAGCCCAAAGGTTGATAGAGCACGTACCACACCGATTTTTGGGCTTCCACAATCTTCACCAAGCTCATCGAGCCGGCCAACATGATGGGGCCTACCAGCGCCAGTCCCAAGGCCAGTTCATAGCTCACCATCTGGGCGGCCGAGCGCAAGCCACCCAAGAGGGAATATTTGTTGTTCGAAGCCCACCCGGCGAGCACAATGCCATACACTGCCAAAGAGCTGATGGCCACGATATAGAGGGTGGCGACGTTGACGTCGGTCAGGTAGAGGTGGGCCGTGCGGCCAAAGAAGGGCACCTCGCCGCCCCACGGAATTACCGCCGCAATCAAAAATGCGGGAATCACCGTCAAAATAGGGGCGAGGGTGAAGAGGAATTTATCGGCCTTATCGGGCACGAATTCCTCTTTGAAAATCAATTTGATGCCATCGGCCACGGGCTGCAACAAGCCCCACGGGCCTGCGCGATTGGGGCCGATGCGCACCTGAATGCGGGCAATGGCCTTCCGCTCGTAATATGTTGCGTAGGCGAAGCCCGTCAGCAAAATGACGATGAGAATGACGGCCTTGAGGGCCCAAATACCAATCGTGGATGCGGTCATGGGCAAATCCTAACTTGCGATTTTCAGCTCGCAATGTGCGGCTTCAGCAAGGGGCACGCCCAACGAGCGGGGCACCAACACCACCCCAGCGGGCACGCCCGCGTCCACCCGCACCTTCACTGGGAAGGCCGCGTCGCCGAGGGCCAGGGTGGCGGCTGCGTCAGCGGCCAGGCCCGCGGCGGCTGCGGTTTCGGGATGCACCACCACAAAGGCAGCCTGCGGCAAACGGGGCTGCAACGTGGCCGAGCGCGAAACCAGGGTGCCACGGTCATAGAGGCGGGTCACCGGCACAGCCAGCAGCCCCTCGGCTGGCATCTCAGGGGCAGATGGCACCGCGGGGGCGGGCAGGTTGGCGTTTCGCGAAGCCGGCTCGAGCGCCACGCCCAACCCCTGCTTGTTTTCGTAAGCCGCGCCGCCGTAGTAGAGATCGTCGCGGCTAATCAACGGGTATTGAGGCTCGACTTTGGCCAAAGCCTCGTAGGTCACACCTGCGTAAGCGGGCACAGCAGCCGCGATTTGGCGCATGACCGCGGCGGCCGAAGCTGCCTCAGCGGATACGTTCAGATGGGCGGCCAGGCGGGCTGCAATGGCAAAGTCGGGCGCGGTGCCTTCCAGCGCAGGCACTGCCTGGTAGAACCGCTGCACCCGCAGCTCGCCGTTGGTGTAGGTGCCACTGCGCTCGGTGTAAGCCTGCGCCGGGAAGACCACATCAGCCCGCCGCGCGGTCTCGGTGAGGAAGAGCTCCTGCACCACCACAAAACCGGCGCTTTCCAGGGCTGCAGCCAACGCTGGCGCGTCACCGGCCGGGTCGGCCCCGGCTACCCAAACAGCCTTGGCAGCGGCCAAGGCCGAGGCCAGGTCGTCTTGCGGGCGGAAGCCCATATCCCACGCGCCTTGGTCGTTGGCGCGCGGCCACACAGCCACCAGGCCGTTGTTGGGTTGACCCACGTGGCCGGTGGTCACCAGCAGGTGGGCTGCCGCGGCGCTCAGCGCCCGGGAGGCCGCCAAGCCCATGCCTTCCTGCCCATAAAACACGACCGCGTGCTCGGCTTCGGCAAAGGCCTTGCCCGCTTCGCTTTCAGCATCCAAGAGGCTCAACACGGTCGCGGCTTCCTGCCCATATGCGTAGCGCAGCACGAAATTGGCGTAGCGCTCGGTCTTGGTTGGCCGCGGGTTGGCTACGATGAGGGTAGCCCCGCGTTCGGCAGCCTGTTTGACCCGCAGCCACCAGAGGGGGGCTTCCTCTTCCAAATCCGAAGCCACCACCAAGATGGCGTCGCCTTTGCCCAGCGCGGCCAGGTTGGAACCCGCGCCCAAGCCAAACTGGGCGGTCAGGTCGCCGCCGGCCATGAAAGTATCCAGGGCTTTGGTGCCTTCCAGCGCGTCGGTGACCAAGGCCAGGTTGAAGAGGTCTTCGTTGGTCAAGCGGCCACTGGCCAGGGTGAGCAGTTGCCCTCGGGCGGCTTCCAGGCCACGGGCAGCGGTTTCCAAGGCTTCTTCCCACGAGGCGGGCACCAGTTCGCCGTGTTTGCGCACCAGCGGCTGGGTGAGGCGCTCGGCGTCTTCGGCAAAGTGATAGCCCGCAAAGCGGCCTTTGTCGCAAATCCAGATTTCGTTGACGGCCTCGTTTTGGCGGGGCAGCACCCGCTTCACGACCATCTTGCCGCCTGAGGCTGCCTCACGGCGGACGTTGAAGGTGATGTTGCAGCCCACCGGGCAGAGGGTGCAGATGGACGCCGCGGGGCGCATTTCCCACGGGCGGGCGCCAAAGCGGAAGTCCACCGTGGTGAGCGCGCCTACGGGGCAGAGGTCGGTGGTGTTGCCCGACCAGTAGGAATTGAAGGGTGGGTCAGAGAAGGTGGTCACATCGGTATGATGGCCGCGCTGGTAGAAGGTCAGCACGGGGTCATCTACGATTTCATCTTGGAAGCGGATGCAGCGGGAGCATTTGATGCAGCGCTCGCGGTCTAAGATGATGAGGTCGCCCAAAGGCACCCGTTTGGGGGCGTGGTCTTTGTCTTCGTAATAGAAGTGGGTGGTTTCGGGGCCATACGCCACGGTCAGGTTTTGCAAGGCGCATTCGCCGCCCTTGTCGCAGATGGGGCAGTCGAGGGGGTGCGAGGTGAGCAAAAATTCCAGCACGGTCTTGCGGGCTTCTTGCACCTTTTCGGTGGTGGTGCGCACGACCATGCCTTCGGAAACCCGCGCGGTGCAGGCGGTTTCCAGTTTGCGGCCCCACTGAATTTTGATGGAGCCGTCTTCCTCGCGCAGGAATTCACCGGTGGCGCGGTCGCGCATGGGGCGGCCGATTTCCACCAGGCACATGCGGCACATGCCCACCGGCTCCATCTTGGGGTGATAACAGAAAACCGGAATTTCGACCCCTGCGCGGCGGGCAGCATCTACCACTGTGAGCCCCGCGGGGACGGTGATTTGTTGGCCGTCAATGGTCAGGGTTACCGTGTCGGTCATGGTTTACTCCGCAGCCTTGGCTTGCACCAGGGCGTCGAAATCTTCACGGAAGCGTTCGATGCCGGTGACCACCGCCATCGTCGAGAAGTCGCCCAGGGCGCAGAAGGGTTTGCCCTGAATACGTTTGGCGACATCGTAGAGGGTTTCCACATCTTCGGGCGTGGCTTGCCCCGCGGCAATGCGTTCGGTCAGGCGTTCCATCCAGTAAGTGCCCTCGCGGCAGGGCGTGCATTTGCCACACGATTCATGGCGGAAGAAGTTGACGGTTTTCTTCACCAGCCAGGCAATGGAAACCGTCTCATCAAGCACGATGACCGAAGCCGAGCCCAACATGCCGCCCACTTTGGGCACGCTTTCGTAGTCCATGGGTGTATCGAGCACTTCGTCGGTGGCGGGCAAGAGGGAAGAGGATGCGCCCGCGGGCATGATGGCTTTGATTTGCTTGCCGTCAAGGATGCCGCCGCCATGCTCGAAAATCAACTCGCGGAAGGTGGTGCCCAAGGGGAGTTCGTAGTTGCCGGGTTTGTTGACCCGCCCCGAGAGGCTAAAGATTTTCACGCCCGGGCTTTTCTCAGTGCCAAAGGAACGATACCAGTCGGCGCCGCGGGCGAGGATCATGGGCACGTTGGTGAGGGTTTCGACGTTGTTGATGACGGTCGGCTTGCCATAAAGGCCATAGCTGGGCGGGAAGGGTGGGCGCAAGCGGGGTTGGCCGCGCTTGCCTTCCAGCGATTCCAGCAAGGCGGTTTCCTCGCCGCAGATGTATGCCCCTGCGCCCAGGTGGGTGTAGATCCGCAGGCTGTAGTCGGTGCCAAAGAGGTTGTCACCCAGCAGGCCTGCGGCTTCCATTTCCGCGATTTTTTGGTCAAGCCATTTGGCAATGTGCCAAAACTCGCCCCGCAAATACACATAAGCCCGCTGAGCTCCCACCGCATATGAGGCAATGGCCAGCCCTTCCAAAAATTGGAAGGGGTTGTTTTCCATGATTTCCCGGTCTTTGAATGTGCCGGGTTCAGATTCGTCGCCGTTGGCAACCACATAGTGCGGCCAACTGCGCTTGTCCATGAAAGCCCATTTCAAGCCGGTGGGGAAGCCCGCACCGCCGCGGCCGCGCAAGCCCGATTTCTTCACCTCTTCGGTGACTTCATCGGGCTGCATTTCGGTCACCACTTTGCGGAAGGCCTCAAACCCACCGTGGGCCTGATAGACCTCCAGGTTTTTGATGTTGGGGATGTCACGATGTCGCAACAAAATGTATTCGGCCATAAATTCATCGCCTCTTGGGTATCGCACCTCTCCCTGCCCGGCAGGGCGCCTGCTTTAGGGGCGAGGGGAGAACGACCAAATCATTGCTCTTGCGCTTCTTTGCGCCACTGCTCGATGAGTTCCAGGGTGGCTTCGACGGTCATATCTTGGTGATAGGTCAAGCCGTCGGGCGTTTGCACCTGGAACACCGGCGCGTGGTCACAGGCAGCCAGGCATTTGACTTCTTCGACGGTGATTAAGCCATCGGGGGTGGTTTCGCCAATTTTGATGCCCAGGTTGTCGCACAACGCATCTACAAATTGTTGGGCGCCTCGCAAGGCGCATGCGACATCGGTGCATACCTGAATGCGGTATTTGCCTTCGGGCTTGTCGTGGTAGAGGGTATAGAACCCCACCAGTGCGGCCACTTCGCTGGCCGTGATGCCCACGATGTGCCCCACGTCTTCCATCGCGGCTTTGGTGATATAACCACCGTTGTCGCGCTGTGCGAGGTAGAGCAACGCCATCACCGCCGAGCGTTTGTGCTCCTCGGGGTATTTGGCTAAGATGGCCTGCACTTCGTCAGGGTATTTTTCGGCAAGGCTGCTCACCGGTCAACATCTCCCAAAACAATGTCCACGCTCCCCACGATGGCCACCAAATCGGCAATCAGAGCGCCTTTCGCCATCACGGGCAACGCCTGCAAATTCGCGAAGGAAGGCGTGCGCATATGCACCCGATAGGGGCGCGGGGAGCCATCGCTCTCGACAAACACGCCCAGGGTGCCGCGCGGCGATTCCACCGCGGCATACGCCGAGCCTTTGGGCGGGGCAAAGCCCTCGGTCCAAAACTTGAAATGGCGGATGAGGGCTTCCATATTTTTGCCAATTTCCTCGCGCGGGGGCGGCATATATTTGCGGTTGTCGCTACGCACCGGCCCCGAGGGCAAACGTTTCAGGGCTTGGTCAATAATTCGCAGCGATTGGCGCATTTCTTCCATCCGCACCAGATAGCGGGCGTAAACATCGCCGCTTTCCTGCACCGGAATGTCAAACTCATATTGTTCGTAGCCGCAATAGGGGCGGGCTTTGCGGGTGTCGTAAGCCACGCCCGAAGCCCGCAACATCGGGCCGGTCACGCCCCAGCGCATGGCATCTTCTTTGGAAAGCACGCCGATGCGGCGGGTGCGGTCGCGATAGATGGGGTTTTTGGTCACCAGGGCTTCGTATTGCGCCAACCGCTTCGGGAAAAGGCGGATGAACGAGCGCACGGCGGCTTCAAAATCCTCTGGCACGTCGCGCCACAGGCCGCCCGGCCGGATGTAGGTGGTCATCATCCGCGCGCCCGAGACCATCTCGAAGATGTCTAAAATCAACTCGCGCTCGCGAAAGGTGTAGAGGAAGAGGGACGTCGCGCCCAGGTCCAGCAAGTGGGTGCCCAGCCACACCAAGTGCGAGGAAATGCGCTGCAGCTCGGCCAAAATCACCCGAATGGCCTGCGCTCGGGGGGGCACGTCCAGGCCGGTCAATTTTTCCACCGCCAAACAATAAGCCAGGTTGTTACCAATGGGGTTGAGGTAATCGAGGCGGTCGGTCATGACCTCGGCCTGCCAATAGCGCTTGGCTTCCATGTTCTTTTCGACGCCGGTATGCAGGAAGCCAATATCGGGCACGACGTTGACCACAATTTCGCCATCCAATTCCACCAGCAGGCGGAGCACGCCATGGGTGGACGGATGCTGCGGCCCCATGTTGAGCAGCACGGTCTCGCCTTGCAAAGCCCGCTCAGAGACCAGATGTTGCAGTTCTTCGGCAGAAACTTCAATGGGTTCGAGCATAAAAACCTCGTGAAGGGCGGTGTTCGGGACGGCGAATTAGGCCTTAGGGAGCCCCGTGCCCAATACCTAACACCCGATGCCCAACGCCTAAGACCTTTTACCGCGCACTTTTCGGCTTTGGATTTCGTCGAAATTAAAGGTAAACTGCGGCTCTTCGTAGCCCAGGGGATAGTCTTTACGCAGGGGGTGGCCTTCCCAATCGAACGGCATCAAGATGCGGCGCAAATCAGGATGGCCCTCAAAGGGAATGCCAAACATGTCGTACACTTCGCGCTCATACCAATTGGCCCCGGGGAAAACGCCGGTAATGCTCGCGACGGCTTGGCCTTCTTCCACAGCCACCCGCAAGACAATCATCTCCGCATGGTCATAAGAGAAGAAGTGATACACCAAATCGAAGCGCGGGGTGCGGCGCTGCCAGTAATCAACCGCGGTGAGGTCTTCGACCACTTGGAAGCCAAACTCATCGCGCAATGCGGTGGCGGCCTCTACGATGCGTTCGCGCGGCACCCGCACGACCACTTGCCCATGGTCGTCGGCCACCTCTGTGCCCATGCGAGCGGCCAGGGTCGCAGCCACGGTCTGGACGCGTTCTTCGCTCATGCCGCCTCCTCTTCGACCAAAGCCCAATCGGTCAATTTTTCGCCCGAGACCTTTTCATAAAGGGTCAGCACCCCGTGAATGAGGGCTTCTGGCCGCGGCGGGCACCCCGAGATATACACATCCACCGGGATGATTTCATCCACACCCTGCAACACGGCATAGTTGTTGAAGACGCCACCACATGAGGCGCAGTCGCCCATGGCGATGACCCATTTAGGTTCGGGCATTTGGTCGTAGAGCCGCCGCACGACTGGCGCCATTTTGCGGCTCACCCGCCCTGCCACAATCATCAAATCCGATTGGCGGGGGCTGGCGCGCATCAATTCCATCCCAAAGCGGCTCATGTCGTAATGCGATGCCTGGGCTGCCATCATCTCAATGGCGCAACACGCCAAGCCAAACAGGGCAGGCCACATGGAACGGGTGCGGCTCCAGTTGACTGCTTTTTCCAACGTGGTGGTTACAATGCCCAGGTCACCCAATTTGTGCTCTAATCCCATTCCAGGGCTCCTTTCTGCCAGGCATAGACGTAGCCCACCAACACAATGACGATGAAAATCGCCATCTCTATCAAACCAAACAGCCCCAGACGACGAAAGACAACCGCCCAGGGCAGGAAGAAGACGACTTCAATATCAAACAGGATGAACAGCATCGCGACGCGATAAAAGCGAATCGGCTGGCGGCGTGTCCCTTCCCCCAGGGGCGTCATGCCCGATTCGTATGGTGAGCCTTTGATGCGGTTGGGGTGCTTGGGGCCAAAGCTCTCCCCAATCACCACGACCAAAATGGCCAAACCGGTCGCGAACAACAACAGCAACGCAATAGGCAGATAAGCGGCAAGCATACCGGCGCCTCTCACAAATAGGGGATTCACCCAGCACAACTGTGGGGAAGTATAGCACACGGCAGTTACCCGTGTCAAATTTCACAAGGCCCAAAGCCCAAAGTAGTGACAATCATCATACGCCCTGCCCGACGTCGGCGGGGCGGCAATCAGGCTGCGCCTTCCTGTGCGGGTTGAGGCGGCGCCACAAAGCCGACGGCGTGGCCCCGCAGGGCGTCGAGCACCAGGTTGAGCCGCTTGCCGGGGCGATAATCTTCCACCGCGATCAACCGCAAAGCCTGCACAATGGGCTGCCAGCGCTCATCGTGCAAAAAGTCGGTCACATGGTTGGGGGTCTCATAGAAAAATTCGCGGCGGAACACGGTGCGCGGGTCATCCAAATCCACGGCCAAGGGGTAAATTTGGGCTTCCATCAGGTCTTGGAAGAAATGTGTTCCCAGCGAAGGCTCGGGGGCCGGGCCCACGTTGCGCCCTGAAAGCTCAATCAGTGCGCGGGCGTTGTGAATGTCGGCGTAGCCCACGTGCACGCCTAAATCGGGGTTGGAGGTGCCCCAGCGGCCAGGGCCCACACACACGAAGGTCTCGCCAGCCAAAAGGGCGTTGAGTTTGCTGATGGCGCGGGTGAGCAAGCGGCGGTGCTCGGTTGTTTCCAGCGCGTAATAGCCTTCAGGCGGCACGAAGAGCACATAGCGAATGCCCTCAACTTGGCCGTAAGGCATGACGGTGAAGGTTTCTAACACCACATCTTCGGGCCGCAATTCTTTGGGCAAGTCAATTTTCTGCTCGCGGTAGTGGCTTTGAGGGCGACACTGCAAAATTGTGATTTCCACCTCGGGCGTCGAGGCCCTGGGGTTGGGCACGCGTGCGGCAAACTCCAAATCAACCGGCACACCGTAGTGCTCTTCCAAGAGGCGCAAAATCGTGCGCATACGGGCGGCAAAAGGCGTCCGCCGCAACCAGCCATCGAAGGTGATGACCAAGTCGTCTCGGCGGTCTTTGGGCACCCGTTGGGTGTGTAGCGGCGCCAAATAGCCTCCTTCGTCGAGCGAGGCTATCAAAGGCAAAAGCGGATACCGCCCCTCGAGCACCTCCCGGGCCTCTAACACCCGATAGGCGTCGGCTTCCAAATCTATCAAATCAATGTAGCGTTGCGAATAATATCGCCGCGCTTTGGCAGAAATGGTGGGCTGCAATTCGGGATGGCTCAACGCCACCAAACGCGGATAATCATTGCCCACCCGATCCACCGCGCGGGTGCCCAGCCCCCACACCAGCCGCACAAAGCCATCTTCAGGCCGAATTTGGGCCGACCAAGGGAAGAGGTTGCGGCTAAAAGCCACCCCTGCGGCTTGGGGGAAATAGAAGTGGCGATAGGGCTCCCCTTCCACAACCTGGATGAGGATGGCAATGCGCTCGTCATAGTCAATCAACCCGCGCGCTTTCCGATAGAGCAGGGGGTCGGGCGCCAGCCCGCTGGCATACACGCTGGCGATGGCGCGAATGAGGCGCTGCAAATTTTCTTGGAAGGAGCCCTGATTGGGCACAAAGTGGCTCTCGTATTTGCCGGCAAAGGCGGTGCCGAAGTTGTCTTCCAGCAGGCTCGAAGAACGCACAATGAGCGGCTTGTTGCCCACTTCGCGGAGCAGCTCTTCGAAACGCGCTCGCAAATCAGGGGGAAAATCGCCGCGCAAATACTCTTCGCGCAAAAGCGGATATTCTGCCTGAATTTGCTCTTCGGGCTTATATTTTTGCACCGCCCACTTCATCAAATCGTTGTGAGCCATGAACGCGTACATCACGTCGGCGCCCAGGAAGTAAGACTCTGGGATGCGCAAACTGCGTTTGAGTGCTTCGTCGGCCACGGATTGCAAAATCCGATATGCCAGCAGCATCCCCGCGGCCTTGCCCCCAATTTTGCCTGGGCCGATTTTGCGCCGCCGGATGTAGTCCAAATCTTCGATGGTCAGCCATTGTTTGGCCAGCCCGACGTAGCCCAATTGGTCGCTGATGAAATCGCGAATCAGCACCACTTTGATTTCTTGCAAGCGGGCTTCCTGGCGGGCTCGCTGCTCAGGGGGCATTTGCTCAATGGCAAAGGCTTCTTCGAACAGTTGGGCGCGCGGGGCCAGTTCGGGGTTGAAGGTGAGGCCATCTTCGTCTTCTGCCAAAGGGCGACGCTCGCTGCGCACTTCCCTTAAAATGCGGTCAAATTCGCTAAACGGCAGATGATAGGCAAAGTAGAAGTCGGTGAGGTAGGCCCGCGCCCATTCCAGGCGCTCTTCCCAAACCTCCGCGGGTTCCTCCAGCAATGGGTTGACCAGGCCCTCTCGCCGCTGCGATTCGATGGCCAGTTCTCGCACTTTTTCTTCAAACTCTTTTTTCGTAATCACGCCCCGCTGGAAGAGCGCCCGCCGCATGCGCGCCCGCACCCGCTTGCTCATGATGGGGTAATGCACCAAAATTTGCCGAATGCGCCACAGCGGATCAGTCGAAGCAAAGGGCATGGTCATCGCGCCACCCTCCTCGACGAGGATAAAACAAACCTGACAGGAACGCTCCTGTCAGGTTCGCGGTGGGCCCATCCATCTTGGAGTTAGAGATGCATGGGCATGATGATATGAATGAAGTTTGCTTCGCCCACCGGCCGAAGCACGCCCGGGCTGGCGGGCGCGGTGGTTTCGAGGGCTACGCTGGAGGTTTTGATGGCCTCCAGGGCTTCCCGCAGGTAACGGACGTTGAAAGCAATGACGATGGGCTCCCCTTCCACAGTGGCCACAATGCTGGTTTCGTTGGAGCCCGCCTCTTCGGCCGTGGCCGAGACTTTCACTTCGCCGGGGGCATCTTCTTCGCCCGGGATAATTTCCAACCGCGTGCTTTGGCTTCCTTCTCGGGCAAACACTTCGGCTCGTTTGCAAGCCTGCAAGAACTGTGCGGTCGGCACCACCGTGCGGGTGCGATACCGCTGGGGGATGATCTGCTCATAGGGCGGATATTCCCCTTCGATGAGTTGCGAGACAACTTCCACGTCGTCGCCCACCCGGAAGACCACCTGCCCCCGCCCCGGCGGCGCGACCATCACAATGGTTTCTTCGCCATCGCGCACACTGCGCGCAACTTCGTTGAGCGCCCGCGCCGGCACAATCAGCGAAACAGGCTCAGCAGCGCCATTTTCAACCGCAATCTTGCGCACCGAAAGCCGATACCCATCGGAAGCCGCTGCGGTCAAAGTATCGCCTTCTACTTTCAAAAGCACACCGGTCAAGACCGGCCGGGCATCATCTGAGGAAGCAGCAAACACAACCTGTTGCACCATCTCCCGGAAGTCCGCAGCCCGCATGCTCACCCCTTGCGTCAGTTCTGGGGCAGGCAAGGGGGGGAATTCATCGGCCTCGATGCACTTGATGGTGGTTTCCGAATTGCTGCTATGGACGTGCAAGGCGCGCTTGGCCTCGTCGTAGGTCAAACGCAAAGCCCCGTCGGGCAATGTGCCCACAAAATCGGAAAACAAGCGCGCTGGCACCGTGGTCGCGCCTTCGTCTTCCACCGTAGCCCTGACCCACGCCGTAATGGCCAGTTCCAAATCGGTGGCCGACAGCCGAAGCCGATCTTCGTCTGTAGCCACCAAGACGTTGTTCAACACCGGCAACGTGGTGCGCCCTGAAATGGCCCGCGCAACAGCCCGCAAGCCCTGGGATAAATCTTCACGCTTCACAATGACCTTCATGGATGCCCTCCAAAGCGGCGTTTACCAGCACATGCGGCGCAAAAGGCGCCCGGCTTTTTCAAAGTATACCATGACGCAGCCTCACCCAAACCGAGGTCGCGCGGCGTTTTGGGCGTGGGGGGCCTTCGCCGCCGCAAACCACATTTTGCCGCCGCCCACAATGCTTGACACACGGCGTTTGAGCATGGTAAACTGCCCTTGCCTGAGAACACCAACGGCTACGAACAGGACGAGTAGGCGTTGCCCAGCGTGCCCAGAGAGTTGGGCCAGCGGCTGGAAGCCCAACCACAGCAGCAACGCCGAATGGCCCTGGGAGCCGCCGCCTGAACCTCCCCTCACAAGGAGCAGTAAGGTAGGCCGGTTTGCCCCCGTTATCGGGCACCAAGCGGGTGCGCCTGGCGCACCAAGCGGGGTGGCACCGCGGACGCTTTCGCGTTCGTCCCCAAAGGGGCGAACGCGTTTCCTCTTAACCCACCCGCCCATCCCTTTTCGGAGGTTTCCCCATGAGCAACCAACCCAAAAAACGCCTGCTGACCGGCGACCGCCCCACGGGCAAATTACACCTGGGCCATTACGTGGGCAGTTTGAAAAACCGTGTTGCGCTGCAAGATGAATACGAATGCTTCTTCATCATCGCCGATTTGCACACCCTCACCACCAAACCCAGCAAAGAAGAAATCGCCCAACTGCGCCAAAACATCCACGACATTGTGCTCGATTATCTGGCTGCGGGCATTGACCCCGAAAAAAGCACCATTTTTGTTCAATCTACCATCCCTGAAACCTACGAACTCAACCTGCTCTTTGAAATGCTGGTCACACTGCCGCGGTTGACCCGCTTGCCCAGCATCAAAGACATGGCCCGCGCAGCCAATATGGACGACGACGCCATCCCCTTTGGCCTGGTGGGCTACCCTGTTTTGCAAGCCGTGGACATTTTGCTCCCCCGCGCCCATGTCGTGCCCGTGGGGAAAGACAACGAAGCCCACGTGGAAATCACCCGTGAAATCGCTCGGCGCTTCAACCGCATTTATGGCAAAGTCTTCCCTGAGCCCAAAGCCCTCATCGGCGAAGTGCCCACCCTCATCGGCATTGACGGCCAAGCCAAGATGAGCAAGAGCCTCAACAACGCCATCTTCCTCTCCGACAGCGAAGAGGAAGTCAACGCCAAAGTGCGCCGCATGTTCACCGACCCCACCCGCGTGCGCCCCGACATCCCAGCCGACCCTGACAAACCCACCAATGTGGTCTTCCGCTATCACGACATCTTCAACCCCAACAAAGAAGAAGTGGCAGAGCTCAAGGAACGCTATCGCAAGGGCAAAGTAGGCGATGTGGAAGTCAAGAAAAAGCTGGCCCGCGCGCTCAACGAATTTTTGGAACCCTTCCGCGCCCGCCGCGCGCAATACGAAGGCAAGCCCGAATTGATCGAAGAAATCCTCATCGAGGGCTCCCGGCGGATGCGGGCCGAGGCTCGAGAAACCATCGCCTTGGTGCATGACGCAATGGGCATGTATGGCTTTGAGCTGGCCCGCAAACTTTGACTAACGACGGGCTTCCCCTGACCCTTGCAACGCCGCGGCGCACATCTTGCCGCGGCGTTGCCTTTTTAGGAAGCCCGCCGCGTCCCGAAGCATCGCGCCCAGGCAAAGAGCTCAGAAAACATGCACCCCCGAGGCTTTGAACCCCACCACGACCTCCTCGCCGGGCTGCAAACCCAGCGCAGTCAGTGAGCGCGCCGTCACCGCCGCCACCAACGGGAGGGTCTCGCCCCCTTCCCCTGCAACGGCCACGGTGACATAGGCCAACATGCCCCGAGGCTCCACCTCTACCACCCGGCCGCGAAAAGTGTTTTGCAGGCTGGAATCCAACGGCTGCCGAGCGAGCACAATATCTTCCGGCCGCACGGTGAAGTGCACCCGGCCGCGGGCCTCGGTCACGGCCAACACATCCACACCGTGGGTGCGCAGCCGGGCAAGGCCAGGGGCCGCTTCCACGGCCTCGGCGGTGAACAGGTTGCGAGCACCCAGAAACTCAGCCACAAAGGGGGTTGCCGGCTGCCGGAAAATGGCTTCGGCCTCGCCGACCTGCTCAATCTTCCCTTGATGCAACACTGCAATCCGATCGCCCAGGGCGACGGCTTCCTCAAAATCATGGGTGACGTGCAAAACCGTCATGCCCAAAGCCTCATGGATGCGCCGCAACTCTCGCCGCAGCGTTTCCCGCCGTTGAGGGTCTAAAGCGCTCAGGGGTTCATCCAACAAAAGCACCTTGGGTTTGACCACCAACGCCCTGGCCAAAGCCACCCGTTGGCGCTCGCCGCCGCTCAAATGCGTTGGGCGGCGGTTGGCCAAATGCTCAATGCGCAGCAAGGCCAGCATCGCCCGCACTTCTTCGCTTTGCGCCGCAGCCCGCCGATAGCGCCCCCCCAGCCAGGGAAAACGCCGCACCCAGCGGGGCTGCTGTTGCAAGGCCAACCCAAAAGCGACATTCTCAGCCACTGTCCAGTGCGGGAAGAGGGCGTAATCCTGATACACAAAACCCAACGGGCGGGCTTCGGGCGGACGCTGGGTGATGTCTTGGTCATCCAGCATGATGCGCCCCTGCTCGGGCTGATGAAGCCCGGCCAGCGTTTCCAAAAGCACGGTTTTGCCCGAGCCTGTGGGGCCCAAGAGCATGAAATATTCACCAGCGTGCACGTCTAAATGCAAATGCCTGAGCTGAAACGCCCCCAGGGTGAGGCTCAGATCTTCAATTTGTAAGTGTCCACCGCGTTCAGGCTTCGACATCGCGTCCTACCCAGCGCAAGATAAGGAATACCACCAACGAAATCAAAATCACCAAAGTCGCCACCGGCCGAGCATACGAAAGGCCATAAGACTCGAACCGTTCAAAAATCAACACCGGCGCCACCATCGGGTTGTAAGCCAAAATGACCACGGCGCCAAATTCGCTCAACCCCCGCGCCCACATCATGATAATGCCCGACAAAATGCTCCGCCACGCCAGAGGGAAAGTGACCTGCCAGAAAACCTCCCACGGCGAAGCGCCCAACGTGCGTGCCACCCGCTCCAAACGCTCATCCACCGCCCGGAAGCCATCTCGGGCTGCGTTTACCAAAAACGAGAGGCTGACGAAAAGCATCGCGATGACAATGCCCGGCACCGCGGAGACAAAACGGATGCCCACCTTGCCAAACAGCTGCCCCAAAAACGACTGCCGCCCAAACACCATGAGCAAGGCGATGCCCGCAGCCGAATGCGGCACGACCACCGGGATGTCCACCAAGGCTTCAATCAGTGCCTTGCCAGGGAAAGAAGCCCGCGCCAGCACATAAGCCAAAGGCACGCCCAACAACAAGGCAATGAGCGTGGCCGCGGCCGACGCGCCAAACGTGAGGGCAATGGCCGAGCGGACTTCCTCTTCCATCAAGGCCTCCCACAGCGTCTGAGGCCCCGCGGCTAACACCGTCCGAAGCAACGGCCAAGCAATGAACCATACCAACACCGAGCCCAAAAGGGCAAATCCCCACAACAAGCGGTTGTTTTGAAACTGCTTCAAAACTCAACCTCCTTTGCCCGCGATTTATCGCAGCCGCTCAGGCTCTTTGGGCCTGCTTCAGGGGGCAGGCTTGACCAGGGGTTTCAGGCTGGCAGGCAGTTTGTCATAGTTTTCTGCCAAAGGGGGGTCAAGAGGCGGCTGGCCCAACGATTCCAGAATGGCTTGGCCTTCTGGCCCCAATACAAAGGCCAAAAAAGCCTCGGCCAACTCGGGATGGGGAGCATTTTTGGGGATGGTCAACCCATAGACAATCGGCGCGCCCACCACGGTCACGGTCTGGCCGGGTTCCGAGCCATTGATTTCAACGCGGGCCTGCGCGTAGTAATCGGCCAGTTCCGGTGAGCCGAGGTTGATTTCCGCAGGCAAGGACACGTAACGCAAATGGTGCTGCACAGCCACTGAAAGGTATTCAAAGGCGTAATCCATGTCGCCCGATTCCAAAAGCGCCAACAATTCCACCGCCTTGGGGCGCACGTTGGCCGGCGGGCAATGGTCATCCAGTTGCTGGTAGAGGCCGGGCTTTTGGTAGTAAATCTCGGCCAATTGCCACACCATGAGGGTGCGATAGCCACATGGGTCGGCGTTGGGGTCTGAATGGCCGTAAATCACACCATCGCGCAACAGGATTTGATACCAGTTGTCGCTGTTGATTTCATCCGCATATTTGGAGCGGTCGGTATAGGTCAATACCATTACGTTGCGGGCAAATTGGATGTTCCAGTCCGCATATTGGGGTCTCAAGAGGTCGTCAATGACCAAATAATCAGCCGCCATCATGATGTCGGCTTCTTGGCCGAGCTCGCTGATCTTGCGTGCGACCGTGCGGCTTCCCCCCGATTCGGTCGCGAACTCAACCTGCGGATGTTTTTGCCGAAAGGCTTCGGTCAGTTTTTCTACGGGCACAGTCAAACTTCCAGCATGGAAGATAATCAGTTTGCCCGAGAGGCCGTCGGTGGTCTCAGACGGTTGCCCTTCTCGCCCGCAGGCGGCCAGGGCCAAGCTCAACGCCAAAAGCACGGCAAGCCATCGTTTCATCATCGCACCTCAAAGTTGGGAATCAAAAGCCCGCGCCTGGGCTTTTCACACCGCAATTTCCTCGCCAGTATGAGCGGGGTTGTATCCGCGGAGTTGGGCTAATGTCTTCCGAAAGTGAGCGGTTTGGATGGCCTCCAAAAGCGGGGTCAGCGCTTTGGTTTGATGTTGGGGGAAGACCAAATCAAACCGCTCGGCAAACAGGGGGATGAAATCCAACCCCTGTTGCGCGGCTGCGGCTTCTAAACCCAAAGCCACGTCGGCCCGTCCGGAAGCCACCGCCTGTGCGGCCGCGGTATGGGTCTCGACCTCCCAGGCATAGCCGCGGATTTGGGAAGGCTGCAAGCCCGCTTCCTGCAAATGGGCTTCGAGCCACACGCGCGTGCCCGAGCCTGGATTGCGGTTGACGAACCGCACGTCTTCACGGCCCAAATCAGCCAAGCTGCGGATGCCTAAAGGGTTTCCGGCCGCGACCATCAGCCCCTGCACCCGATGCGCCAAGGTCATCAAGCGCACTTCGTGCAAGGGGAACAGACGGCGGACGTAGGGGGTGTTGTAGAGGCCGCTTTCATCCCACAAATGGGAGCCGGTGAAGTGACACAAATGTTGCCGCAGGTTGACGAGGCCATCCAAGCTGCCTACCGGGTGCAAAACAATTGTCAGATAGGGCGCCAAATCTTGGGCTAAATGTTCGAGCGCCAAATCGTGGCTTCCGGCAAACACGGCCACGGGCTGGTCACTTTCGGGGAGCACCAAACGTTGAAGCACCCATGCGCCTGCGGTGGCCTGGTAGTATTTTTCGCGTACCCGTCCGCGGCGCCGTTCCTCGACCAAGGTGACCAAGCCAGCCCGCTCCAGTTGCCGCAAGTGATGCTGCACCCATGCGGGCGATTTTCCGACCCGAGCAGCCAACTGGGTCAAGGTGGCTGGCCGCGCCATCAGCAGACGCAACAGCCGCAAGCGCCGTTCGTCGGCCAAGAGTTTGGTCTGTTCCCACGAATCCAGGGTGGCTGCCCGTTTCACGCGCTACCTCGCCCAATCTAACCTCAGCGCAATTCAAGCCTTGCGCTATGCTCGGCGCCCCAGCCCTGCAGTGCGATGCGCTGCTGAGGGGCTCGCTTTCTGACGATTAAGTTTTTTCTTAGGCGTGGGCATAGTGTACCATGAAGCGCGCCGCAGGCCAAGGATTGTGTTTGGTTGCCTGGTTACTTGGTTACTTGGTTACTTGGTTACCTGGTTGCTTGGCGCCCCCTTGCCTCGCCCTTTGGGAGAGGAAAGGGGGCTGGGGGGAAAGGTGAGGGCGGGAGGTGAGGGTACTGGGTATTGGGTATTGGGTATTGGTTACTTGGTTGCCTGGTTACCTGGTTGGCTGGTTACTTGGGTGTTTGGCGCCCCCTCGCCGCACCTTGTGGGCAGTAGGGGCGGAGCGTTGCTCCGCCCTGGGATGCACACGGAGCCACAGAGGGCGCGGGGTGGGAATAGGGCAAGGCACGCCTTGCCCCTACACAAAAAATCGGCGGAAATCGGTGGACCCATCTGCGTCCATCTGCCCTCATCTGCGCCCATCTGCGTTCCCTTCACCACAACCCCAAAAATCACCCCCGCCCCCCCCCGCCATGCGCAATTTCCGCGCGCCCGCCCTCACCCCCCTGTGTCCCCCCCTCTCCCAGCGGGCGAAGGGGGATAGGGCAAGGCACGCCTCGCCCCTACACAAAAAATCGGCGAAAATCGGTGTAATCGGTGGATTTATCTGCGTCCATCCCCTCCCATCTGCGTCCATCTGCGTTCCCTTCACCCCCGCCCCCAGCCCGCAATTCGCAATTCCTCATTTGCAATTGCCGCGCGCCCGCCCTCATCCCCCTGTGTCCCCCTTCTCCCAGGGGGCGAAGGGGGATAGGGCGAGGCACGCCTTGACCATA
>CAYLRJ010000077.1:0-34623 GCA_964386185.1 uncultured Anaerolineaceae bacterium
GCCTTCGGCCAGCAAATCTTCAGGGCTGATGAGGTAAGGGTTGCCGGCAAAGGCCGAAAAGGTCTGATAGGGCGAATCGCCGTAGCCGGTCGGCCCCAGGGGGAGCACCTGCCAAAACGTGCAGCCCGCGCGCGCCAAATCTGCGGCAAAGCGGCGGGCGGCGGGGCCTAAATCGCCGATGCCGTAGGGCCCCGGCAGGCTGGTCGGATGCAACAAAAGCCCCGATGCTCTTTGCATTTGCATGGTTTACGCCTGAAGACGATAAGCCCGTCGGCGGGTTTCCACATACGTGCCCGCGGCGACGCGCAAATCAGCGGGGAAATCTTCCAAAGTGACATCCGTGCCCACCAGCGCGCCAGGCTCCAAAATGGCGCCTTCCGGCACGATGCTGCCCTTCCCCACTAAGGTCAACATCCCACCGGGGGCATCGCCGCCTATCACGGCCTCTCGGCCCACCCGAATGCGCTTGTCCAAAATGGCTCGCGTGAGACGGGCCTTCGGGCCAATGCGAGAGTCGGTCAGGATGACCGAGTCGCGAATCACCGCGCCTTCTCTGACAACCACCCCCGGTGAAAGCACGCTGTGTTCCACCACCGCGCCCCGTTCGATAATGCAGCCGTCGGAAATCATGCTATCGCGCACTTCGGCCCCAGCCGCAATGCGCATCGGCGGCCGCTCTTCGGTGCGGGTGTGGATGATCCACGAGCGGTCATATAAATCCAGCGGCGGCGGCACTTCCAACAGGTCCATGTGGGCTTCCCAGTAGGATTGCACCGTGCCCACATCGCGCCAATAGCCTCGGAAGGGGAAGGCAAAAACCCGATAGCCGCTCTCGACCATGCGGGGCAAGATGTCTTTGCCAAAATCGTGGCTGGAGTCGGGGCGCGCGTGGTCTTCTAACAGCACTTTGTCTAAGACGTCCAAATTGAAGATATAAATGCCCATGTTGGCCAAATTGGAAGGGGGCTCGGCGGGCTTTTCGACAAACGAAGTCACCCGGAAGTCGCTTTCGATGCCCACGATGCCAAACCGCGAGGCTTCCTCTTCAGGCACGTGGATGACGGCCATTGTCAGGTCTGCCCCATTGGCCCGATGGAAAGAAAGAATTTTCTCGTAATTCATCTTGTAAATGTGGTCGCCCGATAACACCAACACCTGGTCGGGCTGGCCGGCTTTGACAAAGCGGAAGTTTTGTTGGACTGCGTCGGCTGTGCCCACATACCACCCTGCTTGGTTGCGGGCGCGATAGGGGGTGTAAATTCTCACGCCGCCGGTCCAGTCGCGGTTGAGGTCCCACGGTGCGCCTGAGCCAATGTGTTCAATCAACGAATGAGGGCGATATTGGGCCACAACCATGACGTCAAAGAGCCCCGAGTTGACGCAGTTTGACAAGGCAAAATCAATGATGCGATACTTTCCTGCGAAGGGCACTGCGGGCTTGGTGCGTTTGGAGGTCAAAACACTCAAGCGAGAGCCCTCGCCGCCGGCCAAGATCACCACTCGAACCTTCATAGACGCCTCCGAAGGGAAAATAGGGGCGGGAAAGACGGCACGTGATGGAATCAATTGTATCGCAAACGCGCTCAGGGCGCGACGCTCACTGCATCAGCGGCTGCGAGAGAAGGTGGGCATACAGGCGAGCATAGGCCTGGGCAGGCTTCTGCCAGGAGAAATCTTCAGCCATGCCTCGTTGTTGCAAGGCCTGCCACCGACGCCGATTGGCAAACACAGCAAACCCACGCCGCAAGGCAAACGCCAATGCCTTGGGCGTAGCCTCGGGCAACAGGAAGCCCGTGCTCTTGCGGCTTAGGTCCACGTCGCGCACCGTATCGGCCAGGCCGCCGGTTTCCGTTGCCACGGGCACAGCCCCATAACGCATGGCAATCATCTGCGCCAAGCCGCACGGCTCGTAACGGGAAGGCATCATCAACATGTCTGCGCCGGCGTAAATGCGCCGCGCCAAGCCGTCATCGTAACGCAGCACTGCCCGCACACGATTGGGGAAATCGGCTTCCAGACGCCGCAGCGCGTCTTCCAAATGGGGCTCGCCCGTGCCCAAAAGCACGGCCTGCCAGGGGAAGTCGGCCAAAAGCCGCAGGGCGTCGGCCACCACGTCAACGCCTTTTTGGGGCGTCAGGCGGCTCACCAGGCCAATGAGCGGCACGCGGCCCTCGGGCTTGGGCAGCCCCACCTCGGCCCGCAGGGCTTCGGCGTTGCGCTCCCGCAGCCCCAACGTGGTTGCAGTGTAGCGGACGTCCAAAGCAGGGTCGGTGGCAGGGTTCCAGAGGTCCGTATCCAAGCCGTTGAGGATGCCGACAAGTCGGTCGCGGCGGGTGCGCAAGAACGCCTCCAGCCCATGCCCAAACGCAGGGGTGAGGATTTCGCGAGCATACGTGGGCGAAACCGTGGTAATGGCATCGGCCGCGGCCAAGCCCAGAGGCAAGGGCATGGTCCGCGCCCATTCGGGCAAGCCGCTCTCGGGCGGAGCCGGCGGCAGGCCAAAGGCATCCAACAGCAAGGGGGCAGGAGCGCCCATGTAGGGCAAATTGTGCACGGTCAACACCGTGCGGGTGTGGGCAAAAAAGGCGTCGTGGGAGCGGCGCAGGGCCAAAGCATGGACGGCCAAAGCCGTATGCCAATCGTGGGCGTGGATGATGTCGGGCGGCCAATCCAAATAGCGCGCCAACGCCAGCGCCGCCAGGGAGAAAAAGGCATATTTGACCGCGTCGGCATGGGGGTCGGGGCTATACACCCCAGGAACGGCCAACACGGGCACGCCGGTCACAAAATAAACCGGCAAACCCCGATGCTCAGTAGCGTAGATTTCCGCCGTGATGGGGCCGTTCCGATGGGCCACGGTAAACGCGGTCAGCGGAGACAACCCCCAGCGCCGAGCGTCAATGGTGGGGTGGAGAGGCAACACCAGACGCACATCGTCTTGCGGGTTCCGCCGGGCCAAAGCCCAAGGGAGCGAACCCACCACATCGCCCAAGCCACCCACCTTGGCGAAAGGTGCGGCCTCAGCCGCGAGGAAGAAAATCCGCATGATGAAAACTGTCCTCGATGCAAAAGCGTGTGTTCAGATTATAGCACGCAAACCCTCGCTTCGTTACCCTGTGGCCTGCTGCATTGCAATCGGTCGCCACCCTTGAAAAAATGCCACCAACCGCCTGTGCACAGCCGCGCCCTGCTCGTCAGCCAGCCCAAAGCCGCCCCGCCAAACCGCCTTGACTTGACATTCCAACCGGGCATCGAGTATAATCATGCCACCCGCCCGCTGGCGGGCTTTTTAGCGTCACTGTGACGCCCCACCCTTGCACACCCCGCCGAGCAAACCTCGGCACGAAAAGGAGTTCTGCCATGCCCCCTCTTCCCAAACGACGGGTTACCAGCGCCCGCCGAGATAAGCGGCGCTCGCATCACGCGCTCAAGGCGCTCCACCTGGTGGCTTGCCCCAACTGCGGCGAAAAACACCTGCCGCATACCGTTTGCCCCAACTGCGGCTATTACAACGGCCGCGAAGTCATCGAGGTGGAAAAATAACGGGAACCCTTCCCCTCGCATTCCGCGGGACGGCATCTTCGTTTGCCGTCCCGCTTTGCTTTGTTTCGCGACAAAAACCGCGCTATGGGGTTTTACCATGTGTGTATTCCTCGCCGGTTTCCCCATCGGCCATCCTTATTGCCCCTGAGGTGACCCTATGCCCCTCGAACCATCCCAAACCGCCTTCCTCTTCCCTGGCCAAGGCTCCCAAGCCGTGGGCATGGGCAAAGCCCTGGCCGAAGCCTACCCCGAAGCCCGCGCCACCTTTGCCGAAGCCGACGAGATTTTGGGCTTTCCTCTGAGCCGCGTCATGTGGGAAGGCCCCGCCGAGGCACTCAACGACACCCGCAACACCCAACCAGCGCTGGTCACCCACGCCATCGCGGCGCTGCGGGTGCTGCAAGGCCGCCTTCCTCATTTGCGGCCTGCGTTCATGGCGGGGCATTCCCTGGGCGAGCTCAGCGCGCTCATCGCGGCAGGAAGCATGCCCTTTCGCGAAGGGCTGCTTCTGACCCGGGCGCGCGGCGAAGCCATGCACGCGGCCGGCGGCGGGCAAGGCGGCATGGCTGCCATCCTGGGCATGGATATTCCCGCCTTGGAAGCCATCTGCCGGGAAGCCAGCACCGCGGACGAGCGGGTCGAAATCGCCAACGACAACTGCCCCGGCCAAGTGGTCATCTCGGGCCACAAAGCCGCGCTGGCCCGCGCAATGGACCTGGCGCGAAAGCAAGGGGCGCGGCGGGTAGTGCCGTTGGCCGTCAGCGTTGCCGCGCATTCCTACCTGATGGCCGGCGCCCAAGAAGCCTTCAACCGGGCGCTGGATGCAACGCCCATCCAAGCGCCGCAAGTGCCCGTGATTGGCAACATCCACGCCCGCCCCCTTCACACCGCCGACGACGTCCGCGCCGACCTCCGCGCCCAACTGACCCACCGCGTGCGCTGGACCGAAAGCGTCCGATACATGCTCGCCCAAGGCGTGACCACCTTCATCGAAATCGGCCCGGGCGACGTGCTCGTCGGCCTGGTCAAACGCATTGAACGCAAAACCACCCGCCTGACCTGCGGCACCCCCGAAGACATCGCCCGCCTGACCGAAGCCGGGCTTTCCGACTAAGGTATAATTGAAACACCTCACAGGAGCGAAACCATGATGGAAGCCACCCTCTCGTTAGAAGGCAAAGTCGCCGTCGTCACCGGCGCCTCGCGCGGCATCGGTCGCGCCATTGCCCTGGAACTCGCCAAGCGGGGCGCTGCGGTCGTGGTCAACTACAACCGCGCCGCGGACAAAGCCCAAGAAGTCGTAGCCGCCATCCGCGCAGCCGGCGGCCAAGCCGAAGCCTTCCAGGCCGACGTCGCCGATTTTGCCCAAGCCAAAGCCCTGATAGACTTCGCCACCCAAACCTTCGGCGGTATCCACATCCTGGTCAACAACGCGGGCATCACCCGCGACAACCTCATCATGCTGATGAAAGAAGAAGACTGGGACGCCGTCATCAACACCAACCTCAAAGGCACCTTCAACTGCAGCAAAGCCGCCATCCGCCCCATGATGCGCAAGCGCTGGGGGCGCATCATCAACATCAGCTCGGTTGCTGGCCAAATCGGCAACCCTGGCCAAACCAACTACTCGGCCTCCAAAGCCGGGCAAATCGGCTTCACCAAAGCCCTGGCCCGCGAAGTCGCCAGCCGCAACATCACCGTCAACGCCATCGCGGTGGGCTACATCGAAACCGACATCTGGGAAGGTGTTTCCGACGACGTGCGCGAACAAATCTTGCAAATGATCCCGCTGGGGCGCAAAGGCGAGCCCGAAGAGGTCGCCTACGCCGTGGCCTTCCTGGCCTCAGAACAAGCCGCTTACATCACCGGCCAAGTCATCGGCGTCAACGGCGGCATGACCTAACCCCCTCAAGGAGCCACACCTATGACCGAAGATACCACCCCCGGAACCACGACGGTCTCTCCCGACGTGCTGGTGGCCATCGCCCGCCTGGAAGCCCTCAAAGTGCCAGGCGTGTACGACTTGGCGCCCGTTCCCGGTGGCGTCAACCGCCTGTTCCGCCGAGGCGCCAACGATGGCGTCAGAATCCAAATCGAAGATGGCGTTGTGGATGCCGACCTCTACGTGGTGTTGGAAAGCGGCGTCAACCTGCGCCGGGTGAGCCGCGAAATCCAAAAAGCCGTGGCCCGCGCCATTTCGGAAATGGTCGGCATGACCGTCGGCCACATTGACATCCACATTGAAGACATCCACTATCCTCAAGGATAACCCCCCGCCCATGAAAGCCCGCACTCGCGCCCGCAGCCTTGCCCTGCAAGTGCTTTACGAAGTTGACCTCACGGGGCACCCACCGGGGACAGCCTTCCGCTATCGGCTCGAACAAGAGCCCTTAGGCAACCCTCGCCTGGAAGCCTTTGCCCGCGCCATCATCTTCGGTGTCCTTCCCCTGCGCCCTTACCTGGACAAATACATCGCCCAATACGCCCCCGAATGGCCCGTGGAACAAATTGCGCCCATTGACCGCAACATCCTCCGCATTGCCCTTTGGGAAATGGCCATTGCCGACGACACCCCCACCAAAGTGGCAATCAACGAAGCCGTAGAATTGGCCAAAATTTACGGCTCCGACAGTTCCCCGCGCTTCGTAAACGGCGTTTTGGGCAGTTTGGCTCAACATCAAAACGAAATTCGGCAAGCCCTGCAAGCCGCGGCCAACGCCATTGCCGCGGCCTCGCCACACGCAGACCTCAGCCAGCCCTAAGGGCGGCTTTGCCCTGGAAGCAGACCACCACCAGGCGCCTTTCTGCCGAGGCGGCCTATTGGCCGCCTTCCCCATCCTGCATCCATCTCGGGGCTGCCAGCGGGGAAAACGCCTCTCAAAGCCCACGTCCTGCCTTCCTCCCCGCCGCGGGCACACTTGTTGCAGCGAGGCTTCCTGTTGCCTCGCCAAGTCTATCGCACGCCCGCGATGACCCCGCCCCAGGGGAACGCCCCATGCCCATCACCAAACCACATCCGCAAGATACTGCCCGGGTCGTCTTTGGGCAAGCCCCCCGTGGCCTTCGCCGGTGGGGCGTGGTGTTGCTTTGCTTGCTCCCGCTGCTGACCTTCGGCTACGGTGTAGAGCAGACCTACTTCTTCTACACCCACTACGGCCCTGTCGCCGCGACCTACCGACCCCGGCCGTGGTGGCTCGCCGCGGTCATCACAGGGCTCATAGCGCTGGTCATCTGCCTGCGCTTGCGCTGGCGGCGTCGGAGCCGATTGATCATCGCGCCCAGCGGTTTGAACGTCGTCCTTCCCCCGCGCGCGCCTTTGGCCCTAACTTGGGATGAGATCGAGAGCATCCAAATCTTTGCCGCCCGAGGGCTCAGCCAGCGCCTGGCCCCCCACGGCCATGTGGTGCTCAACTTGCGCGACGGCCAGCGCCTGCGCCTCGACGACCGCTTCCCACATTTGCTCCGCTTGGCGCGAGAATTGCAACGGCATCTTTATGCCGCCCACCTGCCGAGCCTACGCCAACAATGGGCCCAAGGAAAAGCCCTGGATTTTGGGGCCCTGACCATCACCACCCAAGGCCTCAGCAAAGGCAAACGGCTGTACCCTTGGCGCGACGTCCAGGGGCTCAGCATCCGGCAGGGCACGCTCATGATAGAATTGCAACAACGGCGTAAGCCCATCCGTATTCCCGTCCACCGCTTGAAAAATCCCGACCTGCTGCTTTGGTGGCTCCACGAAGAGGCAAAGCGATGAACACAAAAATTTGGCGCTGGGGGCGCTATCTGGTTCTCCTTCTCATCGTTGCCACGTCGTTGGCGTGCACCCTTCAACTGCTACAACTTCCCGGTGGTGCAGCGCCTACGCCCACGTTGCCCTACGCGTTGCCGCCCACACCAACACCCTACCCTCAAGCCGAAATCACGTTTCGCGTCCAACCACCGCCAGGCACCACCGGGCCTTTGGTGCTTGCGGTGCTCGACGAAGTCACCGGCCTAAACATCGCGCCGCGGCGCTATGACATGACCCGCGGCGAAGACGGCGCCTACGAAGCCAAAGTATATGCCCCTGCGGGCTCGGTGCTCAAATATCGCTACGAGCAACATCTCAACGACGGGAGCATCGCGCTCGAAGCCCAAGTATCGGGGGCGCTGGTGCGCTATCGGCTCTTGCGGGTGGATGGGCAAATGAGCATCACCGACCAAATTGCCCGCTGGAACAACACCGCCTACCAAGGGGAAACCGGCCGCATCCACGGCGTGGTCACAGACGAAAAAGGAGCGCCCTTGGCCGACATCCTGGTCAGCGCGGGCGGCGAGCAAGCCTTCACCCTGGCCGACGGCTCCTTCTTGTTGGAAAACCTCCCCACGGGCACCCACAACCTGGTAGCCTACGCCATTGACGGCCGGCACAAGCCCTTCCAACAACTGGCCATCGTCGCAGCCAACGCGGCAACCGAAGCCAAAATCACCATGCCCACCGCCCCCTTGGTGCCGGTGCAATTCATCGTCGTGCCCCCGCGCGACACGATGGCAGGAGCACCCATCCGCCTGGCCGGCAACCTTTCGAGCCTGGGCAACACCTTTGCAGATTTGGGGGGCGGCCTGAGCACCCTGGCCAACCGCATGCCCGTCCTCCAGCCCATGGGCGATGGCCGCTACACCCTGACCCTCAAACTTCCCGCAGGCACTGACCTGCGCTACAAATACACTTTGGGCGATGGCTTCTGGAATGCAGAGCACGACGCCCAAGGCAATTTCGTCACCCGCCAATTGCTCATCCCCCAGCAGGGGGCGGTGGTCACCGACGTTGTGCAAACGTGGGCCAGCGGCGGCATGCACGCAGTGTGGTTCGAAACCACCGTGCCCGCCAACACCCCTCCCGGCGACAGCGTAGACATCCAACTCAACCCCGCAGTTTGGACCCCGCCGCTGCCGATGTGGTATCTGGGCGACAACAAATGGGGCTATCTGCTGAGCAGCCCCACAAATGTTGCCGCCGAACTGCACTATCGGTTCTGCCGAGACGAACAATGCGGGGTGGCCGATGAGGCGACGTATCCCGGAGCCAACCCAACCGGGCGGCTGTTCAACTTCACATACACCCCTCAACAAATCTTCGACCAAGTGCGCTGGCATTGGTGGCAAGGGACGCCAACCACCAACCCGCCCCAACCCCAAAAAGCGCCCACGCCCCGCGACGCGACATTTTGGCGTGGTGTTGCGCTGATGCCTGCTTACACGCCCGCGTGGCAACCCTACATGGGGCGAGCAACAGCAGAAATCAGCAGGCTTCAAGCCAATTGGATTGTGTTGACGCCCACATGGACAGCCACCTGGGCTTCGCCCCCTGTGTGGGAACCCCGCCCGGGCAGCGACCCCATGGTGGCCGACATCGCCCAAAACGCGACCCAAGCCCGCGAACGCGGTCTGCACACCGCCCTCTTCCCTGCTGTGCGCTTTGAAAAAGGGCAAGATACCTGGTGGCAAACCGGGGCCCACGACTTCCCGTGGTGGGTCTCATGGTTCGACCGCTATCACGCGTTTGCGCGCCATTTCGCGCTGGTGGCCCAGCAAACCCACGCTGACGCGCTGGTATTGGGCGGCCAATGGGTGCAGCCCGCCATCTTGGGCAACCCCTTGCCCAACGGTGAGCCTTCGGGCGCACCCGCTGATGCTGAGCAGCGCTGGCGCGACATCCTGGCCGAAGCACGCTCATATTACCAAGGCCCAATCTATTGGGCGCTCCCGCTGGAAGCCCTCGACCACCCGCCGGCATTCCTGGATGCGGTGGACGGCATCTACCTGCTCTGGACGCCTCGCCTGGAAGCCGCGCCCGACGACGCCCAAGCCTTGCTGCAGGAAACCGCCAAAATTTTAGACGAAAAAGTCAAGCCGCTGGCGCAAAGCCTGGAAAAACCCATTGTGTTGGCAGTGGCCTACCCCTCGGCAAAGGAAGCCCAAGGGGCCTGTGTGTTGACTGGCACGCGGCAGCAATGCCTGCCACAAGACGATTTGTATCCGGCCACACCCTTAGCCCAACACCTACATCCTGACACGCAAAGGCAAGCCCTGGCCTACGAAGCCTTGCTGGAAGCCGTCAACGCCCGGCCGTGGATTGGCGGGGTGGTCAGCGCAGACTTTTACCCGCCCGCCCAATTACAAGACCCTTCGGCATCCGTCCACGGCAAGCCGGCCAGCCAATATTTGGGTTGGTGGTTTGGTCAGTGGGCTGCGCCTTAAAGCCAAACGCTCTCAACAGCGCCCTTGCAAAACAGCGTTGCAAGGGCGTTTTTTTGTCCGCAATGCCTCACTCATTCGCCATCCGCTCGCCCGCGCCCCCAACCGACGGTTCTTCCCCCTCATGGGGACAAGCATTTTGTGATATTATCGAGGTATGTCCCGCTATCGCTTCGTTTTGCTGCGCCACGGAGAATCCGAAGGCAATGTTCAAGGTGTTCATCAAGGACAAGCCGACTTCCCGCTCACGCCTCGCGGGCGTGCCCAAGCCTACACCCTGGCCAAAGCGTGGGCCAGCCAAGGCGTGCAGTTTCAGAAAATCTTTGCCAGCCCATTGGCCCGGGCAGCCGAAACCGCCCAAATCATCGCAGAAGTTTTGGGCATCGAAGAAATCGTTTTTGACCCAATTTGGAAAGAGCGCGACAAAGGACAGTTGACAGGGCTGCCATTTGGCTCACCAACATCCGACGCCAACCCCTCGCTCTTCCATCCGGTCGGGAGCACCGGCGAAAGCCTGTGGGAAGTCCATCGGCGGGCTGCAGAGGCCGTGCAGCGCCTGTTGGAAAACCCGCCCGGGCAATATTTGGTGGTCTCCCACGGCGGAATCTTGAATTTGGTCATCCATGCCATGTTAGGCATCGCGCCGCAACCGTATCCCCACGCCCCGAGTTTTCGGCTCCCCAACACGGCCTACATCGCTCTGGAATACCGACCTGACACCCATCGCTGGCTGGTGTTGGGGTTGTGTCACCGTTCGCCTGAAGCCACTTTCCCTTGCGTATAGGAGGGCATTCATGCGCGTGCTCATCGTGGGGGCGGGTGCCATTGGCACGTGTGTTGGGGTGAGTTTGGCCCATCAAGGGCAGGAAGTCGTTTTCCTGTTGCGGTCAGCACCCAGCGTCACATACATCCGTGCCCACGGCATGCGCCTGGTCAAAGAGGACGGCACCGAACTGCGATTGCCTCACCCCGTGGTGACGCAATCACCCGAGGAAGCACTGCAACACGGCCCCTACGATGTGGCCATATTGGCGTTGAAGACATACCACACCGATACCTTCCTGGAAAGCATCACCCCCTTTCAGCGGGAATTCCCACCGGTGCTGTGTTTGCAAAACGGCGTGGAGGCCGAAGGGAAGTTGACCCGCGTGTTGGGAGCGGACCGCGTCTTGGCGGGCTCGGTGACCACCGCGGTTTCACGGCGGGCTGTAGGCGACGCCACCGTGGAACGACAAAGGGGCATCGGGATTGCCAAAGGGCATCCTCTGGCAACGGCGCTCTTTGTCGCGTTCCAGGATGCTGAGCTGGTGCCGCGGCTCTATCAAAATGCCGCGGCCATGAAATGGTCCAAATTGCTGACCAATCTTTTGGGCAACGCCACATCGGCCATTTTGGATATGTCTCCCGCTGAAATTTTCACCCATCCCGGCTTGGCTCACTTAGAAATCGTACAGTTGCGCGAAGCGCTGGCAGTGATGGACGCGCTGCACCTGCCGGTGGTAGATTTGCCTGGGGTGCGCGTGCGGGCCTTGGCTTGGGGAGCCAAGCACCTGCCCCTCTGGGTCGCCCGCCCGATCTTGCGCAAGGCAGTGGGGGGCGGGCGAGGCGGTAAAATGCCCTCGTTTCACATAGACCTGTATGGCGGACGCGGGCGCACCGAAGTAGATGCACTCCACGGTGCGGTGGCTCGTTTCGGCCGTCGCCTTCGGGTGCCGACCCCGACCAACCAGATGTTGGCCGGCACGCTGGAAGCCCTCACCCGGGCCGAGATTCCCTTGGATGCTTTTCGCCACAATCCAGACGCGTTGCTCACCGTGTGGGAAGCGGCCATCAAAGCCGTACCGCGCGCTTCACTTTAAAGCACTCAGCCATCGCACCCCGCGATGGCTGAAGGGGGAAGCCTCAAACCAGGTCAAACCGCCGACGATGCGGCGCCTGAGTTTGGTGAAGCCGGATGCTCAATAAGTTCTCGCAAACGGGGCACGGCATCGGCCTCGGCCACAATGGTGAGCCGATCGCCGGCGCGCAGGCGGGTATCGCCGTGGGGGATGAGCAGGTCGTGGCCGCGCTGCACCCGCACCAAGACAGCCCCTTCAGGCCAGGGGACTTCCGCGACCGTTTTGCCATCCGTCGGCGCGCCTCGCACCACGGTCATCTCCAGCACCGGCGCCTCGGTGAGGGCTTCCAAGCGCACTTGCTCCCCACGGCGTCGCAGAGCCGTGCGCCGCGCCAAAGCCAATTCATACGCTCGGATGATGGACGCCCGGTTGACCCAGCCCAAGAGACGATCCGGCGAGGCCGGATCAACCACCGGCAGCCGCCCAATATCGTGCACGCTCATCCGATGCAGGGCTTCTTTGACGCTCTCGTCAGGATAGGCCACCACCAAGTGCCGCTGACACACCTCGCCCGCCGTGCGATGCACGTTTTCGGGGTCCTCTTCCAGCGCCCGCTGCACATCTTGCAAGGTAATAATGCCTATCAGCCGATTTTCCTCATCCACCACCGGCAAGCCGTGGGTGTGGAATTGGTCAAACATGGCCGCCACCGTCACCAGGGGCATATCGTAGCGGATGGTGGCAGGCAGTTGCTCCATGATTTCGCGCACTTTGATGGATTCCAAAACATCCACATCGCGGCCCCGCTCCAGGCGCAGCCCATCGCGCGCCAGCCCCAGGGTATAGACCGACTCAGGCAAGAAATATTGGCTGACCAACATGCTCACCGTCACGGCAAACATCAATGGCACCACGATGTGGTAATCGTCGGTCATTTCAAACAAGAGCATGATGGCCGTCACCGGTGCGCGCACGGCCCCAGCCAAAACCGCGGCCATGCCCACCAGCGCAAAAGCCGAGGGCTCCAAAGGCATGTTGGGGAAGAGGTAGGTCATCCCCACGCCATAAGCGCCGCCCAGCGCTGCCCCCAAGAACAACGAAGGCGCGAAGACGCCGCCGATGAAGCCCGCCCCCAAACTGAGGGCGGTCGCCGCGATTTTGATGAACACCAAAGCCAAAAGCAACACCAATTGAAGATCATGCCCGGCCAAAATTTCGCCCACGGCTTCGTAACTATCGCCCAAAATTTGAGGGAAGAAGAGGCCAACAATCCCCACCAAGAGACCGATGAGCGTGGGGGCCAACCATTTAGGCAAGCGGGCTCTCTCGTGGAAGAAATCATGGGCGCCATAGATGGCCTTGATGTAGAGCAGCGACACCGGCGCTGCCACCAAGCCCAAGCCCAAATAGAGGGGGAGTTCGGATGGGCCGTGATAAGCATACATCGGCACAGGGAAGGCCGGCATGGGGCCAACCAAAGCGCGCGTGAGCACCGCGGCCATCACAGCGCTGAGCACAATCATGCCAAAGGACGCGGTGAAAAATTCCCCAGAAATAATCTCAACCGCGAAAAACACCCCGGCAATGGGCGCGTTGAAAGCCGTGGCAATGCCCGCCGCGACCCCAGCCCCCACAAAAACCCGCGTCCGCCGGTCAGACATGTGGAGTTTCTGCCCAAACATCGAGCCGATGCTGGCGCCGATTTGAACGCTGGGGTCTTCGGGGCCCACCGACGCGCCCACGCCCAGCGAGAGCGCAGAAACGAACACCTTGAGAGGGGTCTGCTTGTAGCGCAAACGCCCTCCTGCCAAGGCAACGGCTTCCATCACAGAAGCCACACCGTGCCGCTTTTCTTCGCTCAACCACCAAGTGCGAATCAGCCCCACCAGCAGACCACCAACGGCAGGAATGAGGGCTAAAGACCAACGCCCCCAATGGGCTGCCAACCACGTGCCGCCGATGCCCCAAAACAAAGCGTGGATCCAACGGATGGTTTGCTTGAAAAACAACACGCCCGCCGCGCTGAGCAAACCAATGATGGTCGCCCCCAAGGCTTGCATCAAATCTGCATACGCCGGCGGCAATGCCCCACGCTCTCGCCAATGATTCGCAATGCTTGTGAGCATGACTGACTCCTCGGTTGAGATTAATGCCTTCTCATAAACCGTCTCCAAATTATACCCCTTCCCAAAAATCGCGCCAATTGATGGTTTTCACTACCGAAAACGCCATGCTCACAGGAAAACACACAACGCGGCAAGAGACAGCCAGCTTGCCGCGCCCATAAAACGGCAGCACGCAAACGCGCCAGCGAACCAGGCCCTTCTTCCCATCTCGCCCCCAAAAGCGGGCGCGGTTTTGCCGCAGCATTCGTGATATACTTTACCCGGCTCCCAGAGCCAACCCATCTTGTTGAGGCTTGCAGTCTATGAATTCCGAGCCTACTTATCCTTGCCCGCAATGCCACGCCGGCGTCTTACGCCCGCGAGAATTGACATACTTCACTCGCATGGGGGATGAATGGATTGCCGTACCCAAATTTCCGGCTTGGGTATGCGACATTTGCGGCTATGTGGAATATGACGAACGCGCCTTGAGTTGGCTTTATACCCTGCTCTCTCCGCCGATGCAGCACCGGCCGCGGCGACCTACGCCGCCCACTTCCCCCTCGCGCCCCTCGTCCAAAGAGTGAAAACTTAGGAGTGCATCATGGCTTTGACCAACCGTTTGGTTGCTGTTGACGTCTATACGGCAAGTTATCGTGTGGTGGGCAAGGTGCAGGTGGGCAACACAGGGCTGATTGGGCTTCTCAACGACGAAACGACTTCCTACATGCGCGTCCACGAAGCCACTTTAGCCCGCCTTCACATGCCGACCAAACTCGCCGCACGCTATGAGTTCGTCGAACTCACAAAACGAGGGATCCACGCGGTGTGCGTGGCCACCAAAGAAGACCTTGGGCCTTTGGCCCTCATTCGGGGCGGGTTTAGCCGCACCCTGCAATACGACGTGGTTGCGGTCTCACAGGTGTTTGAATTCGAGGGGATATTCAACTGGGCGGGGCATTTTGACCCCGCGGCCATCCTGGTCAAAGGCACCAGCGACTTCCTGGCCTTTTACGACGGGGCCTTGCAGGCTGTTCTCTTTCCTAATTTGCGGGTCGAAGCGCCGGGCATGTTGGTCAACCGTCGCAAAATTGACATCTTCGTACACGCCAAAGAACCCACTGGTAGGAGAGCATCATCATGACAGATTCTCTCATGTTGCGCCGAGCCCTGGTCCAGGCGGCCCGCCGGCTGGACGCGCAAGGCCTGCTTCCGGGGCCGTCGGGCAATCTCTCTGTGCGCCTGGACGAAAACCGCGTGCTCGTTGTACCTTCGGCCATCCCCAAAGGCCGTCTGCAACCGGAAGAATTGCTGGTAGTGGACCTTGAAGGCCGCATTTTGGAAGGGATTCGCGGGCTCAAGCCCACTTCCGAACTGCCCATGCATTTAGAGGTGTATCGCCGTCGGGCGGAAATTCGGGCGGTCGTGCATGCACATCCTCCTGCATCGGTCGCGCTCACCCTGGCCGGCATCTCGCTGACCGAGCCCATTTTGCCCGAAGCCGTTTTGGTGTTGGGCGAAGTGCCAACGACCGAATACGCCACCCCCTCCACCCCCGAAAACCAAGCGGTCATCGCGCCCTTAATCGAAAACCACGATGTGATTTTGCTGGCGCGCCACGGTTCACTGACTGTGGGCCGCACCCTGGAAGAGGCCGTCATCCGCCTCGAGGTGTTGGAACACACAGCCAAGACCCTTTTGTGGGCCTACATGGTGCGAGAGCCTTCGCCGCTCCCGCCAGAGGCGCTACCCAAATTACAAGCCGTGCGTGAAAGTTACGGCAAGTAACACAACGCCCCTCGGCCAGCGAGGGGCGTTGCAGTTTCTACCCAACAGCGCCGCGGCGCGCCTCGGCCTGCCTCAGCGGCTGCCCAACCAAGAGCGAATGACCTCTTCGTCAAACAAATGAGGCGCTTCAACATAAATGCCGCGGGCCGAAACCGCGACTTGCCCGTCAGGAAGACGCAATTCGGCCTGGGTGTAGAGGGCTTTGCCCTCTTGGCCTGTGATGCGGGCTTCAACGTGGACCTCTTCCCCCAAGGGGACGGGCAAATGATAGTCCACATTGAGGTTGACCGCCACCACCGTATGCCCAGCCGACCACACAGCCGCGCCCATGGCCTCATCCAACACGGCGGCCGAAGCCCCACCGTGTGCAAACCCAGGTGGGCCTTGCTGCGCTTCGGTGAAGGTCAGGCTCGCGGTAATGCGCCCATCGGGAAGCACAAACCACGTCACGCCCATGCTGTGCGGGTTGCTGTGCCCACACACAAAACAAGGGCCATGATCCGGCAAAGGTCGTTTTTCCGCAAAGGCCGCTTGACTATCCATGATCGCTCCTTCAGGCAGAGGTTTTGCTTATTGTAGCACGAGCCTTAAAACAAAAACCCCGGGAACCCAACCACAACTGGGGCGCGACAATTTGTGAACAAAAACTTGACCCTTGGTTCAACCTCTGGTAAAATCCTGCCCGCTTGCCCCCATCGTCTAGCCTGGCCTAGGACACGGGCCTTTCAAGCCCGCGACACGGGTTCAAATCCCGTTGGGGGCACAGGCACAACCGCCCGCCGCAAGGCGGGTTTTTGCTTGCCAGGCCCGATTGCAACTCTTTCGCAAGCCGAGGAAGAGCAAAATTTGGTACAATAAGTTGGCCTTGTTGTAAAGGCGCCGCGTTGTGGCGCCTTCAATCTTTTTCCAATCTTCTTGCCAGTAGGTGGTGTTTCTATGGCCCATTCTCGTCGGATGTCCGTGACCCTGAGCCGTGGGATGGGGCTCTTGGACGTGACCATGATCGGCGTAGGGGCAATGATTGGCGCCGGGATCTTTGGCCTCACCGGTATTGCGGCTGGGGAAGCAGGCCCCGTGGGCTTGTTAGTGGCCTTTTTCCTCAACGGCATCATTACCAGCCTGACCGGTCTCACCTACGCCGAATTAGGCGCGGCCATCCCCGAAGCTGGGGGTGGCTATTTGTGGGTGCGGCACGGCCTCTCTCGCTTTTGGGGCTTCTTTGCCGGCTGGATTTCGTGGTTTAGCCACTCGGTAGCGTGTAGCCTTTATGCGGTCATTTTCGGCACTTTCTTCATCGAATTGCTCAAACTCGCCGATATTCACTTTGGCCAGACCCCAATTTTCTTGGGCCTCAGCGCCGAAGACATCGCCATCAAAGTCAGCGCGTTGGTGGTGGTAGCGCTTTTCATGTATATCAACCTCAAAGGCGCATCCGAAACCGGCACCGTGGGCAACATCGTGACCGTGTTCAAAATCGTCGTCTTGCTCACGCTGGTGGGCTTTGGCATCAAGGCCATGACCAACATCCCCAATTGGCCCGACCACTTCCTGCACGACCCGAGCCCCTTCCCCAACGGCGCCTGGGGCGTGCTCAGTGCAATGGGGCTGACCTTTGTAGCCTTTGAGGGCTACGAAATCATCGCCCAAAGCGGTGAAGAGCTCAAAGACCCCGGGCGCAACCTCCCCAAGGCCATTTTCTACTCCATTGCCATCGTGGTGGCCATTTATCTCATGGTGGCCTTTGTGGCCGTGGGCGCGCTCACCCACGCCGAAACCGGCGGGCTGCCCGCCTGGAAATATCTGGGGCAAGAAGGCGAGCGCGCCATGATTCGCCTGGCGACCCACGTCATGCCTTATGGGACGCTGATCATGATCTTAGGCGGGCTGGCTTCGACCATCTCTGCCCTCAACGCCACGGTCTATTCCAGTTCGCGGGTTTCATTTGCGATGGGGCGCGGCGGCGACCTGCCGGCGCTGTTTGGCAAGGTGCATCCCCGAAACCGCACCCCCCACATGGCCATTCTCTTCAGCGGGCTGCTCATCGGTTTCATGGCGGTGGCGCTGCCTGTGGCCGATGTGGCCAGCGGGGCTTCGCTTACCTTCCTGATGCTCTTCTTGCTGACCAATGTTTCCCTCATCCGGCTGCGCCACACCGAGCCCGACCTGGAACGCCCCTTCAAAGTGCCGTGGGTGCCCACCCTGCCCATCTTGGCCATCCTTGTGCAGGGCTTCCTGGCCATTGACTTGCTGCGGGCCAGCCCGGTGGCATGGGCGGCCACCATTTTATGGATTTTACTGGGCCTGTATCTCTTCCGCCGCTGGGGCGGCCGTGAAGAGGCCCTGCGCGAGGCCGATACCATCTTGCTGGAAGAGACCATCGCCGACCGTGGGTTTTCCATCATGTTGCCCGTTGTGGAAGTCACCGAAGCCCGCGAGATAGCCAAATTGGGCGCCATGCTTTCCTACTATTACGAAGGGGAACTGTTCGCGCTGCATGTCATCCGCGTGCCCCACCAACTCAGCCTCAGCGACGGGCGCGCGTTCCTCAAGCAAGGGCGGCCGCTGCTCGACTCTGTGGTTGAAATTGGGCAGCAGTTTGAAGTGCCGGTGCGCACCCAATTACGCTTGGGGCGGAAAGTCGCGCGCTCGATTATCACCGCGGCCCAAGAACGCCACGCCGACCTCATGCTGCTCAACTGGCCGGGCTACTCCGAAACCAGCGGCGCAGCCTTTGGCAGCGTGATTGACGACATCTCGGCCAACCCGCCTTGCGACCTGGCCGTGGTGCGCTTGGTCAAACCCATCACACCGCCCCGCCGCATCTTGGTGCCGGTCGCGGGCGGCCCCCATACGCAACTGGCGGTGGAAATCGCGGTCGCACAGGCCGTTTATACGGCCGAAAAGGTCCTCAAGCCCGATGAACCGCCGCCCCAAGTCGTGGCGCTCCACCTGGTGCCCCGCGACGGCGACCTCAAAGCCGCTGAAGAACGGCAACGCGCCCTGATGGAACAGCTCGCCACCATTACCGACTTCCCGGTTGAGCTGCGCGTCTTGCCGGGCGATGACGTCGTCAAAGACGTCCTTGCCTATGCGAAAGAGCGGCAATTTGAGCAAATCGTCATCGGCGCTTCGGAAGAAGGCATCTTAGAACAGGCCATGTTTGGCTCCATTCCGCAACGCATTGCCCAAGCCGCAGAGGTCAACGTCATCATGGTCAAAAAATACAACCCCCTCAAACACGGCCTCCTCAAACGCCTCAAATTCAAACGCTGAGCGCCACGCCACACAAAACAAAAAGCGCCCTGCTCACCATCAGCAGGGCGCTTTGCTTTCCCACCGCAAGGCGTCAAAATAGAACAGACGCCAATTCCTGCCGATATTGCCGTGTCAACGGATGCGCCTCGCCCAAAAGTTCGAAAACGCCGAGCAACACTTCGCGCGGTTGCCCACCACGGTAATGCTTATCCTGACGCAAGACCTCCAACAAGCCATCCATGCCCGCAGGCCATTTGCCCTGGCCAATCAAGCGCAAAGCCCGAAGATAGACCGCATCCTGCGGGTCGTCGGGAAAATCGGGCTGCTCAGACGCCCAAACCAACGCCTCGGCCAAGACCTTGAGGCGCATCGCCGCGGGGTATTCCCGACTGGCGGGGAAATCCTTCAGCACCCACAACGCGTTGGCCGCCAACCCCTGCCCCAACAAGCTCTTCGCAAGCCCCAAACGGGCTTCGGGCAGGGCGGGCTGGGCCTGCAAAACCTCACGATAGACGGCTTCGGCCTCTTCCCAAGCCTGGGCTTCAAGCAATGAGGCGCCCTTTTCCAAAGCCAAGCTGGCCGGGTTCGGCGCCAGGCTATCCAAAAAAGCCCGCACTCGCGCCTCCGGCAAAGTGCCCTGGAAACGCCCCACCAACACCCCGCGCGAAAAAGCCAACACCGCCGGCAAGCCCCGGACGCCGAACCGCAACGCCAAATTAGGGCTGCGGTCCACGTCAATGCGCGCCAACCTCAACGCGCCCTGGCTCTCTTGCACGAGCGCTTCCAAAAGTTGACGCATCGCCAGGCACGCCTTGCACCAGCGCGCCCAAAACAAAACCACCACCGGCGTATGTTGCGAATACGCCAACACTTCTTCTTCGAAATCGGCTTCGGTGACATCCACAAAATTGAACATAGCACAACACCACACCAAAGACGCTCTGCTGTTATTATGGCACGCTTGTGTTAGAATTTTATCAAAACTCTGCACCAGGTGGATGATGGTTTATTGCTACGAATACCCCCGACCCGCCGTCACCGTTGACGTCGTGGCCTTTACCGTGCGCCAGGCACGGCTTCAAGTGTTGCTCATCCAGCGGCAACGCCCGCCTTTTGCGGGGGCGTGGGCGTTGCCGGGGGGCTTTGTCGGCATGGACGAGCCCCTGGAAGCCGCGGCCGAGCGGGAATTGGCCGAGGAAACCGGCGTGAGCGGCGCTTATCTGGAACAACTCTACACCTACGGCGACCCTCACCGCGACCCCCGCGGGCGGGTCATCACCGTGGCTTACTTTGCCCTCATCCCCGCCGATGCCCCTGTGCGCGCCGAAGGCGGCGACGATGCAGCCCAAGCCCGTTGGTTCCCTGTGGACGACCTGCCCCCCTTGGCCTTCGACCACGCGGACATCATCGCCTACGCCCTGCGCCGACTACGCTACAAATTGGAATACACCGCGGTGGGCTTCCAACTGTTGCCCGAGACCTTCACCCTGACCGAATTACAACGGGTCTATGAAATCATCTTGGGGGAAAAACTGGACAAACGCAACTTTCGCCGCCGCATTTTGCAATCGGGGGTCATCGAACCCACGCCGCACTACCGCAGCGGCGAAGGGCGCCCGGCCCGCCTCTACCGCTATCGGGAAGACGCGGTCGCCGAGGTCAAAGCCCGACGGCTGTTCCCATAGCAGCGTGCCCCTCGGCCGCCGCGCACCGCCGCGGGCTCACCGCCTCAAAACCCCCTGAAAATGGCCTCCTCGGCCCCCGTTTCCTGCCACGCCAAGCGGTCTTCCACCACTTGCCCATGCTCCAACACCACCAAACGACGAGCATATTCGCGCGCCAGCCGCAAATCGTGGGTAATCATCACAATGGTGACGCCCTGCTGGTTGAGGCTGCGCAAGCGCTCCATCAAGGCGTAAGCCGTGTTGCGATCCTGCCCAAAGGTGGGCTCATCCAAAATCAAGAGGCGCTGCCCCGCGGCCAGCATCGTGCCCACACTGAGGCGTCGTTTCTGGCCCTGGCTCAGCGTAAAGGGATTGCGCTCAGCGTGTGGTGTGAGGCGGAAATCCGCCAGCAGGGATTCGACGCGCGCGCGGATGCGTTCCTCAGGCCAACCTCGCACGCGCAGGCTATAGGCCAGCTCGTCCCACACGCGCTCGGTCACGAATTGATGCTCAGGGTTTTGGAAGACAAAACCCACCAAGTCGGCCTTTTCGCGCGGCGACAACGACGCCAACGAGCGCCCAAACAGGCGCACCTCGCCTGTTTGGGGTGGAGGCAGCAGCCCCGCCATGTGCAACGCCAAGGTTGACTTGCCCGCCCCATTGGCCCCCAAAAGCGCCACAAAATCGCCCTGGGGGATGCGCAAATCAATTCCCCGCAGCACAGGCGCGCCCTCGGGGTAGGCAAACGTCAGGTTGTGAATTTCCACCGCGGGCGGCGCATCGTTCAGCGGGGGAAAATCAGCCGGGGAAGCACGGCGCGCCGCGCGCGGATCCAACGCCGAGGGCACCCAAATGCCGGCTTCCAAAATCTGGGGCAAATGCGCGTGCAGTGTGGCTTCGGGGTCGCCTTGGGCCAGCAGGCGGCCGTCTTCCCCCAAAAAGAGCACCTGGTCGGCCAGATGCCAGCAGGCATCCAGCTTGTGTTCGATGAGCAAAATCGTATGGTGGCCTTTGAGATTTGCCAAGGTCGCGAAAAACTCGCGCGTCGCTCGAGGGTCGAGGTTGGCCGTCGGCTCGTCGAGGATGAGCACAGGGGGCTGCATGGCCAACAACGCGGCCAGGGCAATGCGCTGGGCCTCACCGCCCGAAAGGGTCTCTAAGCGGCGATGCAAAAAATCCTCCATGCCCACGGCGGCCAAGGCCGCCTGAATGCGCGGCAGCATGGCCTCCCGCGGGACAGCGAGGTTTTCCAGGCCAAAAGCCAATTCGTCTTCGACGGTGAGGGTGGCAAAAGCGGCCTCAGGGTCCTGAAAGAGGATGCCCGCTCGGGCGGCCATTTGGGCGGGCTCGGCTTGGGCGGGGTTGAGGCCGGCCACCCAAATTTCGCCCTTGAGATGGGCAAAAATGTGATGGGGAATCAAACCCGTCAACGCCAACGCCAAGGTGGACTTTCCCCCACCCGAAGGCCCCAACAACAAAGCCAATTGGCCCGCGGGCAGGGCGAAGGAAACGTCCTGCACCGCGGGCTCAGCCATACGCGGGTAACGGATGGTCAAAGCTTGGGCCGAAACCCCGGCTCGGCCATCGTGAGAAGGCGTGTTAGTCTTCACGGGCAATGGCAAACGCGTTGAGCGCGCCCGCGCGATAGAGGGCGTCGGCGATGGCTTTTCCGAGCCAGCCGGCCAACACCGCGCCGGAAATCACCCGCGCCACCAACATGGCCGCGAGCACGCCCAGTTTCAAATCGCTATACCAGAACATATAATCCACCACCAGGCTGCCGACGCCTGCCGCCGCGCCAGCCAACATCAACGTGGTGAGGTCATATTTTTTGTAACCCGTGGCCGCGAACACAATTTCGGCCATGCCGCCCTGAATGAGGCCCGAAATCAACAAGGTCAGCCCCCAATAACCGCCTGCCAGGAACTCAGCCAGTGCGGCCAAAGTTTCAGCCACGATGGCCGCCCCGGGCTTGCGAATGATGTACGGCGCCATCACGCCCGCGATGAACCAAAAACCATAGAGCAAATCGCGCGTGCCCGGGAAGATGGCGTTGAGCGGCTTGGCCAAATCCCAAATCATGCTCCAGCCCACAAACAGCAAACCAAACACCAACGCGAGGTTGGCAGCCAGAATGGCGTCAATGGTGCGCCATTTGGCCAAAGCAGGGCGAGAGCCCCAGGCCGCGCCCGCAGCCAAGCCCAACACGGCCAACACCGCGGCATGGACGCTGTTCCAGGCAATGCCTTCGGCGTCGGCGCGGAGCACCGCGGCAATGTAATACACCACAAGCATGAAAGCCGCGGTCAGCAGAGCATAGACAAGGGTTCGAGACGATTTCATGTTGCACCTCCAAAGGGTTTAGCGATGTTTGCCGCTGATATGAACGACCAACAGCATCCCTTGCCGCACGGTAATTTCGGCGCGCGGGGCGGTGAGGCGGTTGCTCACCCCCAGCGCTCGCCCAAACGGGAGCACATCGTCGTGCAACGCGTAAGCCAAGCCGGTGGTGGAGACGCCCTGCGCGTCACCTGCAATAGGGACCAGGGAAACCGTCTCCCCCACGCGGCCTTCCACAATGCCGCGGCGGTGGATGAGGAAGACCCGCTGCGCACCGTCGTAGAGCGTCACCGGCAGCGCTCGCCAGCGGGGATGCGCCAAAAGCAACATATTGGCCAGGCTTTGGTCCCAGCGCCCTCCCAAGGCCCCCAAAACCGAAATCTGAGTCGCGCCCTGGGTCACCGCGAGGTGCAGGGCGAGCTCGAGGTCGGTTTGGTCCTTTTCCGGGGGGTAGCGATAAAGGGCAACGCCTTCAACCTCCCAGCGTGCGACCTCGTCAGGGGTGAGGGAATCCAAATCACCCACCAGCGCATGAGGCCGCACGCCCAAAGTTTCACACAACCGCGCGCCGCCATCGGCCGCGATAATCCAATCGGCCGGGGGCAGTGGCGTTTCGGGCGCTGCAAGACCATTGGCGCAAATCAAAACGTGCATGAAAAAACCCTCCGCGCGCGGCGAAGGGTTCAGGGGGTGTGCAAAGCATTGTGCCTGCCATCCCTCCGCCGGCATTACCCGGATCAGGTGCTACGGGTCGCGGGCTTACGGCCCGCCTCTCAGCCCGGCAACACCGAGCTCCCCGTGCGGCAAATCCATATTCGGTTGTCTTCATTATAGCGGGGGGCAAGCGGCACGTCAAGCGCTGGAAGCATGCGCGCGGAACCTTGGAGGGCGCAAAGCCCCCATCGGCCAAAACGCCCACCCCATCGCGCCCACTTTGGCGGCAAAAGGGGCTTGTAATTTACGGTTTTTATGCTAAACTGGAAAAGACATCTTTTCTCTTATCTCTCCAAAGTAAAGAGGAGTACACTATGGACGACAAAGAAAAACTGCTTAACCTGATGCGCTTTTGGCTGTTCGGGACCTTCGTCATTGTATTTGCCGCGGTCACAGCCTACATCGGGCTGTTTACCAACCGCGATGCCTTTGCTGCGATCAAAGCCGGAGCACCGATTTGGGGGCTGACCGCGGTCTTGGCTGTCGTTTGGTACTACGTGTACAAGTGGTATCTCAATCGCCAATAGTAGTTTCTCTGCTCATCACGTCATAAGCCCTCGCTTGGGAACAATCCCAGCGAGGGCTTGTTGATTGTTTGACGGGGGTGCAGGGTCAAAAGAGTGAGGTCATGCTGCTCAACACCCGCCGAGCAATGACAATCCGCTGAATTTCGCTGGTGCCTTCGCCAATCGTCATCAGACGGGCGTCGCGATACATCCGCTCGACGGGGAATTCCCGGCTGTAGCCATAGCCCCCATGAATTTGAATGGCGTTGCGCGTAACGCGCTCAGCCATTTCCGTCGCGTAGAGTTTGGCCATGGCCGCAGCATGCGAAAACGAGCGCCCCTGCTCTTTAAGCCACGCCGCGTGATAGACCATCAACCGCGCTGCGTGGATTTCGGTAGCCATATCGGCCAACATAAATTGGATGGCCTGGCGTGCGGCCAGGGGCTTGCCAAACGTCATCCGCTGCTTGGCATACGCCACGGCTTCTTCGAACGCGGCTTGGGCAATGCCCAAGGCCAGGGCGCCAATGCCGATGCGCCCGCCATCCAAGACCTGCAACGTTTGATACATGCCGTGCCCCACTTCCCCCAGCAGGTTTTCGCGGGGCACCCTCACGTTTTGATACGTGATGGCGTGGCTGTGGGTTGTTCCCAGCCCCATTTTCTTTTCCGGGGGGCCAATGTGCAAACCTTCAGAGCGGGTCGGCACAACAATCAGGCTCAGGCTGTGGCTGCTGCGCTCCGGTGCGGTGCGAACCAGGGTCACGATATAGTCTGCGTCGCCGGCGTTGGTAATCCACATCTTGCTGCCATTAATCACCCATGTATCGCCTTCCAACTCAGCCCGGGTTTGAATGCCTTTGAGATCCGACCCTGCGTTGGGCTCGGTCAAGGCCAAAGCCGCCAAACGGCCGGGCTCACCCGACACCACCCGGGGCAAAAAACGGCGTTTTTGCGCCTCAGTGCCAAACATCACAATGGGCACGCAGCCCAAACTATTGTGAGCCGCGACGACCAAAGCCGTGCCGCCATCGCCCCAACCCAACTCCTCAATGGCGATGGCCATGCCCAAAGTGCCCAACGCGCTGCCGCCGTAAGTTTCCGGCACGGTCATCCCCAACAAGCCCAACTGCTGGCCGCCTTTCTCCAAGGCCGGCCACATGGTCTCTTCTCGGGCGTTGTATTCGGCGGCAAAAGGCCTGATTTCCTTGGTGACGAAGTCATGCACTGCATCACGCCACATCCGAAGTTCGGGGCTAAGGTCAAAGTCCATGCTTTCCTCCTGAAAAAGCGGTCGGGTAAAAAAACATCACGCGCCGCAAAGGGCGCGTGACGGAACGACCATCAAGGTGGTGGGGGAAGGTCCTTCGGAAGCATATGCTCCGGCATCTTGACTAACACGGCTTCGCCGGTCACACAAGCCTCGCCATTGGCGTACACCGTGGTTTCGACCACCACTTTGCGAGGCGTGAGTTCCTTGATGCGGCCTCTGGCCTCCAAAGGCACCCCCAAAGGCGTGGGTTTGAGATAGTTGACCTTCAACGCGGCCGTAACAAACCGCGGCACGGGTGCCTCATCGCCGGGCTCATGGCCTTCCGCACGAAAGGCCGCCAGGGCTGCACTTCCTGTGCTGTGGCAATCAATCAACGAGGCCAACAAACCGCCATACACATAGCCCGGAATGGCAATGTGATAGGGCTCGGGAGTGTAACGCGTCACGGTTTCCTCGCCATCCCAAGCCGTTTTGAAATGATGGCCTTCCTGGTTATAGCGGCCGCAGCCATAGCACCAGGCCAAATCATCAGGGTAATAGTCTTGAATGTAAGGCGACGCTACCATCCTTCCCTCACGAAGTTGAGATGATCCTTCAAGGATATTCTTATTCTATATCATTTGCGTGATTTGCAGGGCCAGGAAAGCCCCCATCTTTGCCTCTTCCACCCCAGGCACCAACAAAGCCAGGCGCAGGAACCCGCAGAGGGCGGGGGTGGGCTTCGCCTTCCAAAACGCAAAAACCCTGGCCCATCACTCCGCCAGGGTTCCTTTGCGTTCAGCGTGCGACGACAAGGGGCAAGCCCCAAGGCCCGACTACCCTTGCGTTGCCGCTTCCTCAGAAGACGACTCAGCCGCCTGCGTTGGTGTGTTAATCTGCTGCCAAAAGCGCGCCAGCTCGTCGGCATTCCCCTTGCGGGCCAAAATGGTGATGGTATCGCCCGCGCGCAACACCGTATCGCCGTGGGGCAACAGCGTTTGGCCATCGCGGTCAATGTGGATGATGAGGAAGTCTTCCGGCAGATGGACTTCGGCCAAACTCCGCCCCACCAAAGGCGAATCGGCAGCCAAAACGAACCGCGCGGTCGCCGTGCCAGGGGGAGCGCCAGGGAGCTCGCCCAAGGCAAAACCGCGGCGCACCATGCCCAATTCATACGCATGCACAATATCGTTGCGCCGAATCACGCCCAACAACTTGTGGGGGTTTTTGCGGTCCACCACAGGCACCCGCGACAGATCTCGCGGGGCCATCTTTTGAGCCACGTCGCGCAGCGTCTCATCCGGGTAAGCCACGATAACCGAACGCACGGCAATATCTCGCACCTTGAGGCCTGGGTCGGCGCTGGGCTTGTTGCCAATGGCGCGGCGGTAATCGGCCAGCGACACAATACCCCAAAGGCGGCCTTCCTCATCCACCACGGGGAAAGCATGGCTGTTTGTCTGCAAGAAAAGCCCCCCCAGGCTGTTGGCGGGCACATCGGGCGACACCGTCACCGGATTAGGGTCCATCACCTCAGCCACATACACCGAGGCCAAAACGTCCATATCGCGGCCGCGGAACAAGCGGATGCCCCGCCGCACCAACTTGAGCGTATAGATGGATTCCGGCTCCATCCGCTCGGCAATGACCACAGCCACCACCACCGCAGCCATCAGAGGCAGCAAAATCCGATAATCATCGGTCAACTCAAACACAATCATGATGGCCGTCAGCGGCGCGCGAGCCGCGGCCGCAAACACCGCGGCCATCCCCACCGTGGCATACGACCCTGGGCCAGCCACCACCGAGGGGAACAGCCTTTGGGCGACCCAGCCAAACGTGCCTCCGGCCATCGCCCCCATGAACAGCGCAGGCGCAAACACCCCACCAGAGTTGCCCGCGCCCAAAGTCAACGAAGTCGCGACCAACTTGAGCAACACCAACACCACCATCAAAGTGAGGGAAAGATTGCCCAGCAGCGCGTCTTCAATCACGGGGAACCCCGAACCAAACACATGGGGCAACCCCTGGTGAATGGGCACGCCTAAACGCAACTCATCCTCGGGCACAAACCCCAGCCCCAACACCTGCGGATACAAAAACCCCATAATGCCCAAAATCAAGGCCCCGGCCGCAGGTTTGAGCCACTTGGGGAAGTCCCAATTATCAAACAAATCTTCGGTAAAATAGAGCACCCGAATGAACGCCACGCCGACCACCGCCCCCAACACCCCCAAACCCAGATAGATGACAATTTCCCAAGGGCTGCGGGTTGCATAAAACGGGATGCCAAACGCCGGGCGGTCGCCCAACACGGCCCGCGAGATTGTGCTTGCCGTCACCGCAGACAACACCACACTGCTCAAATCGCGCAGGGCTAACTCGCCTAAGATGACCTCCAAAGCAAAGAGCACCCCCGCGATGGGTGCGTTGAACGTCGCGGCAATCCCCGCGGCCGCGCCCGCGGCCACCAAGTTGCGAGTTCGGCTCTCGGAAAACTTCAGCCATTGCGCAATGGTCGAGCCCAACGCAGCGCCCACCTGCACAATCGGCCCCTCACGGCCGGCAGAGCCCCCCGAGCCAATACACGCAGCCGAGGCCGCCACCTTGGCCACGACCACCCGCGGGCGAATGCGCGCACCCCGCAGCGCAATGGCTTCCATCACCTCGGGCACCCCGTGCCCTTTGGCCTCAGGAGCAAAAAAAGCAATGATAGGGCCGGCAATCAAACTGCCAATCACCGGGGCTACAATATACCACCCTCGCCCCAACTCCGGCCAAACCTTGGGCAAATGATAATAAAGCGCCCGTTCGACCCAGGCAATGAGTTCAATGAAAAAAATTGCGCCCACAGCCGTGCCTGCCCCAATCACTGCTGCGATGAGCAGCAAACTGGTCATGCCCGAAGCGTGGACGCGGTCGAGGAAATGCTCCCAGCGTTGGTGAAACGTAAGCGAAACAGACAAGGCGGCACTCCCAAAAGCAAAGTAAAAAAACCTTACCCATTATACAACATTGCGCAAAATTTGCGCTAAAAGACGCGGCGGGAAATCCTTAAAAATTCCATTGAAGCCCATTGCCCTCGCGCCGCGCCTGCCTTTCTGCCAGCCGCGTTCCTGACCTGCCCCCACCCCAAAAATTCACTCCAAAACCCAAATTCAGGGTACAATAACCTAAACCTTCGCATCTTCACGCGCTGAGGAACCTCATGGCCGACAACCTCACCCTGGCCGCCCTCTTCAAACGCATTGCCCTGTTGCTGGAACTCAAAGGGGAAAACCCCTACAAAATTCGGGCTTACCGCCGCGCGGCGGAAGCCCTGGCCGCGCTGGAAACCCCCGTCACCGACCTTTGGGCAACCCAACGCCTGACCGACATCCCCGGCATCGGCGATGCCATTGCCAAAAAAATTGACGAATACCTCCGCACCGGACGGCTCACCTTTTTGGAAAGGCTGGAGGAGGAAGTCCCACCCTCGCTGGTCGAGGTCACCCAACTGCCCGGCTTGGGGCCCAAAAAAGTTCGGCGGCTGTGGCAAGCGCTGGGCATCACCGACCTCAACAGCCTGGAAAGTGCGGCGCGAGAAGGCCGCCTACGCGCCCTCTCGGGCTTTGGCGTCAAGAGCGAAGCCCGCATCCTGGAAGCCATTCAAGCCTATCGGGCGCGGCCGCGCGGCTTCCTGCTTGGCGATGCGCGGCCTGTAGCGCTGCGCTTGCTTGCCATCCTGCGCGACCTACCGCAAATTGCCCGCGCCGAACTCGCCGGCAGCATCCGCCGCGGCAAAGCCTTGGTGGGCGATATTGACCTGCTTTTGACCTCCCCCGTGCCCGAGCAAGCCCTGCAAGCCGCGCTAAAAGCCCTCCAACAACCCGAAACGCCCCTCACCACACACCCCACTTACGCCGAAGCAGCACTCACCCTGCCCGAAGGGCTGCCCCTCCACCTCAGCGCAGCCCCACCCAACCGCTTTGGCACGGCCTGGGTCTTGAGCACCGGCAGCGCAGCCCACCTCAACGACCTTCAACAGCTGGCCGCCGCGCGCGGGCAAGACCCTGAAGCCCCCTTCGCCACCGAACGCGAATACTACGCCGCCCTAAACCTGCCGTGGATTCCGCCGGAAATCCGCCAAGGCAACGGCGAAATCGAAGCCGCACAACACGGTCGCCTGCCCGCCCTGGTGACCGCTGAGGCCATCCAAGCCGAACTTCACAGCCATTCCACCTGGAGCGACGGGCGAGCCAGCATCCGCGCCATGGCCGAAGCCGCCCTGGCCCGGGGGCTGCGCGTCCTGGCCATCACAGACCACTCGCAAAGCCTGGGCGTCGCCCACGGCCTCACGCCAGAACGCCTGCGCGCCCAGAGAGAAGAAATCCGCCAAGTGCAAGCCGCCCTGGGCGGACAAATTTTGCTCTTACAAGGTGCCGAAGTCGAAATCTTGGCCGACGGCTCGTTAGACTACCCCGACGAAGTGCTGGCCGAGCTGGACATTGTGGTCGCCTCACTCCATACCTCGCTCCGCCAACCGCGCGAGCGCATCACCCAGCGGCTGCTGAAGGCCATCCGCAACCCTCACGTCCACATCATCGGGCACCCCTCAGGCCGCTTGCTCCCCCACCGCGCAGGTGCGGACCTGGATTGGGAAGCCGTGCTCACCGCCGCAGCCGAAAACGGCGTCGCGCTGGAAATCAACGCCCATCCCCGCCGCTTAGACCTGGACGCTTCCCTCGTCCGCCAAGCCGTCGCCCGCGGCATCCTGCTGGCCATCAACACCGACGCCCACTCACCGGCCGACTTCGACCACCGCATCTACGGCGTGCTCACAGGCCGACGCGGCTGGGCCACCGCCGACGACATCATCAACACCTGGCCCCCAGCCCGCCTCCAAACCTGGCTGCAATCCCGCCGACCCTGACCGCACCCTGCCACCCACCACCCAGGCAGGCCAACGACCTCGGTCGCCCTTCCCCAACGCAGCCTCACATCCCCAACCCCACGCCGATTTCACAAGGGAGTTTTTCGCATGCCTTTTCTCAAACGGAAACCCGAAGCCCTGCTTCAAGAAGAACGGCGGCTGCTGAGCGAACTACGCGAAGCCCTGCTCAAAGCCGGCTTAGACCCCGAAGCGCGCCAAACCCTCGAAGATTCAATCCTCCAACTCGACGACTTCTTCCTCATCGTCGTCGTCGGCGAATTCAACGCGGGCAAAAGCGCCCTCATCAACGCCCTGCTGGGCGAACCCGTTTTGAAAGAAGGCGTCACGCCCACCACCACCCAAGTCAACATCCTGCGCTACGGGCCAGAACTGGCACAAAAACCCCTGGGCGAACACCTCTTGGAAATCACCGCGCCCGTTGATTTGCTGCGCGACCTCAGCATCGTAGACACCCCCGGCACCAACGCCATCATCCGCGAACACGAACTCATCACCGAAAAATTCGCGCCGCGCGCCGACCTGGTGCTCTTCGTCACCTCGGCCGACCGCCCCTTCAGCGAAAGCGAGCGCGCGTTTATGGAAAAACTGCGCGCCTGGGGGAAGAAAATCGTCCTCGTCATCAACAAAGCCGACCTGCTGGAAAGCGCCGCAGATTTGGAACAAGTCATCGCCTTCGTCCAAGAAAACGCGCGCGCCCTTTTGGATGTGCAACCCGAGGTGTTCCCCGTAAGCGCCAAGCTGGCACTGCGCGCCAAACAAGGCGAACGCCCCCTCTGGGAAGCCAGCCGCTTCGCAGCCCTGGAAAAATACATCCGCGACACCCTCGACCAAACCGAACGCATCCGGCTCAAACTGCTCAACCCCTTAGGCGTAGGCATGCGCCTGGCACGAGAACACGCCGACGCGCTCGCACAAGAAATCGAAATATTGCAAGGCGATTTGGAAGTCATCGCCAGCGTCGAGCGACAACTGGAAGAATACAAAGCCGACATGCAACGCGGCTTCGAATTGCGCATGGCCGAGATTGACAACATCCTGCTGGAAATGGAACAACGAGCCCAAGCATACTTCGAAGAAACCATTCGCCTCGGCCGCGTGATTGACCTCTTCAACAAAAAACGCCTGCAAGAGGAATTCAAAACCCAAGTCATCGGCGACGTGCCCCAACAAATCGAAACCAAAGTCGAAAAACTCATTGACTGGCTGGTGGAATCAGACCTTCGTCAATGGCAAGCCGTGCACGAGCACTTAGCCCAACACCGTGAAAAATACAAAGGGCAAATGCTCGAAGCACCCACCGGTTTCCGCTACGACAGAGACCGCCTGGTCGAAACCGTCGGCCGCCGGGCGCAGGAAGTGGTCAAGACGTACGACAAAGAAAAAGAAGCGCGCGCCCTGGCCGAAGGCACCCAAGCCGCGGTGGCCGCCGCGGCCGCGTTGGAAGTGGGCGCCATCGGCTTGGGGGCAGTGATTACAGCCATCGCCACCACCCTCACCGCCGACATCACCGGCATCGCGGCCGCCAGTTTCGTGGCCGTGCTGGGCCTGTTTGTCATCCCCGCGCGGCGCAAACAAGCCACCGCGGAAATGCACCGCAAAGTCAACCAACTGCGCCGTTCATTGAGCACCACCCTCCGCCAGCAGTTCGAAGACACCATCCAGGCCAATTTGGACCAAATTTACGAGGCCTTGGCCCCCTATGCGCGCTACGTGCGCGCAGAATACAAACGGGCCAGCGAACTGCGCGAGACATTGGAAACCTTGCTCACCCAAATGGAGCAACTCAAAGCCCAAATTGACCGTTTGTGACCTTCCCCCGAAAGGAGCACACCCCATGAAAGGCCAAGGTCTGCTGGAATACGCCCTCTTGCTGATGCTGGTGGTGATTGTCGTGATTGCCATTGTTGTCGCGTTGGGGCCTGCGACGGGCAACATGTATAGCAACGTCATGACAAACTTTTAAAAGCGCAACCCAAGCGGCAGCGTGGGGTCGTCGTACCATTTTCCCTTCTGCGCTTATATCCTTTTATCTCGCTTTGTGACTCGCTGCTGCCGCTTTTCGGCGCTTTCCCCTATAACACAATCGCCAACAGGGCCCCCAACACCAAAAACGGACCGTAGGGAATGTACGCGTCCGTCTTGAGCGCGCGCCAGCGCACGAAACCATACGCCAAATAAAGCAGGCTAAAACCACCCCCCAGCAAAATTCCCAAAGTCAAGCCGGCCAAAATGCCCGGCCATCCCAAAAGCAAGCCCAGGGCTCCCATCAAGGTGACGTCACCAAAGCCCAACACTGGCTCTTCGGGCGGGGGTTCCCCTGCCCGTTTGGCCTTCCACATCGCGTAACCGTTGCCCGCGAGGAACAAGGCCAGCATAATGCCCGCGCCCGCCAGCCCACCCCAAAGGGTCGTGAGCCAACCATGCCGCCAAACGCCTAACCCCGCACCCAACAACGCGCCAGCGCCACTCACCGCGTGCAAAATCAACCGATGCTCCACATCCATCACAATGACCAACGCCGCGTACACACTCAACGCCCACATCGCCCAAAAGCCCCACTCGGGCGGCCGCCACCACAAAACCACACTCACCACACCCAACACGGCCAAAACCACCCCATGCCGCCAACGCCGCTTTCCACAATGGGGACAGGGCAGCCACCACCGCCAATAATCCTTCCACGCCAACGGGCGGCCACAATGCAAACACAGCGGCGCCCAACGCTCGCGCGGCATCACATCGGCCAGATAATTCACACCCAGGCCAGCCAGAAGGCCCAACAGCAACACACCTAACGCATCTCGCAGCATCTCATCGCCTCTGCCAAAACGAAACGGTCATCCCAAACAGACCCAGCGCAAACAGGCCCAAAATGACCAACGCACTGGGGAAGCGTGCGCTCGCCGGCGCGGTGTTGACAAAAGTCGGCACCACCAAAGGCGGCGGCGCGGTAAACGTGGGCAACCGCGTCGGGGGAACATCCACCAAGAATTGCGCAGCCAGGGTTGGGTCCACCGTGGGCGTGGTCAACGGCGTAGGCGTGGGTGGGGGTTCCACAATGGGCAAATCGCCCCCTTCCACCCGCACCACATACGCGTAAACCCACCCCGTGCCGTCGGGTGAGCCCGGATACACAATTTTGATCCACTCCCCCGCGGGGGTGCGCCCAATGGCAGGCACCCGCTCACCGGGGATGAGGATGCCAATGATAGGCCAACGGCTGCTGGGGCCAGCCCGGACATTAACTTGAGGATTGCCCCCGCCGAGCACCACAACCACCGGCCCCAACGGCGTGCCCGTCACCGTCGGAATGGGTGTCGGCTCCAGAGAAGGGGCAGCCCATGCTGCTCTGGTGCGGCCGACGAGCAGCAACACCACGAGCATGGCCAACAAGGCAAAAGCCCACCAGCGTTTCGACAAACGGGGGAAGCGTTCACGGCCAAACATGCCGCGATTATATCACGCGCGCCGCCCGCGCCAGCCGCGTGGTCAAAGCAGCCGCCTCCCCAGGGGCAACAATGACGGATAGACCGAAGGTCCCCCCTTCGCCCGCTGGAGAACGCAGATGCACGCAGATGAGGGCAGATGGACGCAGATAAATCCACCGATTGACGCCGATTTTCGCCGATTTGCGCTCCCCCTTCGCCCTCTGGGAGAAGGGGGAACCAGGGGGATGAGGGCGGGCGCGCGGAAATTGCGAATGAGGAATTGCGAATTGCGGGCGGGGGCGGGGGTGAGCTTGGGGCGGTGGTGAAGGGAACGCAGATGGACGCAGATGGGGGCTGATGGACGCAGATGGATCCACCGATTTGCACCGATTTTCGCTGATTTTTTTTGTAGGGGCAAGGCGTGCCTTGCCCTATCCCCCTTCGCCCGCTGGGAGAAGGGGGACACAGGGGGATGAGGGCAACCCCCTCGCCCTTTGGGAGAGGGGGACTGGGGGTGAGGGCGGGCGCGCGGAAATTGCGAATGAGGAATTGCGAATTGCGGGTGGGGGCGGGGGTGATTTTAGGGCAGGGGTGAAGAGAACGCAGATGGGCGCAGATGGGGCAAGATGGACGCAGATAAATCCGCCGATTGACACCGATTTTCGCCGATTTTTTGTGTAAGGGCGAGGCGTGCCTTGCCCTATCCCCCTTCGCCCTCTGGGAGAAGGGGGAACCAGGGGGATGAGGGCAGGGGAGCAAATTGCGAATGAGGAATTAGGAATTGCGGGCTGGGGGCGGGGGTGACTTTTGGGGCGGTGGTGAGGGGAACGCAGATGGACGCCGATGAGGGCAGATGGACGCAGATAGATCCACCGATTGACACCGATTTACGCGGATTTTTTGGTAGGGGTAAGGCGTGCCTTGCCCTATCCCCCTTCGCCCTCTGGGAGAAGGGGGACACAGGGGGATGAGGGCGGGGGAGCAAATTGCGAATGAGGAATTGCGAATTGCGGAATGGGG
>CAYLRJ010000078.1:0-31832 GCA_964386185.1 uncultured Anaerolineaceae bacterium
TAGGCGCAAGCCAAGGCCGAACCCTCGGGCAGGCTCCCACCTGCCTGGATAGGCGCAAATCCGGGGTCGCACACGGCACAGCGGGGCGTTGGCGTTTAATGCGGGTGCACGGGGCAGAGCCGCGTTTGGGCAGGTGGCCGCGTGCAGCCGCGGCGGAGACGACGGGAATTCGGGGGGCGTGGTAAAATTTTAATACTTTGTCGCGCCCGGCGTGCTTTCCTCGCCGATGCGGCGATTTTGAAGGCATCTATCGCGCAGCATCTTGTGCCTACCGGCTGAACAACAACCCTTTTTGTAGGCGCTCCGCCGAACGAAAGGGCTGTTCGCGCGAGCGGAGGATGGATATCATGTTGGACCTCCCCACCCTTGCCTCTTGGCTGTGGGATGCGGCCAGTGCCTTGCGTGGCCCCGTGGACGCGCCCAAGTTCAAAGATTACATCCTTCCTCTCATCTTCCTCAAGCGCCTGTCCGATGTGTTCGACGACGAGGTCCAGCGCGTGGCCGAGGACTCAGACGTTTCCATAACAGAAGCCTTGTCTTGGATCGAAGACGACCACAAATTGGTCCGCTTCTACATCCCGCCCGAGGCCCGCTGGGCCTACATCCGCAACCTGCCCGTCCACAACCTGGGCCAGAAGTTGACCGACGCGGTGCGGGCGGTGGCCCGCGAGAACCCCCGCCTGAGCGGCGTTATCGACATCACCGACTTCAACGCCACCACCGCGGGCCAGCGCATCGTGGATGACCCCTACCTGCACCGCCTGATCCAGGTGCTTTCTCAGCACCGCCTGGGCCTGCGCGATGTGGAGCCCGACATCCTGGGCCGCGCGTACGAGTACCTCCTGCGCAAGTTCGCGGAAGGCGCGGGCCAGTCCGCGGGCGAATTCTACACCCCGCGCATGGTCGGCGTGCTCATGGCCCGCATCCTCGACCCCGAGCCCGGCATGAGCGTGTACGACCCCACCTGCGGCTCCGGCGGTCTGCTGGTCAAGACCTTCCTGCGCTTCCTGGAAAAGTATGGCGAGAAGGAGAACGGCCGCCTGAAAATCCCCGGCCACGTGGAGGAAATTCGCGTTTTCGGCCAGGACATCAACGCCTCGGCCTACGCCATGGCCTGGATGAATGTGGTCATCCACGACATTCAGGACGCGGAGATCCGCCTGGGCGACACCATGCGCAAACCCGCGTTCCTGGACCCCTCGGGCCGTCACCTGCGCGGCTTCGACCTGGTCATTGCCAATCCCATGTGGAACCAGGACATCCCCACCGAGGTGTACGAGCACGACCCCTACGGCCGTTTCGCTTATGGCGTGCCGCCCGCGTCCAGCGCGGATTGGGGCTGGGTGCAGCACATGGTGGCCTCGCTGAACGACACGGGCCGCATGGCTGTGGTTTTGGACACAGGCGCGGTGAGCCGGGGTAGTGGAACTCGGGGCAAGAGCCGGGAGCGGGATATCCGGCGCGGTTTTGTGGAAGACGATCTGATTGAAGCGGTCATCCTTCTGCCCGAAAACCTGTTCTACAACACCACCGCGCCCGGCATCATCATGGTCATCAACAAGCAGAAGCGCCATCCGGGCGAGATCCTGCTCATCAACGCCTCCCGCCTCTTTGTCAAAGGCCGCCCCAAGAACGAACTCACTGACGAGCATGTGGCGCGCATCGCCCGCGTGTACCACGATTGGGCCGCAGAGGAGGGCCTGAGCCGCATCATCACCAACGACGAGGCCGCGGCCAACGACTACAACCTGAGCCCCAGCCGCTACGTGGCCCAGAACGATGTAGAGGACGTGCTGCCCTTGGAGGAGGCGGTGCTGCGGCTGCGCGAGGCCGAAGAAGCCCGCGCCGAGGCCGACCGCGCGCTGGCGGAGGTGTTGGCGTTGTTAGGCCTGAAGGGAGGACGCGGAGATGTCGCGGTATGACCCCGCCCGCCACCATCGGCGCTCCATCCGGTTGCGCGGGTACGATGACACCCAGGCAGGCGCGTATTTCGTCACCATATGCACCCACCGCCGGGTTCTGTTGTTCGGCCAGGTGGTGGATGGGGAGATGATGTTGAATGAATGGGGGAAAATTGTGTGGGAAGAATGGTTCAAAACCGCCCAGGTCCGCCCCTATGTGGAATTGTTTGATGACGAATTCGTCGTCATGCCCAACCACATCCACGGCATTATTTGGATTGTGGAAATGGACGATCCCCATTCCGTAGGGGCACGGCGTCGCCGTGCCCCTACTACGGATCGCCGTGCCCCTACGGTGGAACAATTCGGCAAACCGGTACCGGGATCGATTCCAACCATCGTTCGGGCGTTCAAATCCGCGGTCACGCACCGCATCAACGCATTGCGCGGCACGCCTGGCGTGCGCGTGTGGCAACGCAATTATTTCGAACACATCATCCGCAACCAACGCGCGTTGAACGCCACCCGGCGCTACATCGCCGAAAACCCCCTGCGTTGGCACCTGGACCGCTACAACCCCGCCGCCACTGGCCCCGACCCCCAGGCCCGCGGCCTGTGGCGCATGTTGCAAACCGATGGATGACCGGGAGACACACCCATGACCCATTACACTCGTTTCACCGAACGCCGCACCGTGCAAGAACCTATGGCCCGCTATTCGGCCCAGGTGGCATGGCGGGAACTCTCCCCGGAGGAGGCCGAACGCCTGCGCCGGGGCACCGACGGCCTGCTCCTTTACGAGGTCTTCCTGCGCCAGGTGCAGTTTCTCAACCCCGGCATCGTGGGCCTGCGCGAGGCCCAGGACCTGGCCGAGCGCCTGGCCCGCGTCCGCCCCAACATCCAGGGCAACCTGGAGGCCTGGGAATACCTGCGCGGCCGCAAGACCGTTTACGTGGCCGAGGAAAAGCGCGAGCGGAACGTCCGCCTGGTGGACTTCGACCACTGGGAGAACAACGCCTTCCATGTCACCCAGGAACTGCGCTACACCGGCGGCCGCCAGCCCATCCGCATCGACATCGCCTACTTCGTCAACGGCATCCCCATCCTCCTGGTGGAGACCAAGGCCGCGCACAAGCAAGACGCGCTGGCCGAGGCCCTGGACCAGGTGCGGCGCTACCACGAACAAGGCGCACCCCTGCTGGCGCTCATGCAACTCTTCGCCATCACCCACCTGGTGCGCTTCTACTACGGCCCCACCTGGAACACGGAACGGAAGGCGCTCATCAACTGGCGCACATCCCTTGGGGCGACCGGCCAGTCGCCCCACCCCGATTTCGAAACCCTGGTCAAGGACTTCGTCCACCCCGCGCGCATCGTGCGGGTGCTGCGCGATTTCATCCTCTTCGTGCGCCGCGACGGCGAACTGACCAAGGTCGTCCTCCGCCCCCACCAGATGCGGGCCGTGGAAAAGGTGCTGCAGCGGGCCGAGGAAGCCGTCCACCCCCCGCCCGACCGCCAGCCCAAACGCCGCGGCCTCATCTGGCACACCCAGGGCTCGGGCAAGACCTTCACCATGATCACCATCGCCCGCCGCCTGATGTCCGAGCCCGTTTTCCAAAACCCCACCGTGCTCATGTTGGTGGACCGCAACGAACTGGAGCAGCAACTCTTCTCCAACCTGGCCGCGCTGGGCCTGGGCCATGCCCGCGTGGTGGAGAGCAAGCGGGAACTGCGCGACCTGCTGCGCCAGGACTACCGCGGCCTTATCGTCTCCACCATCCACAAGTTCCACGACATGCCCGCCAACATCAACACCCGCGCCAACATCTTCGTCCTCATCGACGAGGCGCACCGCACCACCGGCGGCGACCTGGGCACCTACCTCATGGCCGCGCTGCCCAACGCCACCATCCTCGGCTTCACGGGCACGCCCATCGACCGCAGCGCGCACGGCCGCAGCACCTTCCAAATCTTCGGCGTGGACGACCCGCCCCACGGCTACCTGGACAAGTACTCCATCCGCCAGTCCATCGAAGACGGCGCCACCGTGCCCCTGCACTACACCCTGGCCGAGAACGACCTGCGCGTGGACCGCGAGACCCTGGAACGGGAGTTCCTGGACCTGGCCGAGGCCGAGGGCCTTGCCGACCCCGACCAGTTGAACCGCATCCTGGAGCGGGCCGTCACCCTGCGCAACATGCTCAAGAACCCGGACCGCATTCAGCGCGTGGCCCGCTTCGTGGTCGAACACTACCGCGAATATGTGGAACCCCTGGGCTACAAGGCCCTCATGGTCGCGGTCGATCGGGAGGCCTGCGCCCTGTACAAAGACGCCTTCGAGCGCCTTTACCAGGAAGACCCTGAGCGCTACCTGCCGCCTGAAGCCTTCGAGGTCATCATCAGCGGCAGCCAAAACGACCCGCCCTTGTTGCGCCAGTACCACCGCGACGCGGACGAAGAGCGGGAAATCCGCGACCGTTTCCGCAAGGAGGAGCACCCCAAGTTCCTCATCGTCACCTCCAAGTTGCTCACCGGCTTCGACGCGCCCGTGCTCTACGCCATGTACCTGGACAAGCCCATGCGCGACCATGTGCTCCTCCAGGCCATCGCCCGCGTCAACCGCCCCTACGAGCGGGACGGTCAGCGCAAGACCTGCGGCCTCATCGTGGACTTCGTGGGCATCTTCGAGCACCTGGAGAAAGCCCTGGCCTTCGACTCCCAGGACATCGAGGGCGTGGTCACCGACCTGGACGTGCTACGCGAGCGCTTCGAGCACCTGATGGCCCAGGCCCGCCGCGACTACCTGCCCCTGGCCGCAGGCGGCGACGACAAGGCCGCGGAGCGCGTACTCGCCCACTTTCGGGATGAAGGGGCGCGGCAGGCCTTCTACGCCTTCTTCGACGAACTGGCCGACCTGTACGAAGTCCTCTCCCCGGCCGCGTTCCTGCGTCCCTACCTGGACGATTACACCACCCTCACGCGCATGGTCAGCCTGCTCAAGGAAGCCTACGACCCGGGCGTGCCCATCGAGCGGGATGTGCTGCGCAAAACCGCGGCGTTGGTCCAAAAGCACTCCCACGGCGGCGCCATCCGCGGCGCGGTGGAGGTGTACGAAATCAACGCCGACCTGCTCCGCCGCCTGGAAGCCAGCCGCAAGCCGCCCACTGTGGAGGTGTTCAACCTGGTCAAATCCATCCGCCAGAAAATCGCGGACGAGGCCGCGGCCAAGCCCTTCCTCCTCTCCATCGGTGAGCGGGCTGAGGCCATTGTGCAGGCCTTTCAGGCCCAACAACAGACCGCGCAGCAGGCCCTGGAAGCCCTCAAGGCCCTCATTGCCGAGATCAACGCCGCGGAGCAGGCGTTCGCCCAACAGGGCCTGGAAGCCGAGGCCTTCACCGTGTACTGGCTGCTCCACCAGCATCGCGGGGTGCCCAAGCGCACCGCCCGGGCCGTAGCCGACGCGCTGGTGCGCACCTTTGCCGCCTATCCCCACTGGGCCACCAGCCAGCGGCAACAGCGGGAACTGCGCTTGGCGTTGTACAAGGTGTTGCGGGAACACGGCATTCGGGAAGGCCTGCCCGAAGTCGTGCAAAGCCTGATGGAAGTGTTGGTCAAACGCCATGAGTGAGACCACGGACGACCTGGTGCGTCGCGAAATCTTCAAGGCCGAGGTGCGGCGCTGGGCCGCACGCATCGGCGTGGAGGTGAAAGAAATCCACCTGCGCCCCATGCGCCGCAAGTGGGCCAGCGCGTCCCGCCGCGGGCGGCTCACCTTCAACACCGAACTGCTCAGCCAACCCCTGGCCTTTCAGCAAGAAGTGATCATCCACGAACTGCTTCACTTGAAACTGGGCAACGGCAGCCACGGCAAACTCTTTCGGGCCCTATGGCGCGCGTATCGGGGGACAGAGCCCAAAGACTCATAAAGCCGTCCGGTCACCCCGCCTCCATCTTCGTCTTGTGCTAAAATGTGACCAACCTTTCACCGTGAGGGCGAAGATGGTCTTCCCTTCTTTTTACCTTTGGTCGGTCACCGACCTCACCCGCTATTTGAAAGACCTTCTGGAAAGCGACGCCAACCTGCGGGAATTATGGGTGCAAGGCGAGGTTTCCAATTTCAAAATTGCCTCTTCAGGCCATGCTTATTTCACCCTCAAAGACGGCAACGCCCAACTGCCCTGCGTGATGTGGAAACCGCAGGTCGCGCGGCAGGCCCAATATTTTCTACCGCGCGATGGCGACGCGGTCGAAGCCCACGGCCACGTCAGTGTCTACGAGTTTGGGGGACGCTACCAATTCTACGCCGACCTCCTCCGCCCCAGCGGTGAGGGCGATCTCTTTCGGGAATTCCAACGCCTCAAGGCCCAACTGGAAGCCGAGGGGCTTTTCGACGAAGCGCGGAAACGCCCTTTGCCTCGCTTTCCGCGGCGGATTGGGGTGGTGACTTCAGCCACAGGCGCCGCGCTGCGCGACATTCTCAACACCCTCCGCCGCCGCTATCCTCTGGCCGAGATCGTTCTGGCCCCTGCATTGGTACAGGGCACCGAGGCGCCGCCTTCCATTGTAGCCGCGCTGGAAGCCCTCAACACCCACGTTCAGCCCGACGTCATCCTCCTGGCGCGCGGGGGCGGCTCGCTGGAAGACCTGTGGGCCTTCAACGATGAAGCCGTGGTCCGGGCAGTGGCGGCTTCCCCTGCGCCGGTCATCACCGGCGTAGGGCACCAAACCGATTTTACGCTGGCCGATTTTGCCGCAGACCAACGGGCCCCAACGCCCACGGCCGCAGCCGAACTTGCCACCCCCAATAAGGATGATTTGCTCATCGTGCTCCACAGCCTGGGAACCCGCCTTCAGCGGGCTTGGCAGGCCTTGCTGACCCAAAAACGCATTGCACTCAGCGAATGGGAAATCCGCCTCAAACGGTACGCGCCCCAACAACGGCTGTTCACCCAAGCCCAAAGATTGGACGATTTGGAACGGCAAATGCGCACCGCGTGGGCGCATCGTTTGGCGCTCCACCAAACGCGCTTAGACGCGCTGGCCCAACGGCTGGAAGCCCTCAACCCCCTGGCGGTTTTGCGCCGCGGTTATGCGGTGGTCACCCGCGCAGATGGGCAAATCGTCCGCCGAGCAGCGGCCGTGCAGGCCGGGGAAGTGGTGCACGTGCAAGTGGCCGAAGGCGCTTTTCACGCGCGGGTGCAGCCCACCCAGCCCACCACCAAGGATCCACAGCCATGAGCCTCACCTTCCACGCGCTTCCCGCCGCGTTTTACATCTATCGCCTGCCGCCGCGCACCCCCTTACCAGCCGCTTTGCTGCAAGCGACCGAGGTTTTCGTGGCCAGCACCGAAGAGGAAACCTCGCTCATGGCCCCCGAGGGCCTCTACCGCCCGCCCACAGGCACACCCACCGCAGGGCCGTGGCGGGGATGGCGCATCCAAGGCCCGCTGGATTTCGGCCAAATAGGCATCTTAGCCCAGATAAGCCGCGTTTTGGCCGCGGCTCAGATTCCCATCTTGGCGGTTTCGACGTACACCACAGATTACTTCTGGGTGCCGCAAAACCAGTGGGAAGACGCCCAACACGCCCTCCGGGCGGCAGGCTACCATTTGGTGCCCTGAAGGCTTGGGAACGTATGGTCACAGCGCCGCGACGGTCTTTCTGCCCCGGATGGCTCCGCTGCCGGCAAGGCCTGGCGGTGTTGGGGATAGCCCTGCTTGCGGGGTGCGGCTCGGCTTTCCCTGGGTTTTTCGCAGCCCCGGCTTCGCCCACACCCACGGCCACGGCTTCCCCCACGGTGACGGCCTCGCCAACAGCCACCCCCACGCCTTCGCCCTCGCCCACCCCTCCGCCTTCCCCCACCCCCGAACCGCCCATGGCCTACAAATGGCACCTCTGGAAAGACGGCCTCCAATTGCGCGGGGCGAACATTTATCAGCGTCGCGTCTTCCCCGCACTGGATGAAGGCCTCATGGGCCCTGGCCCCATCGGGCCACCTTACACCCAAGCCGATTTTGACAACTTGGCAGCCTCAGGGGCCAATTGGGTCAACCTTTCGGTGCCGGGGTTGTTTACCGTAACCCCGCCATATCGCCCCGACCCCGCCGCCATCGCGGCGGTCGACGCCCTGCTCCAAATGGCCGCGCGAGCGCGCTTGTATGTTGTCATTTCCGCACGCACCGGCCCCGGCCGCAGCGAATTTTCCATTTTGCGCGCAGATTTGGGAACCTGGTTCGGCCGCCAATATCTTGTCGAAAGCGTCTGGCGCGACCCCGCAGCCCGTGAGGCCTGGGCTGCCATGTGGCAGTTTACTGCCCAACGCTATCGCGATCATCCCAACGTCATCGGTTACAATTTGATGGTCGAGCCCAACGCCGACGACATCGTCCGCGCGGGCACCCCCCAAGCCTTTTTGGCCCGTTATCAGGGCACAGGTTATGATTGGAACACGTGGTATCCTAACCTGGTCGCGGCCATCCGCGAGGTTGACCCATGGACGCCCATTTTGGTTGAACCTTTGGGCTATGCTGATTTGCAATGGCTCCCCTTCCTGCGCCCCAGCGAAGCCCCGCGGATTGTCTATGCCTTTCACCAATACCGCCCTTTTGATTACGTTTTTCAAAGCCCTGAAGCACCGCGCGCGTATCCGGGGCCCTTTGAAGACGAAAACGGCCCCTTCATGGCCGACAAGGCTTGGCTGGCATCCTATCTGGATACCGCGCGGGCGTTTTCCCAAACCGTCGGTGCGCCGGTGGTCGCGAACGAAATCGGCGTGGTGCGGTGGGCACCGGCAGCCCCGCGCTTCATGCAAGACGAAATCGAAATACTGGAAGCCCGCGGCATTCCCTACGCAGTGTGGGCCTGGTATGCTTCGTGGCCGCCGCTGGCCAAGGAAGACAACGACTTCAACTTCCGCCTGGGCCCCCTGCCCGGGAACCTGCAAAACACCCCCAACCTGTTGTGGGATGTTTACCAAAACTTCTGGCGTCGCAACACCCTTCGCCCCCAAAACCGCTTCCCGCTGACGACGCCTTCCCCTGCCCCCCAACCTTAGGAGGCCTGCCCGTGGACGCATCTTCCCTGCCCCCGATCGAAAGCCTGACTTACGAACAAGCCTTAGCCGAGCTGGAACGCATCGTCACCGCTTTGGAACATGAAGAGCACCCGCTGGAAACATCGCTGGCGCTCTATGCCCGCGGCCAGGCGCTGCTCAAGCACTGCCGGCGCCTGCTGGAAGAAGCCGAGTTGAAAGTCCAGCAGTTGCACGACGATGGCTCGTTGGAACCCTTTGCCACGGATGATGCTTAGCCATGCCAGCCTTATTGCATAACTGCGTTTTTTGGGCTGCCTTCCTCGCTTGGGGCTTAGCTCAAGGCGGGAAGGTGCCCATTGCCTACATTCGCACCCGCGAGTGGGATTGGGGCTTGGTGGTCAGCCCGGGAGGGATGCCCAGTTCCCATTCCGCGCTGGTTTCGGCCGCGGCTTTTGCGGCGGGCTTGTGCGACGGTTTCGATTCCCCTCTTTTTGGCGTGGCCGTGGCTTTTGCGGCTATCGTGGTTTATGACGCCACAGGCATCCGCCGCCAAGCCGGTGAACACGCCGCGCTGATCAACAGCCTGGTGCGCGATCTCCAAGCCGGGCATTGGCCCAAAGGCGAAGCACTGCGCGAGGTGTTAGGTCACACCCCTTGGGAAGCCTTCTGGGGCGTTTTGTTGGGCGTGGGCTCAGCGCTGGTGCTATGGTGGTTTTGGCATCCTTAAGCCTGGAAGCCGGCCCGACCGCGTGGTGGCAAAAAACATCCCCTTGGCCTCAACCAAGGGGATGTTTGATTTTGCAACAAGGCTGCTTTGTGGGCCATAGGCCGGAAGCGTTACTCTGTCGGCGTGGGCGTGGCCGTGGGAGCGCCTCCGGTGGCTGCCCCGCTCCAGCTAAAGACCCGCGCCTCGCTGCGATCGCCAGCCTCTTGCCAAATGGGGTTGCCATTGTCGTCGGTGCCTACCTGGCGCACCGTGACCACCCACCAGCGGAAGATATGAGGCTGAGGCTCGGTGGGGCGGAAGGACGACGGCACCACGTATTTTGTATCGGTCACGTAGGCCACGATTTTGCGCCCACGGTCCGCGGTGAGGTCTTCCACAGTGACTTGGTAGGCTTCGTTGTCTCGCAGTTCACCCACCGAGGCCCATTGCAGCGCCACGGTATCATCGGCCAGGGTGAAGACCGCGCCGTTGACCGGGATGAGCAGCGCCGGGGCCGGATAGGGCGGCGGCGGCGTGGGTGTGGCCGTCGGCCCAGGGGTGGGGTTGCGCATGCACAGCGGGATGATGAGCGTTTGCCCAGCAAACACCGTGTTGTTGACCAAGCCATTGTATTGGCGAATGGCCTCCATCGGGACGTTGTAGTTGATGGCAATGCCGCTCAGGGTGTCGTTTTCTTGCACGGTGTAGGTGATTTTTTCGCACGCCTTGGCCGTGGCTTCGGCCGGGCTCAAAGTGGCCTTGGGGGTGGGGCTGGGGGTCGGGGTAGGTTGAGGGATGAGCAACTTCTGCCCGACATAGAGCGTACAGGCCGAAGATAGGTTGTTTTGCAAAATGATGCTTTGAATGGAAACGTCAAACGCCAAGGCAATGCTGCCGCAGGTGTCGCCGTTTTTGACGATGTAGGTCAAAGGTGTAGGGCTGGGGAGGGGGGTGTAGGTCGGGGTCGGCGGCAAGGGCGTCGGCGTGATGGTGGGTGTCACCGTGATAGTCGGCGAAGGCATCGCGGTCGGCTCCACAATGCGATTGGTCCGGCTGAGGGCAAAATAGACCATCAGCGCGCCCAACGCCACAAAGAACGCCAACAGCCCCAACGCCACTGGCAAGCTGAGGGTGATTTCGGGCATCCGGCTTCCGCCCAATGCAGACGGCTTCGGCTTCTCAGCCCCAGCATCGAACACTGTGCCACAAACATGGCAACGCGTCGCGTTCGCGCTGACTCGGGTGCCACAAGTAGGGCAAACTTTGGTCTGATTTTCGGGGTTCTCTGCCATAAGAGCACCTTTCTGCCGGTTTCGGCGCGCCGATTATACCATGCTCAGCGTAGGTGGTATACTTTGGCCGTGTATAGCCTTTACGTCCATGTGCCGTTTTGCCGGCGGCGGTGCAGTTACTGCGATTTCAACACTTACGCAGGGCAGGAACATTTGCGCGAGGCTTATGTCCAAGCGTTGCAACGCGAAATAGCCCTGTTGGCAGCCGCGGCCGGCCAGGCCCTGCCTGTTCATACGGTGTATTTCGGCGGCGGCACGCCTTCGTTGCTCGCTCCTTCCCAAATCGGGCGCATTCTGGAAACCCTGGCCCAACATTTCCATTTGCAAAACCGCGCCGAAATCAGCCTGGAAGCCAACCCCGAAACCCTCACCGCAGACGACCTCAGCGCGCTGCGGCAGGTGGGGATCAACCGCCTCAGTTTAGGGGTGCAATCGGCTCACCCCCACGACCTCCATTTGCTGGAACGCGGACACGATTACCTCACCGTGGTCCGGGTCGTCGGCTGGGCTCGGCAAGCCGGTTTCGACAACCTCAACTTAGATTTAATCTTTGGGCTTCCACATCAGCCTTTGGAACGATGGCAACACACCCTCGAACTGGTGTTGGGCCTGCACCCTGAGCATCTTTCCCTGTATGCTCTCACATTGGAACACGGCACGCCCTTGGCCCATTGGGTTGCCCGAGGGCTCCTGCCCGAGCCCGACCCCGACCTGGCAGCGGAAATGTATCTTTGGGCCGATGAGCGCCTCCAACAAGCCGGCTTTGAACAATACGAAATCTCCAACTGGGCCAGGCCGGGCAAGGCGTGCCGTCATAATTTGCAATATTGGCGCAATTTGCCATATCTGGGGCTGGGTGCGGGGGCTCATGGCTATGCGAACCACCTCCGCACCGTCAATGTCCTGACCCCTGGCGCGTACATCCGCCGCCTCAACGAGGCCCCCGCGCCGCGCGCCTTCCCCCGCACACCGGCTACAGTGGAAGCCCGCCCCCTCAGCGTGGCTGATGAAATGGCCGAGACCATGATGATGGGGCTTCGCCTCACCCACGAAGGCATCCGCCGCACCGCATTTGCCGCGCGGTTTGGGCGCTTTCCCGAAGAGGTGTATGGCAAAACCATCGAGCGCCTGCAAGCGCAAGGGCTTTTGACGTGGTCCGACGATGGGGAACGCCTCCATCTGACCGCGCGGGGGCGCTTGCTCGGCAATTGGGTCTTTCGCGAATTTGTGTAACTCCGAGGAGCCGCATGCAAACCCAACCTCGTCCCTTCCCACGCGAAGCCTTGGGGCTTCTGGGACGCCTGGCGGGCCTCGCCCTCGCCCTCGGGGCGGTTGGCGTGGCCAGTTGGGTACTGGCACGCCACCACGCCGGCGGCGAGGTGCTCCGCTTCCCGTGGGAAGCCCTTCACCGCTTTGTGTACGCGGGGCAAAACCCCTATCACACCCTGGCCCTCCTCTACGGGCAAGCCCTCCAAGATGGGGTCGCGTTGACGCCCGAGGTTTACCCTTTTCACACCGCGCTGCTCTGGTTTGGGCCTTTGGCGCTTGTAAACAATTTTGTCACCGCGCGGGCTTTGGCGCTCAGCGGCGCGATTTTGGCGTCGCTGGCCACCCTGGCCGTGGCAGGGAAGATGTTTGCCTGGCGCCCCGGGAAGGCCCTGAGTGCGTGGCTGGGGGGCTTTGTGCTGACGTGGTATTTTGCAGCCCAAGCCCTGCTCTCGGGCAATGTGACCGCGGTGTTGCCTTTGCTTTTGCTGCTGGCGTGGTCTGCTTTGCGCCGCGAGCGCGACGCGTTGGCAGGGGTGCTCTTGGCCGCGGCATTCATCCGCCCGAGTTTGATGGTCGGCGTGGTGGTCTTCGTGCTGCTGTGGTCGGCCTCACGGCGGCGCTGGGGCGTTTGGGCTGGATTTTGGGGGCTCACCATTGTGTTGATGGCTTTTTCGCTCTGGCTGCTTCCCTCTTGGCCATTGGACGCGGCCCGCCTGGCCATTCAAACCCGCGGTAGTGGCGTTTCTCCACGCGCGTTGCTGGTGCAAGCCCTTCCTGGCATTGGGCGGCAACTCGGTTGGCTGTTGGTGGTGGGGCTCGGTGGCCTGACCCTGGCCGAATGGGTCGCCGCCTGGGGCAAGCCTTCGCATCACGCCCTCTGGACCGCCTCGCTCACGGTTTGGTCTGCACTGCTGCTCGCGGCCCGACTCATCCCCTCCGATCAAGTCCTCCTGCTGGTGCCCTTGCTGCTGACGTGGGGCTATTGGCTCAGCCGTTGGAAAGCCTACGGCCGCCCCGCGGTTTGGGTAACGGCCGGGGTGTTGTGGCTGTTGCCTTGGCTCTGGTTCGCTCCCCGCTGGCAGCTCGGCGCGCCCACCTCACCCACGCTGGCAATGCTGTTCGTCCCCCCTTTGTTGGTGCTTCCCTTCCTCTATACGGTGCGCTGGTGGGCCTCTCGGGCCCATGTCTTGCCCCTTGAGGACGAAATGCTCTCATGAACAAGCAACGCTCTTGGCAGCGCTGGCTCCCGTGGCTCTTGGCCGCTTTGGTCTTCACGGCGCGCGTGATTCCCGGGCCGCGCACCATTGACGATGCATTCATCACCTTTCGCTATGCCCGCAATTTGCTTGGCGGCGCTGGGCTGGTCTTCAACCCTGGCGAACACGTCTTGGGCACCACCACCCCCTTCTACGCCCTGTGGATGGCGCTGCTGGGAAGCCTCACAGGCGGCGTCCAGGCGCCGTTTCCGTGGCTGGCGCTGTTGACCAACGCCCTCAGCGACGCGCTCACAGCCTGGCTGATCATGCGGCTCGCCCGCCGCGTGGGCTACCCGTGGGCAGGCTACGCCTTTGCGGCGGCCTGGGCAGTCGCGCCGTGGAGCGTCACTTTTGCCATCGGCGGCATGGAAACCAGCGTTTACATCCTGTGGCTGACCCTGGCCGCGCTCGCTTATGCTGAAGGGCGGTGGACCCTGGCTTTTTTGGCCGGAGGGCTGAGCCTGCTCACCCGCCCCGACGCGCTGATTTTGCTGTTGCCTTTAGGGGCCGATTACCTCTGGCGTCAACGACACACACCCTTCAAGCAGCGGCTGCGTCCCCTCTTGCCAGGCGCAGGGCTTGTGCTCGCGTGGGCTGGCTTTGCTACCGCATATTATGGCTCGCCCATCCCCCATTCGTTGGTAGCCAAGCAACAGGTGTATCATCTGGCGCCTATTGAAGCCACCATCCGCTTGATTCAGCATTATGCTTCCCCGTTTTGGCTCTATCGGGTGTTTTCGCCACGGTTTTTTGCAGTGGGGATGGTGTTGTGGGGCTTCCTCTTTTTCGTTGGCGCTCGGGCGCTCTCTCGCCGTCAGCCGCGGCTTTGGGTGTGGTTGGCGTTTCCGTGGCTTTATTTTGCCGCTTTTGCCCTGGCGCACCCCCTCATCTTCCGCTGGTATCTCACCCCGCCTTTGCCTCCTTACATGTTCGGCATCCTCACAGGGGTCGTGGTGCTCGCGGCGCGCATTTCCTCACCAGGGCTTCGTCGCGCGGCGCTGCTCATTGGCCTGTTGATTGTGCCCGTCTGCGCGCCGCTTTCCACATGGCAGATTCACCCTCGTCACGGCCGCGACCGACCTGCCCCCGAAATGGCCTGGTATGCCTTGGAACTGCTCTACCACCGAGCCGCCGCCTTCCTCAGCCCCCGCCTGCAGCCCGACCCTTTGGCCTACACCATCGCCGCTGCCGACGTGGGAGTGCTCGGCTACGATACCCAAGCCCGCATCTTGGATTTGGCAGGCCTCAACAGCCCCGAAAGCCTGCGCTTCTTCCCCTTGCCTGAGTCAGCCTACGTCATCAATTACGCGGTACCGGCCGAGGCCATCCGCACAATGCACCCCGATTACATCGTGATTCTGGAAGTTTATGGGCGGAAAACGCTCTTGCAAGCGCCCTGGTTTTGGCAGGAATACACCCTGTTGGCCGACTTCCCGACGGACATTTACGGCAGCCGCGGGATGCTGATTTTTGGGAGGAAGCCATGAAGCTGAAAGATTTGGGCCTCTTAATCTTCCTACAAGCATTGGCGCTGTTTGCTGTGGCCGTCTTCCAGCATAGCCCGGGCTATATGGACGCGGATTATTACACCATCATGGGGCGACAAGTCGCCCACGGCACCACGGCCGAGCCTTTTGTGTGGAATTACCTGGATGACCCGCAGGGGGTGCCGCACCCAGGCTTTGCCTATTGGCAACCTCTGGCCGCGTTCTTAGCCGCATGGGGCATCCGCATGTTGCCTTCAGCCGCGCCATTTGCCGGGGCACGGCTGCCGTTTATTGTGCTGGCGTGGCTCATCCCCGCGCTGACCGCGTCGCTGGCCTACACTTTCACCCGCCGCCGCGATTTGGCTTTGTTGAGCGGGGGGCTGGCCATTGCCTCGGGGTTTTATCTCCCTTACCTCCCCATTCCCGACACGTTTACCCCGCTCATGGTCTTTGGGGCGCTCTTTTTCATCATCGCGGGATGGCCTGAGGCTTGGCATTTGGATGACTTCCTTCGCCCGTGGCGCTGGGGCAGCAAATGGATCTCCCGCTCGTTTGCCCGCCACGCGCCGTTTCTGCTGGGGCTTTTGGCGGGGCTGCTCCATTTTGCCCGCGCGGAGGGCCTGCTCTGGCTGCTGGCGGCGTGGGGGGTGCTCGTCTTGCGCCGCCGGAGGGTGCTCCGCTCTTATGTGTGGGTGCTCATCGGCTACGGGGTTGTGATGTTCCCGTGGATGCTCCGCAACCTTTCGGTGTTTGGCACGCCCTTCTCGCCCGGTGGCCTGCGCACCCTTTGGCTCACCGACTACAACGAGTTATATGCTTACCCGGCTTCGCAGCTGACGTTTGCGCATTGGTGGGCGTCGGGGCTCAAGGCCATCCTTTCAGCACGGCTCGACGCTGCACAGCGCAACTTGGTCACCGCCCTGGCTGTGCAAGGGGAAATTCTCTGGCTTCCTTTTGTGCTCATCGGGGCCTGGAAAATGCGCCAAGACCGCCGGGTCAAGGTCGGCCTGGCCATGTGGGGCGCCTTGTGGCTGCTCATGAGCCTGGTTTTTCCCTTTTCGGGCGAGCGGGGGGGCTTTTTCCACGCTGGGGCAGCGCTGCAGCCGCTCTTTTGGAGCCTGGCGCCCATTGGCTTTGCCACCCTCTTGCAGCCCGTGGCCCACTGGCGAGGCTGGCACTTGCGCCAAGCCCAGCAGGTGTTGGGGTGGGGCTTGGTGGCTGCGACGGTGTTGCTGACCGCGCTGGTCGTGCAACGCCGCGTGGTCGGCGACTTCCCCAACCACCCCACTTGGGATAAGCCAGCCCGGTCCTACGCGGAGATCGGCGCCGGCCTCCACACACTGGGGGTGCCCGATGGTGCGCTGGTGTTGGTCAACAACCCGCCGGGGTTCACACTGGTCACAGGCTACCCATCTTTGGCCGTGCCCAACGGCGATGCCGACGTCGTGGCCGAGGTGGCGCAGCGCTATGGCGCGCGCTATTGGGTTTTGGAAAGCAACCATCCCAAGCCTCAAAACCACTACTACTGCCACCCCACCACAGTGCCCGCGCCGTGGAAAGTGCTGGGCAAAGTGGGCTACACCCCAATTTTCGTGCTGGAACCGTGAGGCGTTGCCATGAAGCCCCTCTCTCGTGGCCTGTTTTTTGAATCTGCGCTGCCCATGCGCTGGCGCGCCCTGTTGGTCTTTGCCCTGGCTGCGGCGCTTGGGCTGGGCGGCTATATCTTCACCGCCCAGCATCTGGCTGGGTGGGGCTTCCCTTTGGATGATGCGTGGATTCACCAAACCTATGCCGCCCATCTTGCTGCTTGGGGCACGTGGGCATATCGTGCAGGGCAACCCTCGGCAGGGGCGACCGCGCCGCTTTGGGTGCTGCTGCTCACAGTAGGCCATTGGCTTCATCTTTCGCCGTTGGTGTGGAGCGCGCTTTTAGGATGGGCGACCCTCACCGCGCTGGGATGGGCTGGCTGGGCGCTCTGGCAACGCTGGATGCCTCAACACCAAGGGTGGTGGCCCTGGGCGGCAGGGCTGGTGTTGGTGTGGGCATGGCATCTGCTCTGGGCTGGGCTCTCGGGCATGGAAACCGCGCTCGCCGCGCTGGGAATGTTGCTGTTGGCCGTGGGCGGCCCGTTGGCGGTGCGCCAAAGCAACGCCCTGGCTGGCCTGGTAGGGGCCGGGGTCGGGCTCATGGTATGGCTGCGCCCCGAAAGCATGATTTTGCTGCCGCTGCTCGCGGCCGTGCCGTGGTTGTGTGCCCGCGAAACCCAAACTGGCCCCCGCGCTCGGCAGGCCTGGCAACGCTCGCTGGCGCTGGGCTTGGGGTTCACCGCGCTGGTGGGGCCTTATCTTCTGTTCAACTTGCACCTGGCAGGGCGCATCTGGCCCAACACCTTCTACGCCAAACAGGCCGAATATGCCGTGCTCCGCAGCCAACCCCTGTGGCAGCGCTGGCTGCGCGTGGCTGCGCCCCTCACTGCCGGCGTTGGCGTTGTGCTTCTGCCCTTGGGTGGGGTGCAACTCTGGCACGACCTGCGCGGCCGCCACTGGGGAAGCCTCGTCGCACCAGGCTGGGCATGGGCCCACGTCACCCTCTACGCGCTTCGGCTGCCGGTGGCCTATCAGCACGGGCGCTACGTCATCCCCGCTTTGGGGGTGCTGCTCTGGTACGGCTTGCGCGGGCTGGCGCAGTTGTGGCGCGCCTCATCCACACAGCCCTTTGTGCGCTGGCGCTGGATGCTCAGCCGGTCGGCGGGGATCCTGATTGTGCTGGTCGGGGCTGCGTTCCTGGGCTTGGGCGGACAAGCCTACGCCCGCGATGTGGCCTACATCCAAACCGAAATGGTCGCCCCGGCCCTCTGGATGGCCGACCACCTGCCCGCGGGCAGCCGCGTCGCAGCCCACGACATCGGCGCCATCGGCTATTTCACCGAATTCCCCCTGGTTGACCTGGCAGGGTTGGTCTCGCCCGAGGTCATCCCCTTCGTGCGCGACGAAACCGCCTTGCGACAGTTCTTAAACCAGGAAGACGTTGACATCCTGGTTGCCTTTCCTGATTGGTATCCCCACTTGACGCGCGGGCTGCCCGTGTTATACTTCAATCCTCAGGGATGGGGGCCGAGGCTCGGAGGCAGCCACATGACGGTGTATCGCTGGGTTGCACATTGACCACCCATTCTCGCCCACGGCCTTTGCACGCCCACCACGGCCCGCAGCGAAGGGGTGATGTTCCCCTTCTTGGGCTGAGTGAGGGAAACGCCTCCGCAGCCTGCCGGCAGCCCACAGCCCAGCGCGTGGGGTTGCACGCCCAAAGCCGCGCGCGATATCCTCGTCAAATTATGTTATACTGTATAACATGAACGCCATTCGGATTCTAATTGTTGATGATCATCCTTTATTCCGTCGCGGGCTCCACGATGTGCTCTCGGTCGAGGACGATTTTGAAATCGTAGCCGAAGCCGCAACCGGCAGCGCCGCGCTGCAAGTCATCCGAAGCATTCATCCCGATGTTGCCATTGTTGACGTCAATCTTCCGGACACCAACGGGCACGAAATCGTCCGCTGGGTCACCCGAGAGCGGTTACCCACGCGGGTGATCCTCCTCACGGCCTACGACGATGTCTCACAACAGCGGCAAGCCCTGGCCGAGGGAGCCGCGGCCTATTGCAGCAAGGAAGTTTCGCCAGCGTGGCTGGTCGAGCTCATCCGCCACGTGGCAGCGGGGCGCTATGTCGTCGGCCAGCGGGTGATGAACGAACAAGAAAAAGCCGCCTGGCTGCTCAACGACAGCGGCGCGCCCCCGCTCTCCCCGCGAGAAATGGAAGTGCTCCGCCTGATTACCCAGGGCATGAGCAACAAGGAAATCGCCAACCAACTGGGCATTAGCGAGCAAACGGTGAAAAACCACGTCACCGCCATTTTGCGCAAACTCAACGTCGAAGACCGTACCCAAGCCGCGGTTTACGCGCTACAATATGGCTGGGTACGCCCCTCGTGATTTTCTCAGGAGGCAACGAAATCATGGAAGAACTTCCGGCCGGAGAAATCCACGCTTCGCTCCCCGACAAAAACGAACCCTCCGACTTACTCGCCGCGTTCGACAAAGCCATCGAGAGCACGCGGCGCGAGGCTCGCGAAGTCGCCCTGATGTTGGAACAAAGCCAAGCTGAGGTCAACCGCTTGGGGCAAAAAAGCGCGTCGGTCATTGCCTACGTCAAACAAATGCGCGAACGCAAACAATGGGAAGAGATGGCCAACGCGTGCGAAACCGCCATTGACGCCCAACAGCGCTATTTGATCATGCGCGGCCAGTTGGAAAAGCTCCAGCAAGTGTATGACACTTTAGAGCGCTTCACCGAAACCCTGCAGGCCTTGAAAGAAGCAGCGGAACACGCGCACGTGGTTGGGGCAGGGCAACAACAAAGCGCCCTGGCCGTGTTGGAAATGTTGGTCCAGGCCCAAGAAAGCGAGCGGCGGCGTCTCTCCCGCCAGATGCACGACGGGCCAGCCCAAGCCCTTTCCAACTTCATCCTCCAAACCGAAATTGCGGCGCGGCTCTTTGAGGTGGACCCCGACAAGGCCCGCGAAGAGCTCCAAAACCTCAAGACCTCCGCGGCCAATACCTTCAAGCAGGTGCGGGAATTCATCTTCGAACTGCGCCCCATGATGCTGGACGATTTGGGGCTGGTGCCCACCGTCAAGCGCTACCTGGAAACCCTCAACAACCAAACCGACGCCGACATCAAAGTGCGCATCTTGGGGCAAGAGCGCCGCTATGCCGCCTATTTGGAAGTCTTCGTCTTTCGAGCCATCCAGGAACTGGTCTCCACCGCTTTACACGAACGCAAAGCCGACCACATCTCGGTCATGCTCCACTTGGACGAACGCCAAGTGCAAGTCCAGGTCGAAGACAACGGCACCCCCCTGGATGTGGAAGAAATTGAAAGCAGCGAATTCGTCGGCCTCCGCCTGCTGCGGGAGCGGGTCGAAATGCTGGGCGGCAACATGAACATCGAAAGCGATGCCAGCGAAGGCAACCGCATCAGTTTCGTGGTGTTGGCCTTGGCCGCCGACAACGGCAAAAAACAGGCCTAACCCCCACCTCTGGGCCCCAGGCGCCAATGCCGGGCCGATATAAAAACGCCAATAAAAAAGCCCCGCTGATGCGGGGCTTTTTGGATTGTGGTCAGTACCTCTTAGATATTGGTCACAACGTTGCTGAAGACGTTCCCGATCGCGGGCCCCAAGAGAGCCAAAATAGCAATCACAACAATAGCCACCAACACAAGAATCAACGCATATTCAACCAGGCCCTGACCTTTCTCTTTCGGCGCAAACAACATGGCAATTCACCTCCTTTCCTTGTTGGATTCCCCAAATTGGGTTATTTGCATTATAGCATAAGTTGACCGAAAAAATCATCTTTTCGAGCGTTACAATTTCATGACAGTATCATACAGAAGTACTGGTCGGCGGCGGCTATTCATAGCGCAAAGCCTCGACCGGCTCCAGGCTCGCCGCGCGGTTGGCCGGGTAAAACCCAAAGAAAACCCCAACCGCGGCAGAAAACAGCGTCGCCAACAACACCGCGTCGAGATCCACTTGGGGGATAATCTCGGCTTGCGCGGCCGCGGCCACTTTGGCCACCGCCATTGAAATGCCCCACCCTAATGCAATCCCCAACACGCCGCCTACCAAGCTCAACAACACAGCCTCGGTCAGGAACTGAATCAGGATGTCTCGTTTGCGCGCGCCCAGGGCCTTCCGCAGGCCAATCTCTCGGGTGCGCTCGGTGACCGACACCAACATGATGTTCATGATGCCAATGCCGCCCACCAGCAACGAAATGGCCGCCACCCCACCCAAGAAAATCGTCAGGATTTGCGTAATGGCTTGAAACGTGCTCAAAAACTCCTCTTGGGTGAAAATGGTGAAATCGTCATCTTGATCGGGGCGCAAATGGTGGCGGGTGCGCAAAATGGCTTCCACTTCTTCGCGCGCCTCATCCACCTGCGAGGCCGAGACCGCGGAAACCAAAATCAAATCAACCCGGTCAGGGCTCGAAGCCAAACGGGAAGCGGCCGTTGTGTAAGGGATGAGCACCCGGTCGTCTTGATTGATGCCAAAGCCGGTAGAGCCTTTCGGCTCCAACACGCCAATCACGCGAAACGGCTGCCCCCGAATACGAATGGTGGTGCCGACCAGGCCTTCTGTTCGTCCAAACAGCGCGTCGGCCACGTCGGGGCCCAACAGGGCGACCGAAGCCCGCCCTGCGAGTTCGGTTTCGTCAATAAAACGGCCTTCGGTGACGTGATAGTTCCGGGCTTGCGCATATTCAGGCGTCACGCCAACCACGTCCGCGCGGTGGCTTTCCCCCGCGGCCGTGATGGTTTCCGTCAGTTGGATGACCGGCACGGCCAAGGCCACTGCAGGCGCGGCCAGCGGGTCTTGCAGGGCGCGGACATCCGCGAGGGTGAGGTTGCGCGGCGGCGCGGTGAACGTCCCGCCATGTTGCAATTGCCCGGGCGCGACGAAAAGCAAGTTGGTACCAATGCCCTCAATGGATGCGGTGATGGCGTCTTCCGCACCGCGGCCAATGGCCAACATGGCAATCACCGCAGCCACGCCAATCACAATGCCCAGCACCGTCAACATGGAACGCATCTTGTTGGCCAACAAACTGCGCACCGCGTCGCGCAAGGCCAACCAAAAAGTCACCATCATGGTCTGCCCTCCTGCTGCACCTGGCGCGGGGTGGTGATTTTCTCAATCTTGCCATCCCGAATGTGAATCACCCGTTCAGCGTAGGCCGCAATTTCAGGGTCATGGGTGACCAACACGATGGTCGTCCCCTGAGAGCGATTGAGTTCGGTGAGCAAGGCCATCACTTCCTGCCCTGATTGCGTATCCAAATTGCCCGTCGGTTCATCGGCCAAGATGATGGCAGGCCGGTTGACCAACGCGCGAGCAATGGCGACCCGTTGTTGTTGGCCGCCCGAAAGTTCGTTGGGCTTGTGGTGCACACGCTCGCCCAAGCCTACGGCCTCCAACGCGGCGCGCGCCCGCTCACGCGTGCCTTGCAGCAAGCCAGCATAGCGGAGGGGCAATTCCACGTTGTCGAGGGCGGTCATGCGGGGTAAAAGGTTGAAGTTTTGGAACACAAACCCTACTTTGCGATTCCGAATGACGGCCAGTTGGTCGTCGTCTAAGGTCGAAACCCGCTGCCCGTCGAGGACGTATTCCCCAGAGGTGGGGCGATCTAAGCAGCCCAGGATGTTCATCAAGGTAGATTTGCCCGACCCCGAAGGCCCCATGATGGCCACGAGTTCACCCCGATGGACAGTGAACGACACGCCCCGCAACGCGTGCACCTCTACCGTGCCCATGCGATACACCTTGGTGATTTCGCGCACTTCAATGACCCAGTCGGTCATCATTGCCCTCCAAAGAAGTTGAAGCTCTCGGCAGGCGGGTTGAGCACGACCTGGTCGCCTTCCTGCACCGGGCCGGAGACAATCTGCACATACTCGCCCGACGTGGCGCCTAAGGTGACCTCAACGGGTTGGGGCTCGCCATTTTGCAAGAGGAAAACGACCGGATGGTCGTTCCGCACCCGCACGGCTCGCGCTGGCACCAAGAGCGCGTTTTCGATGCGGGTGGTGTGGATGGTCACTGCCGCGGTCATGCCCGGCCGAATGGCCGGAGATTTGTCGGTCAGGCGCACTGTGACCCGAAAGCTCACCGCCGCGCCGGGGCGCGGTTGCGTTCCGGCCAGGGCCACTTCGTCCACAACGCCGTGGAAGGTCTTGCCCGGCAGGGCGTCGAAGGTCAGGGTCACATCCTGCCCTACCGATACCGTGGCCACGTCTAACTCGGAGAGGTCAACGTCCACATACAAATCCGAGAGGTCGTCAACCCGAAAGGCCAAAGTGCCTGGGGTGACCATGTCGCCTGGGGAAATCCGCACGTCGGTGACCACGCCATCGAAGGGGGCCTTCAGGCGAGCCAGGTCCAACGTGGCTTGTGCCGCGGCAATTTGGGCATCCAAAATGGCCAATTGGTCTCGGGGTGGGCCGTCTTTCCAGCGTTGGATTTCGCGTTTGGCCTGATTGACCTGCGCTTGGGCCAAAACCACCGCGGCTTGGGCCTCTTGGAGGTCCAAATCAGAGGGGCCGTCTAAGTTGGCTTTGGCGATGCGTTCCCGCTCACGGGCAATTTCCAGTTGGGTTCGGATGGCGGGCTTCATTTGCGGTGGCGTTTTGGGGTCATTGAGCGAGCGCTGGAGCGAAATCACCATATTGTGCCATTTTTCGTAGGTTTCTTGGGCGTCGTCTTCATCCCAATCTTTCAAGGTGTCGTAATGGTTTTGAGCCCGATCCAACTGACGCTCGGCAGTAGCCAACGATTGCAGGGCCTGGGCATATTTGAGCTCGGCCGTGTCGAGCAAATCTTGGCGTTGTTTTTGGGCGTTGAGCAACGAAACCCGCGCCTGCAGGATGGCCTGCGGCCACGAGTCTGGGCGCAACGTCGCCAAAACTTGGTCTTGGGTGACGGGGTCTCCCAAGCGGACGTGCACAGCGCCTACGATGCCGGTGGTTTGCCAAGTGAGCACAGCCCCTTGTTGGGCGCGCACCATCCCACTGGCAGAAACACTGGCCTGTAAGGTTCCACGAGTGATTTTTGCCGTTTGCCATTGCTGGCTTTGGGCGGTGCGCCCTTGGCGGGCTTGCACTTGCCATACCACACCGGCCAGCACGACAACGACCAGCACCACGAGCCACCATCGCTTCATTGGAGCATGCCTCCTTTCGCGCATACTTACCGAACGGTTAGTAAAATTGTAGCACAAAGCCCCTGGGGGCGTCAAGCATTCCTCGCGCCAGAACGCCCCAAACCGCGCCAAGACCTCTTCCTTAAGCAAATCGCCCCTTGCAATCCATCCCACTTTATGCTAAAGTGTAACAAAGCCAAGCGGCTATCCACGCGCGGGTGCCGTGACGGTTTTCTGTTTTCTAAAGGCACCCCGCTGTTTGAGGAGTGGTTTGCCCATGCCGTCCCCAAGCCCCCTTGAAATCGCCATTGTCGAAGATGAGCCCGCAACCGCGGAAATGCTCTCCGAAATGATGCGGCTGAATGGCTACACCGTTCGCACCTATCACGGCGCACAGACGGCAATCTTCAGCTTCCGACAACACCGCCCCGACGTGGTCATTTTAGACATCATGATGCCCGACATCTCGGGGCTGGAAGTGCTCCGCTACATCCGGCGAGACAACTCGCTCCACACCCTCCCTGTCATCATCCTCTCGGCCAAAAGCAGCCCTGAAGACATTCAAGAAGGGCTTGCCGCGGGCGCGGATTTATATCTCACCAAACCCGTCACCTTCTCAGAAATCAAAGCCGCGGTCGAAAGAGTGCTTTCGCTCCGTCAGCAAGCCCCTGGGTAAACGAGGTTTACATGAACGTCATTCGCGCCTTTATCGCCATTGATCTACCCGACGACATCCGCAGACGCCTGGCTCACGTCTCCCACAAACTTCAACAACAACTCAAACCCTACCCCATCCGCTGGGTGCCACCGGAAAACATCCACCTGACCCTGAAGTTTTTGGGGGACGTTTCCGAGCACAACCTGCGCCTCCTCACCGACCTTTTGGCCGGGGAAGTGGGCACCCATCGCCCCTTCGAATTTGGCGTAGGCACCTTGGGCGCCTTCCCCGACGTGCGCCGCCCGCGGGTCATCTGGGTGGGCATCGAGGCGCCCAACGAGCTGCTGGCGCTCCAGCGGGGCATTGACCAAACCACCGCCCGCTTAGGATACGCCCGCGAACAGCGCCCCTTCCAACCCCATCTCACCTTGGGACGGGTTTCCCGCAACGCCAGCGGAGCCCAAGTGCGCGACATCAGCCGCATCCTCCAGGAAACCACCGTGGGCTTCCTGGGCAGCACTCGGGTGACCGAAGTGCATCTCTATCGGAGTGATCTCCGCCCCGAGGGGGCGGTCTATACCCGCTTGTTTACCACCCCGCTCAACCCCGACGCGCCGCCGGCCATCGCATAGGCGTCGCGTGTCACATCCCCTATCGAAGGAGGTCCTTTGAACGCCTTATCCCTGGCTCACCACATTGTGGATGCCCTGGAAGAACACAAGGGCGAAAACATCTTGTTGTTGGACATTCAAAACTTAGCCCCCTTTGCCGATTACTTCGTCATTTGCTCCGGCACCAGCGACCGCATGATTGACGCGTTAGCCCGGGCAGCCCTGCGCGCTGGCCGCGACCTTAAAGCCCACGGCCGAGTCGAAGGCACGGCCCGTTCAGGCTGGGTGCTGCTCGATTTTGGCGAAGTCATCGTTCATATCTTCGCCCCCGAACTGCGCGATTACTATCGGCTGGAAGACCTCTGGTCTGAAGGAAAAACCCTGCTTCACGTGCAATAAACCACGGCAAAAACTGGACGCGCTTCCAGCCCTGTGGTAGAATAACGCCCGCTGTTGGGGGCTCGTCTAATCGGCAGGACAGCGGACTCTGGATCCGTATGTGGAGGTTCGAGTCCTCCGCCCCCAGCCAAAAAACCCCGATCCTATGGATCGGGGTTTTGGTGTTTTTGGGCCGGGGTTTCCGGGGGGAGCAAGCCGCGGCGGCGATAAAACGCCCGTTCCAGCGCATCGGGGCGCCCCACAATCCGCCGATACCACCGCAGCATCAGCGCTTCCCGCTCCTCCTGAGTCAACGGCCAAGGCGCATCCGAGCGGTGCAAGGCTTCGATGACATGAGAAAGGGTGATGGCCACACTGACCGAGATGTTGTAACTCTCGGTAAAGCCATACATGGGCAAACGCAAGTGTGCATCCGCGTGGCGCAGCGCGTAAGGGCTCAAGCCCTCGCGTTCATTGCCAAACAAAAAGGCCAACGGGCGGTCGAGGGGGATGTCATCCAACCCCCAGGCGTCTATGTGCGGCGTGGTAGCCACCAACAGATAGCCTTTCTGACGCAACGCTTCCATCGCGGCCGCGGTTGCGGGGAAATCGTCTGGCATTTCGTGGCGCGCGTCCAAGGCATCGGGGGCGGCTTCATCCTCTGGGGTGCGGAACCGATGCAAATCAATCCATTTTTGGGCGCCCAGGGCCACGTCGGGGTTGACTTTGTAGGCGTTCCAGTTCTCGGCGATATAGACATCTTGCACGCCCAAGATTTCCGCGGTGCGCAACGTGGCGCTGGCGTTTTGCGATTGATAGATGTCTTCCAGCAAGAGCGTCACATAACGGGTGCGCCAACGGAGCACTTCGGCAATCCGCTGGCGTTTGTTTTCGGTGACGAACTGACCTAAAAATGCAATCAATTCTCGGCGCAAGGCAGGGTCGTCCATGCTCTCTCCTTGAACGGGCAATGTATCAGCGGCCATAGAGCACGCTGGCGTGGTCACGATAAAGGATGTGCCACCCCGCGGCGGGCAAAGCCGAGGCCAGAGGGGCCTCGGGGCGCACCAACACCAGGCGAACGTCCCAATAATCCAACACCGCCTGCCATCCTGGTTGGGCGGCCATCACCCGCGCCCACTGGGCGATGATGTCGTCGCCATAGAGGTCGGTGCGGCCATCCACAAACACCGGGTAATCAGGGGCAGCCCACAGCAAGTAGCCGCCCCAATTGTAATCGTTGAAGAGCCGCCCAGGCGGGTGGTTGGTTTCGAGATATTGCACCGCAGCCACAGGGAAGGATTGCGCCGTGAGCACGGCATTGACTTTCGGAAGGGCCATCACGCCGGCTTTCGAGAAGGCCACCAAAGCCGCCAAGCCCACCAAAGCCAGGTTGATTTTAGGATGGGGCGAAGTGGTGCGCGGGGTGCGTTGCGGGAGCCAAGCCACGACGTCGCGACGCAAGCCTTCAGCATGGCGGGCCAAGACGGGGGCCAGGGCGAGGGCAAACAAAGCGATATTGCGCGCCGCGGTCAAAGCCATCGCGGTCATGCCCGCGGTCAACAAGGCTTCCTCGGCGCGCATCCGCCGCGACGAAAGCCCCGCGACGACCAGCAACGCAATCAACAAAGTCAAAAAAGGCCAGGTTTCAGGCTGAAGAAAGTTTGGCGGTTGCCATTCCGCGATTTGGTGCAAGACGTGTATTTGGAGCGTCTTCCACGGGTAGGCATACATCTCCAAGCCATATGGATTGAAAGCCACAGCCACAACGAGGGCGCCCCCCACCGCGGTCAGGGTCAAGAGCCGCCGCCAAGCCGCTTTTGCGGCTTCCTGGGCTTTGCGCCAACGAGCGAGCAGCCAGCGCCCCACAGCGGCGACCCAATACACGCCCCACCAAATCCATCCCATAATGAATCCCCCATGCCCGTTGGCCCACAAAACCATCAACACGGGCAAAATCCACACCCCGCGGCCGCCGCGCTGCCGCCAACGCGCCAACACCGCCAGGAAAACCGCGGAAAACAAAAAGGTCAGCAGATGCGGCCTGGCAACCCAATATACCGATGAAGCAGCCGCGGCCCATGTCACAACAGCGGCCTTGAGCAAAGGATGCACCCGCCCCTCTGAGGGAAGCAGGAAGGCGTCCAACGTCTTCCAGACCACCGCCCACGCCGCGGTCACCGTGAGAGCAGTGCCCAAATTGAGAGCGCCCAAACCACCCACGCGCAGCAAGCCCAGCATGAGCAATTCCACCAACCAGCCCGGATAGTGCCACACCTCGCCAACGCGGGTGTAAGAAAACCGGTCTACGCCGGGCAAGGCTTTGTGGTCCCAAATCCATGCGCCGGCCCGCAAATGCCACCACGTGTCAGCCCCAATCGCATACCGAGCAGCCATGCCCAACACCAAGAGCATGGTCAGCACGGCGACCAAGCGTTCAACCACTGTGGTGTTTTCCAACACTGTTTTGTTTTTCATGACCAACCTCAATGTTCGCACGCGGCCAAAGCCTCTTGAGGAGGAAGAGGACGGCTCAAATCATAAAACACCCGATAATCGCCAATCACGGCTTCTCGCCACGCGACGCCTGCGGCGCGCAGCCCTTGCCGCAAGCACGCGTCCAGGGCCGGATGCGCCACGGTGATGTAAGCCACCCGCGGAGAAGAAGCCACCCACGCGTCATAAGGTGGGTAGCGGTCGTCGCGCGGGGTGTAACGGAAATCCCAATGATAGGGCAAACGCGGCACAAAAATCAGGCGCTCATGCGACAAAAACGCCAAAGGATACGCCACCCAATAAGTGGTGTAACCCCGCGTTTCGCCGTGGCTTTCCAAAAAATCCATCAAGCGTGGCAAATCGCCCGGATGCACCCGCGCGTCGGGGGCAAATTGCGTCGTCAGCCGATACGGATTGGCCGCAGCCTGCGCGGTGCTCACCCCAAAGTAAAACACCAAAAAAAGCACCAGGACCCAGCCCAAAGGGCGCCGACGCCAACGAAAATGGGCAGCCAAACCGCCCAAACCCACAAATGCCATCTGGGTGATGGGCAAAAAATAGCGGCCTGAAGGGTCGTTGCCAAAAGGGGTCAACAAAAACCCTGCCACGACGAACGCGCTCACCCCAACCGGAAGCCACCACGCCGGCCGCCATTGGCGCCGCGCGTGCCAAGCAGCCAACCCCAGAGCACCAAAGGCCACCAACACCCCCACAGCCAAAAAGGGCGCCAGCAGATGCGCATCCCACGGCGGGCGCACCCCCATCATCACCGGCAAGCCCAACACTGCCAACGACAACAACCGCTGCCCCAACCCTCCGCCAGGCACCGCCACCGCGTGCCCCGCCAGCTCACCCAACAAGGCGTGCCAACCATGATGCACCCCATACCACCACCACGGCCAAGCCCCCAACGCCCCACCCAACACGGCCAGCCCCAGCCGTTGCCACCGCTGCCCAGGAGGAAGCATACGCCAACGCCACAACAAATAAAGCCCGGCCGTTGCAGCATAAACCAGCGTCAACCCCAAAACCCACGCCCCCAGCCCGGCCAACACCCCCCACAGCAAAGCGCCCCAGGCCCGTTCCCCCCAAGGATGCACGGCCAGCACCAACAACGCTGTGCCAATCAGCAAAGCCTCGCCATAGCCGCCCAACGACACCGTGGTGTAAAGGGTCATGTTGACCGTGGGGATGGCCATCAACAAGCCAGCCGCCCAGCCGGCTTCCTCCGCTTCAAACAAGCGCCGCGCGAAAACACACGTCAGCGCCACCGTGCCAGCATAAAGCAAAGTTTGCACCGCGCGCACCACCCATACCTTGGTGCCCCACAGCGCAAAACCCCCAGCCACCAGGAACGCATCCAGGCTTCCCATATAAGCCTGGCCATAGAAAAACACCGGCCTTTCCCCCGCGAGGATGTGCCGCGCCATCAGCGCCACCACGGCCTCATCGCTATTGAAAGGGAAGGCCTGCCGCCCCAGCCAAAACAACTTCCACAGCACGGCCAAGGCAACCACCAACCAGCATCCCCAACGGGAGGAAACAGCCCGTCGCGCAGTCGTCATGGCTATATTGTATCGTATCCCCGCGCAGCCGTTGCCTCAACCTCAGACGCGCCAGCGCAAGGCCCTGCCCTCCGAGCCTTGCGCTGGTAGCATGCGTCACCCTAAAGCAACATGCGGGGGAACCAGCCTGCTGCGCCGACCGCACCCGTGCAACCGCAGGGGCGGCCTGACGAAGATCGCCTCCCCCGCCCGCGGAGCCGCATCATCATAAATCGTCGAAAATGGTATCCAAATCCTCTTCCGGCACATCAAACACCGCCCCCGTGGGCGGGACGGGTTCACGCGTCATCCACTCTGGCAGGCGATCATCCGCAGCCGTAAAGCCCGCCCGCCGGTTGAATTCCCGCTCTAAGCGGATGGTCTCCCGACCCAAATCGCTCAAAATGTGCTCATCGAGGTCTTCCCAACCATAGCGGGCTTGTAGCAACCGGGCGATGATGTCTTTAGGCGCTGCGGCAAAGCCAAAGCCAGCGAAAATGCACACCCCCAACGTGTCATAGCCTGCCATGCTGATTTGCACCTTGCGAGAAAGGTCGGCTTGGCCTTCAGGGTTCAGATGGTCAACCTTGGCCCGAATGGTCAGCCCCGCGGTGTGGTCTGCGCCCTGGGGACACGTGGCGTAGGTCACGCCCGTGCCCTTGATGACGCGCGGCTCATAAGCCGGCATGGCCTGCCCTTTGACCGCGGGCACTTGCTCCACCCCCAAAACTTGCCCTGTGACCACCGCGCCGTTGCCCAAAGTGCGCCCCAAAGGCGTGCCCCGACGGATTTCTTCCATCAACGCCAGCGCCCGCTCGCCATCGCCCCACGGCAGCAGCCCCGCTCGCCCGGCCACACCCAACGCCGAACCAACCTCAATGGTGTCCAAACCCAAATCGTTGGCTTCCCGATTGAGGCGTGCCACCACGTCCAGGTCGTCAATCCCCAAGTTGGAGCCCATCAAACCAATGGTTTCATATTCCAATGGCGAAGTGATGATTTCGCCGTTTTCGTCCCCATAGACATTGGAGCATTGAATCACACACCCGCTCATGCACGCATGGTTGGGCAAGCTGGGCTTGCCGCGGCGGAGCAACACCTCGCGCAAATGCTCACCACTCAAACGCTCCCAGCCTTCGAAATACCCCTCAGAAAAGCCACGGGTAGGCAAACTGCCAAAGTGGCTGGTCATGGAAGTCATCGCCGCGGTGCCGTAATCGTGATAAATCTTGGTTTGGGGATGCGCCAAAAGGGCCTTGTTGTAGATTTTTTGGGCTTCGCGGAAGGCTTTTGGATCGGCCAGCGGCGGCTTAGCCCCCTTCGGGGGATCAAACACCACGGCTTTGATCTGCTTGGAGCCCATCACCGCGCCCAAGCCGCCACGCCCGCTGATGCGCGTGGGCATGCCATCTCGGTCCAAATTTTGAATACCGGCCGCCCGCATGCGCATTTCACCAGCCGGGCCAATGAGCGAGATGGCCGCCTGTTCGCCATAGCGCTCGCGCAAACGCGCCGCACTGGCATAAACCCCCAGCCCCACCAAATCGTCCGCAGGGTCAAACCGCACACCTTGGCCATCAATCACAATCACCCACCAACGTTCATCCTCGGGGCGGTCTTCCAACAACAGGGCTTTGATGCCCAAACGGGCGATGGCCAAGCCGGTGGTGCCGCCAGCGTTGGATTCTTTGACGCCTCCCGTGAGCGGGCTCTTGCCCCCAATGGAAATCCGGTCACACGACGAGAGCATATGCCCCACCAACAACCCTGGGGCCCAAATCAGAAGGTTGCGCGGGCCCAAAGGCTCGCACGTCGGCGGAACTTCATCGAGCAAAATCCGAGCAATCAAACCTCGCCCACCCAAACGCTCCCAAGATGGGGGCACCGGCTCGGTGCGAACCTCGCGGGTGCGGGTGTTGATGCGCAGGACGTGCATAAACCACCTCCCGTTGGAACGGTTGACCGAAATTGTCGTGAAGATTGTATCACAACCCTTAGCAAAAGCGCCTGTGCCCAAAGCCCCATTCGCGCAGCCCATCTGGCACGAAACAGCCCCAAATGCCCACGCCGCGCCGAGAGGATACGGTATAATTTCCCTAATTCTCCCCCAGCGAGGTCTCACCATGCCCGAACGAAAAATGACCGGCGATCAAATCCGCGACGCCTTCCTCAAATTCTTCGAATCCAAGGGGCACACCATTGTGCCTTCCTCTTCCCTTGTGCCCGGCGGCGACCAAACCCTGCTCTTCACCAACGCCGGCATGGTGCAGTTCAAAGACGTTTTCCTCGGCCTGGACAAGCGCCCCTACACCCGCGCCACCACGGTGCAGCGCTGCATGCGCGTCTCGGGCAAACACAACGACCTGGAAAACGTCGGCCCCAGCCCCCGCCACCACACCTTCTTCGAAATGCTGGGCAACTTCTCCTTTGGCGAC
>CAYLRJ010000079.1:0-21765 GCA_964386185.1 uncultured Anaerolineaceae bacterium
TCGGCGGAAATCGGTGTCAATCGGTGGATTTATCTGCGTCCATCCCTTCCCATCTGCGTCCATCTGCGTTCCTCTCACCACAACCCCAAAAGTCACCCCTACCCCCCGCCCGCAATTCGCAATTCTTCATTCCCAATTCCCGCGCCCGCCCTCATCCCCCTGTGTCCCCCTCCTCCCAGCGGGCGAAGGAGGATAGGGCAAGGCACGCCTTGCCCCTACGAAAAAAATCGGCGGAAATCGGTGCCAATCGGTGGATTCATCTGCGTCCATCTGCGTTCCTCTCACCACAACCTCAAAATCACCCCCGCCCCCAGCCCGCAATTCGCAATTCCTCATTCGCAATTCCCGCGCGGCCGCCCTCACCCCCCTGTATCCCCCCTCTCCCAGCGGGCGAGGGGGGAGCGCCCTCATCCCCCTGTGTCCCCCCTCTCCCATCGGGCGAAGGGGGGATAGGGCAAGGCATCGCCTTGCCCCTACACAAAAAATCGGCGTAAATCGGTGGTAATCGGTGGATTTATCTGCGTCCATCTGCGTTCCCCTCACCACAATCCCAAAAATCACCCCCGCCCCCAGCCCGCAATTCGCAATTCCTCATTCGCAATTTCCCGCGCGCCCGCCCTCATCCCCCTGGTTCCCCCTTCTCCCAAGGGGCGAAGGGGGAGCGTCCTCATACCCCTATGTCCCCCTTCTCCCAAAGGGCGAAGGGGGCGCGCGCCTGCATCTGCAATGCCGCATTCTTTGTGCCATTTCTCACGCATTCGCCCGCTCTCGTGCTATAATCACCATCGCCGCGCGGCGGCGATTTTTGGTTGGAGGTTTTCCCATGTACAAAACACACACCTGCGGCGAACTGCGCGCCGAACACGTCGGCCAAGAAGTCACCTTAGCCGGTTGGGTCCATCGGCGACGCGACCACGGCGGGGTCACATTCATTGACCTGCGCGACCGCTTTGGCATTGTGCAAATCGTGGCCGATCAAGCCACCCATCCCCAAGCCCACCAAGCCCTGGAAGCCGTCCGCAACGAATGGGTGCTCCAAGTCCACGGCAAGGTGCGCCGACGACCCCAGGGCGCCGAAAACCCCAACCTCCCCACCGGCGAGATTGAGGTCGAAGTGACCCAAGTGCAAGTGCTCAACCCCGCCAAGCCCACCCCCTTCACCATCAACAAAGACGACGGCGTAGACGAGCACATCCGCCTCAAATATCGTTATCTGGATTTGCGCCGCGAAAACATGCGCCGCAATCTGGAACTCCGCCACCGCGTGGTCAAATTCATCCGCGATTACCTGGACCAACACGGCTTCCTGGAAATCGAAACCCCCATCCTCTTCAAATCCACCCCCGAAGGTGCCCGCGACTACCTGGTGCCTTCGCGGGTGCATCCTGGCGAATTCTACGCGCTGCCCCAATCACCCCAGCAGCTCAAACAGCTGCTGATGGTAGCGGGCATCGAACGCTACTTCCAAATTGCCCGCTGTTTCCGCGATGAAGACCTCCGCGGCGACCGCCAACCCGAATTCACCCAATTAGACCTGGAAATGTCGTTCGTCAACCGCCGCGAAGACATCATGGATCTCATGGAAGCCATGTACACCGCGCTGGTCAAAGCCGTGGTGCCCCACAAACGCATCCTGCAAGAGCCCTGGCCGCGCCTTTCCTATCAAGACGCGCTGGATCGCTTTGGCACCGACCACCCCGACCTGCGCTTCGGCCTGGAACTCAAAGACATCACCGATCTGGCCCCTGGCTGCGGCTTCCGTGTGTTTGAACAGGCCGTAGAGGAAGGCGGCCACGTGCGCGGCATCAACGCCAAAGGTTTAGGGCACCTCTCACGCAAAGAAGTTGACGCCCTCACCGACTTTGTGAAACAACACGGCGCCAAAGGGTTGGCTTACCTCTATGTCGAAGACCAAGGCTTCCGCTCGCCCATCACCAAATTCTTCGCCCCCGAAACCTTAGAGGAAATCGGCCGACGGCTGGAAGCCGAACCCGGCGACCTCTTGCTCTTCGTGGCCGACGCCAACCCCGACGTGGTCTATGACGCCTTGGGCCGGTTGAGGGTCCACATCGCTGACATGTTGGGGCTTCGCGACCCTGATGTCTTGGCCTTCGCGTGGATCATTGACTTCCCCTGGGCATTTTGGGATGAGGAAGAACAGCGCTGGGACCCCAGCCAGCACCCCTTCACCATGCCCCTGCCCGAAGACATCCCCCTGTTGGAAACCGACCCCGGCAAAATGCGCGGGGCGCAGTACGACATGGTGCTCAACAACTACGAAGTGGCCGGCGGCTCCATCCGTGTCCATGACCGCGCGCTCCAAGAAAAGCTCTTCCAGCTCATCGGGCTGGACATGGAAACCGCGCAAGAACGCTTTGGCCACCTGCTGGAAGCCTTCGAATATGGCGCCCCGCCCCACGGCGGCATTGCCTCGGGCCTGGACCGCCTGGTCATGATTTTAGCCGATGCGCCCAACATCCGCGAAGTCATCGCCTTCCCCAAAAACCAAGCCGCGCGCGATGTCATGGCCGACGCACCTTCACCGGTGGACGAAGCCCAACTGCGCGAGCTCCACATCAAACTCGACCTGCCGCCCAAAGCCGAAAAAAGCGCCTAAAGCGGCCAGGCACCCCCTTTGTCACCCACAAGTGCGGCGTGGTCTTCACGCCGCACTTGCGCGTTCCCCCCAGGGCGTACTTAAACCCCATCCCCGCGCTGGCGCACAACCGCAAGGGCGGTGGTAAAATAGCCACCATGCCCAGCGAGCAAACGGATTTCCTTGCCACCCAACTCAAAGAATTGCCCTACTTCCGCGCTTTCTTGCGCGCGGTGGAGTCCACGTTCTATCAAGACCTTCCCCTGCCGCAGCCCACGCTGGACCTCGGTTGCGGCGACGGGCATTTTGCAGCCCGCACGTTTCCGCGGCCTTTAGATGTTGGCCTCGATCCCTGGTGGGCGCCCCTGCAAGAGGCCCGGCATCACCACAGCCATGCCTATCGGCTGCTCACCCAAGCCGATGGCGCGGCCATGCCCTTCCCCGACCGGGCCTTTGCCAGCGCGGTCTCCAACTCGGTTTTGGAACACATCCCCCACCTGGACGCGGTTTTAGCCGAAACCGCCCGTGTGCTTCAACCTGGGGCGCCGTTTTACTTCTGCGTGCCCAACCATCGCTTTTTGGAAACCCTCTCCATCGGCCGCGCGCTTGACAAAATGGGCCTGCGCCCCTTGGGCAACGCTTATCGCGCCTTCTTCAACCGCATTTCCCGCCACCACCATTGCGACGACCCCGCCACGTGGGAAACCCGCCTCAACCGCGCGGGCTTCGACGTGGTGACGTGGTGGCATTATTTCCCGCCCCGGGCGCTTCACATTTTGGAATGGGGCCACTATTTCGGCCTTCCCAGCCTGATGGTCAAGAAACTGACCGGGCGCTGGATCTTGGCGCCCACGCAATGGAACCTGGGCTGGTTGGAACGCCGCCTGCGCCCGCTCTACGAAAACCCCAAACACCCCGAGGGCGTTTACACTTTTTATGTTGCTCGTCGCCGAGGTTAGCGATGACCGACCTCAGCCTGTTAGATTACATCAAAGGGCGCATCGCCGCCCACCTGCCTCCCTCGCTGCGCCCCGCGGGATGGCCTCTCATTTCCGATGAAACGGCCGCCCGGCTGTGGCAAATCGCGCAGGGCGATGCGGAAGCCTCCCTCGCGGATGTGCGTGCGACCGAGGAACAACCCGCGCCTTCTGAAACCACCGCCCCCGCGGCGGGCGCGGCCAACCTCACCGCGCCCGCGTCACCTGCTTCCGCTCCTGCGGCCATTGCCAGCAGCCCGCCAACCGCGGCCCCGCGGCCGGCCGACAGCACGCCTGCCTCGCATCCCGCGCGGGCGGCCTTCCCCTGGGCATTGCTCATTGGCCTGGGCCTGGCGCTGACCGCACAACGCATGATGGAACCGCCCGGCCGCAACTGGCAACTGGGGCTCATCGCCTACGCTGTGGCCTTGGCCGCGTGGGGCTGGGCCGCGATCAAAGGACAATGGCCCATCCCCAACCTCGCACCGGCACGCTGGGAAGCCGACGCAGAAGGCCCTGTTCGGGTGCGCACCATCCCTCTGGCCGTGGGCGTCCTCTTGGGGCTCTGGGCCTTTGTCGCCTTTGGCGGCAACCGCTTCACCCTTTTCAACACCTTGCTCTGGCTCGGAGCCGTTGGGTTCACCGCGGCAGCCTTTTATGCCCCCCGCCGCACTCAAAGCCTCTGGCGCTGCCAACCCGCATGGATTGTCGCCCTTTCGGGTGTGGCTCTGCTCGCCCTGTACTTCCGCTATGTGCATCTCACCAGTGTGCCCGCGGAAATGTTTTCTGACCACGCGGAGAAATTGTTAGACATCGCCGATGTCTTGGCCGGCAAAACGCGCATCTTCTTCCCGCGCAACACCGGGCGAGAAGCCATCCAAATGTATCTCACCGCGTGCATCATCAAATGTTTGGGAACGGGCTTCTCGTTTTTGAGCCTGAAAATCGGCATGACCACCATGGGCCTGCTCACCTTGCCTTTCATCTATCTGCTGGGCAAGGAATTGGGCGGCAAATGGGTTGGTTTTTGGGCCCTCCTGTTTGCCTCGTTTGCCTATTGGCCCAACGTCATTGCCCGGGTGGCTTTGCGCTTTGCCCTTTACCCGGCTTTTGCCGCTCCCACGTTGTATTTCTTCGTGCGCGGTCTGCGCCACGGGCGACGCAACGATTTCATCTGGGCGGGCATTTTCTTGGGGCTTGGCGTCCACGGCTATTCGCCCTCTCGGATGGTGCCTCTCACCCTGTTGGCCGGCGTGGCCCTCTTCCTGCTGCATCGTCGTGAGCCCGACCGCCGCAAACGCGCGCTCATTGGCTTAGCCATCACGGCCTGGCTCTCTTTTATGGTGTTTCTGCCGCTCTTCCGCTACATGCTGGGGCATTGGCACATCTTCTTCTACCGCGGCGCCACCCGTTTGGGGCAAGTGGAACGCCCCTACCCCGGCAACCCGGTGGTCATCTTCTTCTCTAATTTGTTCAAAGCCTGGCTCATGCCCTTCTGGGATAACGGCGAAATTTGGGTGCATTCCATCCCTCACCGCCCAGCCTTGGATTGGATAAGTGCTGCTCTCTACGCGTTGGGCCTGGTGGTCGCGCTCATCCGCTATGGCCGCCGCAAAACGTGGGAAGACGCCTTCCTCGTCGTCAGCATTCCTTTGCTCATGCTGCCTTCTATTTTGTCTTTGGCCTTCCCCAACGAAAACCCATCGCTCAACCGCACTGGTGCGGCTTACATTCCCATTTTCGTTTTGGTGGGGATGGGAGCCGACGCCCTGCGCGTGGCCTTGCGGGCTTGGCGCCCGCGCATTGGGCAATGGGCTGGGGTAGGGCTCATCGCTGTTTTGGCGCTGGGCGCTGCCTATGCGAATTACGGCTTGGTCTTCCACCAATATGCTGAGGAATTCCGCCTGGGGGCCTGGAACACCTCGGAAATCGGCGCAGTCGTCCATGAATTCGTGGCTGAGGGGGGCAGCCCCCACGCGGTCTGGGTGGTGCCGTATCCCTATTGGGTTGACACGCGGCTGGTGGCGATTAACGCTGGGCTTTTCCCGCAAATTACTGATTTGGCCCTCCCGCGTGAACAATTAGAAAGCACCCTCAGCGTGCCGCCCCCCAAGTTGTTCATTGTCAAACCTGAGGATTCCGAAACCTTAGACGCGCTGCAACACCTCTACCCCAACGGCGTGGTGCGGCTCTACCGCAGCCCTACGCCGGGCAAAGACTTTCTCATGTTTTACGTGCCGTAAGGTCGGGTGCAGCGCCTTGGGGCTCAGCCCTGGCGCGCTGCCCTTTGGCAAATCATGGCGTGACGGGTGTGCCTTATGACCCACGCGAACCCAAACTTCCCTGCCGACGAACCCTCCGAACCGGCCCCGCCGCGGCCGGCCGGCCGACGTGGCAGCCTGCCGATTTGGCTCGCTGAGGCCGCGCTGGTGGTGGTGCTCCTCTTGGGGCTCTATTTGCGCACCACAGGCCAGGCCTGGGATGGCGAACAGCACCTCCACCCCGACGAGCGCTTCTTGACCATGGTGGCCAGCGCTATTCGGCCAGTCCACAGCCTGCGAGAATATTTCGACACCGCGCATTCCAGCCTCAACCCAGCCAACCAAGGGTTTGGCTTTTACGTTTACGGCACACTGCCCTTGTTTGTCACCCGCTATGTGGGGGAAGCCCTCCATCAAACCGGCTATGGGCAAATCCATTTAGTGGGGCGCACGCTCTCGGCCTTGGCCGATTTGCTGTTGGTCTTTTTGGTGTATGTTTTGGCCGCGCGGCTCTTCGACCGCCGGGTGGGGGTGCTGGCAGCGGCCTTTTCCGCGTTCACTGTGATGGAAATTCAACAATCGCATTTCTTCACAGTGGACAATTTCTTCAACCTTTTCACGTTCCTCAGCCTGGTGTTGGCCATCGAAATCGTCCGCCGGCCGGCTTCACGCCCCTTGCGGCGCGACGGGTGGCTCTTCGTGGCCTTCGGCGTTGCCTATGGGGCAGCCATGGCATCGAAAATCAGCGCCGCGCCGGTGGCAGTCTTGCTGCCGGCTGCTGCGCTCCTCCGTTTTGCCAAGCAAGATGCCGAAACCCAACGCCGCGAAACGCCGTGGCTGTTTGGCCTCTTGGGGCTGGGCGGCCTCACCGCGCTGTTGACGTTTCGCGTCTTTCAGCCATATGCCTTCAACGGGCCGGGGTTCATCAGCGGCCTCAACGCTCAATGGTTGGACAACCTACGCGCGCTCAAAGCCCAAGCCAGCGGCAGCGCCGACTTCCCGCCCGCGATGCAATGGGCGCGGCGCCCAATTTGGTTCGCTGGCCAAAACCTCACCCTGTGGGGGCTGGGGCTGCCCCTGGGGTTGAGCGCGTGGGCGGGCTTCCTCTGGCTGGGGTGGCGCCTTGCCCGCCGCCAAGAAAGTGATACGGTCGCGCTGCTCTGGGGATGGACCGCGTTGTATTTCGCGTGGCAATCAACCCTCTGGAACCCCACCATGCGCTATCTCTTGCCGGTTTACCCAGGGCTTGCCATCATGGCCGCCTGGCTGTGGGTCCACCTGGCCCAACGGCTCCGCCGACGGCGTTGGCTGGCGGCCTTGGGCGGGGCCGCGGTGCTCCTGCTCACCGCGGCATGGGCGTTTGGCTTTGTCAGCATTTATCACCGTCCCCACACGCGCATCGCCGCTACCGAATGGATTTACCAAAACATCCCCGGGCCGGTCACCCTGCCCATCCAAGCTGCCGACGGTCAGGTGCATCCCCAGCTGCTGCCTGTGCCCTCGCCAAGCGTCGAAGGGCAACCACCCTTGCCCAACATCACCCCCAATGCCCCCCTCAACCTCACCTTCCGTGCCCGCACCAGCGGCGCCTTGCCTGAAGTGCAAATCTATCGCATCGTAGCCCCCACACCCTCCACTGCCATCCCCCTGACCCTGACCGCTACGCTGCATGCCGCGGGGCAAGAAGCCCCACTGGCTTCAGCCCAAGCCGATGTTTACCCCGCGCCCGACCCAGCAACACCGCCCCAAAACCTCGCCCTGACTTTCTCCACGCCCGTCAATCTCACCGAGGGCGAGACCTATACCCTCACCCTGAGCATCAACCGCGGCCAGGTGCGCATCCTGGGGCCGGCCATCGCCAACGAAACCTCGTGGGATGACGGCCTCCCCCTACGAATGGATGGCTACGACCCCTTCGGCGGCATTTACCAGGGGCTCAACTTTGAAATGTATTACGACGACAACGCCGACAAACGGCTCCGCATGGAACGCATCCTCGACAGTGCCGATTACATCCTCATCACCTCCAGCCGCCAATGGGGCAGCCTTCCCCGCCTGCCCGAGCGCTTCCCTCTGGTCAACGCCTATTATCGCCACCTGCTGGGATGCCTCCCCTGGCAAACCGTGGAACATTGCTACGACGTCGCCCAACTCGGCACTTACCAAGGCGATTTGGGCTACGATTTGGTGGCGGTGTTTGAATCAGACCCCACCCTTGGCCCCATCCGCATCAACGACCAGCCCGCCGAAGAAGCCTTTACCGTGTATGACCACCCCAAGGTCTTCGTCTTCCGCAAAAATTGGGCTAACTACGATCGGGGCTATGTCCACGCTGTGTTGGATGCGGTCAACTTGGACATGGTGGTGCACGTTTTGCCTGGCGAAGCCCCGCCCCACCCCGCCAACCTGCTCCTTCCACCAGCCCGCTGGGGGTTGCAACAACTCACGGGCACGTTTCACAAGCTCTTTGCCGAGGGGAACCCGCTCAACCGCTGGCACGCGCTGGGCGTGGTGGTGTGGTATGGGCTAATTATGCTGTTGGGCTGGCTGGCCTGGCCCCTGTTACGCCCCTTCTTCGCTGCGTTCCCTGACCGCGGCTACCCGGCTGCGCGCCTGGCTGGGATGCTGCTCTTTGCTTATCTGGCTTGGCTGTGGGGCAGTGCAGGTCTGGCTGTGACGCGCGGCGCTTTGCTGGGCGTGCTTTTCGTGCTGTTGGCGGCTTCCCTCTGGGCAACATGGCGCCAATGGCCCGCGATTTGGCACGATTTGCGCCGCCGCAAGCGCGAGATTCTCTGGGCTGAGGCGTTTTTCTTGGCCTTCTTCCTCTTGGATTTGTACATCCGCTGGCAAAACCCCGATTTGTGGCATCCGTGGAAGGGCGGCGAAAAGCCCATGGATTTGTCGTATTTCACCGCGGTGCTCAAAAGCACCACGTTTCCGCCTTACGACCCCTGGTTTGCCGGCGGGTACATCAACTATTATTACTGGGGGTTCGTTTTGGTAGGCATGCCGGTCAAGTTGCTGGGGCTGGCACCGGCGTTTGCCTACAACTTGGTCTTGCCGACGTTGTTTGCCACCGTAGCCCTGACCGCGTTTGCGCTGGCGCGCGGGTTGTATGCAGCGCTGGGTAAACGGGGGCTTTCGCCTCGGTTGGTGGGGTTGGCCGGGGCTATTGGCATGGTTTTGTTGGGCAATTTGGGCACGGTGAAGATGATTTGGCAAGGCTTCCAGAAACTGGTTGCGCCCGGAGGCGACATCAGTCAAGGTGGCTTTTTCAAACATCTTGGCTGGGCGTTGTTAGGTTTTCTCGATACGCTCAAAGGGTCTCATCTGCCTTATGGTATCGGCGACTGGTATTGGTTCCCCAGCCGCGCGATTCCCGCGCCGGGTGAAATCGAGCCGATTACGGAATTTCCCTTTTTTACCTTCCTGTATGCCGACCTGCATGCGCACCTGATGGCGTTGGGCTTGACGGTGTTGGCGCTGCTCTGGGCTGTGGGGTTGTTGCTGTGGGTGCGCCGCCAGCGGACAAATTGGCGCTGGTGGGCAGGCTCGCTGGCCTGGGGCGGCCTCATCATCGGGGCATTGCGCCCCACCAACACTTGGGATTTTCCCACCTATTTGGGGTTGGGGGTGCTGGCCGCGGCCTATGCAGCTTGGGAAGCCCGCCGCGAGGCATCTTGGCAACGGCGCCTGGGGGCAGCCCTCGCAGCGGCCGCGTGGTTGATTTTGGCAGCGCTGCTGTTTTACCAGCCTTACGCCCACTGGTATGCCCAAGGTTATACCAAATTCAACCTCTGGCGCGGCACCCACACGCCCATTAGCGCGTATCTGGTGCATTGGGGCTTGTTCCTCTTCATTTTGGTGACGTGGCTCTGGTGGCAAACCCGCCGTTGGTTGGACGAAACCCCCGCGGTGGATGGGTTGCGCTGGTGGGCCAAGGTCGGGCGCACAACGGTCTTCCCCGCGGTGTTCCTCGTTTTCGCGCTGACCGCCGCTCTGGCGGCTTTCCACATCCGCATTGCGTGGCTGGTGGTGCCCCTCCTGGCATGGGACGCAGCCCTCTTGCTGCGCCCCCAGCGCCCCCTGGCCGAACAAATCGTGCTGGTCTTGTTTGCAACTGGCTTGGTGCTGACGTTGGTGGTCGAAATCGTGGTGCTCCAGGGCGACATCGCGCGGATGAACACGGTCTTCAAATTTTATTTCCAGGTGTGGACGCTCTTCAGCATTTCAGCCGCCGTCGCCTTGGGCGATCTGGTGGCCAGCGCCTGCCACCAGCGCCCCCGCGTGCGCCAATGGTGGGGCCTGGGGCTGCTTGTGCTGGTCTGGAGTGCGGCCCTTTTCCCCATCATCGGCGGCGCAGCAAAAATGCAAGACCGTATGGCGCCTGACGCCCCTCATACGCTGGACGGCATGGCTTACATGCGCTTTGCCCACTACTTCGACCAAAACAAAGACCTTGACCTCTCCCAAGATTACACGGCCATCCGTTGGCTGCAAAACCACGCCGAAGGCACACCGGTGATTGTCGAGGCCAACACCGTAGAATATCGCTGGGGAAGCCGCTTCACCATCTACACCGGCTTGCCCGGGGTGGTGGGCTGGAACTGGCACCAACGCCAGCAACGCGGCGTGGTCAATGCCGCGTGGGTCGAGCAACGGGTTTCCGAAATCCACAACTTCTACCTCACCACCGACTTGCAACAAACGCTGGATTTCCTCCGCAAGTATCAAGTCCGCTATATCGTTGTCGGGCAGCTGGAACGCGCATATTACCCTGGCCCAGGGCTGGATAAATTCAGCCGCTACAACGGCCAATATTGGTTTGAAGTTTTCCGCACAGGCGACACGGTCATCTACGAAGTGCCGCCCCTCTCACCGCTGACACCCTAAGGGAACAACAATGGGTTCGCTGGCTGCTGCCATCGCGTGGTATTTCGCCCTCTTGGTCACCGGCTGGATTGCCTTTCCGCTGGCTTATCGCCTGTTGCCGGCCTTGCCCGACCGCGGCTATGCCCTCAGCCGAGCGTTGGGGCTGCTGCTGTGGGGCTATTTCTTCTGGCTTTTGGCTTCACTCCATCTGGCCTTCAACACCCCAGGGGGCATCCTGACTGCCCTAAGCGTGGTAGCGCTCCTTAGCCTGAGCGTGGCCTGGCCGCGTCGCGTCGCGCTCAAACGCTGGCTTCGCGACCACAAAACCCTGATTTTGTGGGAAGAGGCCCTCTTCCTGGTAGCCTTTGGACTGTGGGTTTACGTCCGGGGCTGCGCGCCTGAAGCCGTGGGCACCGAAAAACCCATGGAACTCGCCTTCATCAACGCAATTTTGCGCTCGCCTACGTTCCCGCCCCATGACCCTTGGCTCTCAGGATACGCCATTTCATACTACTACTTCGGCTATGTGATGGTTGCGATGCTGGCCCGCCTGCTGGGCATTGGCGGGACGATAGCCTTCAACTTAGGGCTCAGCACCGTGTTTGCCCTGACCGTGGTAGGGGCGTTTGGCCTGGTGTATGACCTGGCCCGCCCACGCCATCCCGCACCGGCTCTGTTAGGCCCCCTCTTTGTAGCGGTGACAGGCAACTGGGAAGGGCTGCTGGAAATCTTCCACGCCCGCGGATGGTTTTCCCCTACGTTTTGGCGCTGGCTGGACATCAAAGACTTGGCCAATCCCCCGCAGCCACCGCCCGCGTGGGCGCCCCAGCGGTTTTGGTGGTGGTGGCGGGCCTCTCGGGTCGTCACCGACCACAACTTGGCGGGCGCGGTGCAAGAGGTCATTGACGAATTCCCCTTCTTTTCCTATCTGCTTGGCGACTTACACCCCCATGTTTTGGCCTATCCTTTCGCTTTGTTGGCCATTGGGTTGGCTTTGAACCTTTACCTGGGCGGAAGCCGCCGCGTTGCTGCGCCGCGCCTTCGGCTCATGGCGCGGCCCGCGGCCCTGCCCAAACGCCCTTCAGCATGGCGTCTCCATCACTGGCTGATGGCGGCCCAGGTGGAGATCGTCAATGCCTATCGCCGCGCAAGCCGCGCCATGGCCATTGCGCCCGCATCTTTGGCCTTGGCCGCGCTGGCCTTGGGGGGCATGGCCTTCCTCAACACCTGGGATTTTCCCATCTATGTTGGCCTGTTTGCTGCGGCTTACGCCGCCCGCCAGGCCCGCTGGCAAGGCTGGAAAGCCCAACTCAAGCCTTTCATCGGGTTAGGCATTGCGTTAGGGTTGAGCGGGGGGCTGCTTTATTTGCCCTTTTATGTGGGCTTTTCATCGCAAGCCGGCGGCATCCTTCCCAACCTCATCAACCCCACCCGGGGGGCTCAACTTTGGGTCATGTTTGGGCCGCTCTTGGTGCCGTTGTTCCTTTGGATAGGGGCGGAAATTCGTTCTCAAAAGGTGCCTGTGGGCAAAAGCCTCCTGGTTGGCCTGGAAGTCGCCTTGGGCTTCTTTGGCTTGGCCTGGCTTTTAGGATGGCTCATTGTCGCCCTTCTGCCACTGGGCGGGGCAAAAGGGCTGCAAGCCTCGCAGGCGTTTTTAGGGGTCAACGGTGCGGGGTCGTCGCTTGGTCTGTTGGCTGCGGCATTCAAGCGCCACCTCGGCAGCCCGTGGGGCACGCTCACGGTGGCTGCCATCCTTGGCCTGGCGTGGGGGCTGCTGTCAACCCCGCCCCACGCGACACGCCCGCGGCGGAGCCTGCGCGCAGGCTTCCCCTGGCTGCTGGTGCTCTTCGGCGCGCTCTTGGTGTTGACCCCCAACTTCATCTATTTGCGCGACCAGTTCGGCACCCGCATGAACACCGTCTTCAAATTCTATTACCAGGGCTGGTTGATGTGGGGGCTGGCCGCGGCCTACGGCGTCATCTGGCTCATGCGCCGCCCCACACGATGGCAACCGCTCTTCACCACAGCCTGCTTTGTAGCCTTGGCTGCAGGGCTGGTCTATCCATCCCTGGCCTTGCCCTCACGCACCAATAACTTTCACCCCGTCTTTGGCTGGACCCTCGACGCGGGTGCGTATCTGGCCCGCCAGTCGCCAGACGAATGGGCGGCCATCCAAGTATTGCGCCGCGCGCCCTTGGGCACTGTGGCCGAAGCCGTGGGCGGCAGCTACACCCAATACGCCCGAATTAGCACCTACACCGGCTTGCCCACAGTGCTCGGGTGGCCTGGGCACGAAAGCCAATGGCGCGGCGGCGCAGCCCTCTTTGCCGGCCGAGAAAACGACATCGCCACCTTATACACCACCCACGATTGGGCCACAGCCGCCCAAATTATCACCACCTACCACATCCGCTATATTGTGGTCGCCCCCTTAGAACGCAACACCTACCATGTGGACGAGAGCAAATTCCATCAGCATCTGCCGGTTTACTTCCAGCAAGGCGAGGTTACAATTTACCTTGTCCCATAACAGCAGCGCACCCCGCTTGGCACGATGACCTGACCCGCGGATGAACCCTATGAAAACCTCATCTCAAATTTCGCTGGAACACCTGCTTTATGGATTGGCCATCGCTACGGCCTTAGGCCTTCGGCTTTGGCATTTGGGCCAAGCCCCCCTGGGCGAAGACGAGGCCCGGTTCGCGCTCCAAGCCCTGGCCGTCGCTGCCCACCATCCTGGCGAGCTGGGCGCTGCGCCCTTGCTGACTGCGCTCACGGGGTTGGCGTTCTTCCTTTTTGGAAGCACCGACGCCATCGCCCGCCTCGTGCCCGCGCTGATAGGCGGCTTCCTGCCTCTCTTGGCGTGGCCGCTGCGCCCGCATCTGGGCCGTCGGGCAGCCCTCATTTTGGCGTTTGCGTTGGCTTGCGACCCGGGTCTGGTAGCCCTTTCGCGGCTCGCCAACAGCCCAGTGCCCGCGGCCTTCGCGCTCACCGCCGCGGTCTTGGCCGCAGCCAATAACCGCTGGCAGTGGGCGCTGCCCCTGGCCGCCGGAGGCGCGCTGCTGGGGCCAACGTTTTGGCTGGGCGGGCTGGTCATTGGCTTGGGCTTGGCTCTCTTTCGGGTCAGCGGGCAGGAAATTCGCATTCCCTATCAGCCCAAGCGGGTTCGCCAAGGGGCCTGGCTGGCGCTGGCTGTGTTTATCTTGGGGGGTAGTTTTGCCCTCTGGGTGCCTGAAGGGGTAGGCGCAATCTTCAACAGCCTCATCGCCTTTGTCCACAGCCTATTGCCCCTGCAACCAACGCCGCTTGGGTTGTTGGCGCTTGCCGTGGTGGCCTATGCGCCGCTGGCCAGCGGGGCGGGGCTCATCGGCGCGGGCCTGCTCACCCAACGGCGGGCGACGCTGCCAACCCTTTTGGGCTGGCTGGTGCTCAGCGCGGGGCTGCTTTTGGTGTTCTACCCGGGGCGCTCGCCCCAAGCCCTCATTTGGGTGCTGCTCCCCTTGTGGGGGCTGGCGGCTTGGGCTTTGGCCCAACTCCCCACCACCTCTGGGCGGGATCTCGCCTGGCAAGCCGCCATTGCCTTGGCGATGCTTTCGTTTGCCTGGTTCAACTTTTTGGGATGGGGCAACGCCCCCGAAAATGCCCCCATGGCCCACCTCAACCTCATCCTGGGCATCATCAGCCTGCTGTTGCTGTTGCTCGTCAGCGGCCTGATGGCCTCTTCGTGGCGCGGCGTTGGGCGCTCGTGGGGCGAAGCTTGGGGCGGGCTGCTATGGGGGTTGGCCATCGCGGGGCTGGCATTATCGGGCGCGGCCACCATGCACGTGGTCAACGGCCCACGCGAGGCCGAGGTTTGGTATCCGCACGCCACCACCGCGCAAATGCGCCTGCTGCAACGCACCGTGTACGACCTGGGGCTGTGGCGCCACGGCCGCAGCGATGCGCTGGAATTGCTCGACCTCACACAAAGCGCCGCCACAGCTTGGGCTTTTCACTCCTTGGGGAACTTCCAGCAAATCCCCGCTTTGGCGCCCGATGCACAACCTGAAGCCTTTCTAACCCCCGCCGACTACGCGCCTGCGCAGGCCGCGGCCTACCGTGGGCAAGATTTCGCCATCTCGGCCCCGCCTCTGTGGCCTTTGGGCGACGCGCGCGCCATCATGCGCTGGCTCGCTTTTCGGCAGCATCCTTCTGGGGGTTCAAGTGTTATTTTATGGGCGAGGGAAGACCTCTTCCCCTTTGCCCCAGCCCAACCCTGACTCTGGAGGCAGCATGTCTTTGCCACAACGCATTGCCATTGATGGGCCGGCGGCTTCCGGCAAATCAACCTTAGCCCAACGTCTGGCCGAAGCCTTGGGCTATTTGTATTTCGACACCGGCGTGCTCTATCGCGCGGTCACGTGGGCCGCGCTGCAGCGCGGGCGAGCCGTGGAAGACGCAGACGCCATGACCGACCTGGCCGCCAACCTCAACATTGACGTCCGCCCCCCCAGCGTGGATGACGGCCGCAAATACGATGTCTGGGTCAATGGCGAAGACGTCACTTGGGCCATCCGCAGCCCCGAGGTGGACGCCAAAGTCTCCATCGTGGCCGCGCATCCGGGAGTGCGCCACGCGCTGCTGCAAAAACAACGCGAAATCGGCCGCCGTGGAAAGGTCGTGATGGTCGGCCGCGATATTGGTACGGTGGTGATGCCCGACGCAGACCTGAAAATTTACCTCGATGCCTCTCCTGAAGAGCGCGCGCGGCGCCGCTACGAAGAACGCGTGGCGCGGGGCGAACCAGCCTCTTATGAGCAAATCTTGCAGGCGGTTTACTACCGCGACCAACTGGACCGCAACCGCCAGGCTTCGCCCTTGCGCCCCGCCGAAGACGCCATCATCATCAACACCGACCATCTCTCTGTGGATGAGGTGTTTGAAAAGGCCCTCGCCCTCATCGAACAAATCAGCAACCCACCTGAGAAATTCACCTTCTAAACCCGCCGAGCGCGGCTCGCCTCTTGTTTGCCTGATTCGGCGCAGCCGCCCCCAACCCTGGGGAACCCGCCTCGCCCCTGAGACGACCGCCCCGCGTCGCACCCGGCCGGGGTGCGGGGGCCCCTTTCAACTTCCCCACAATACGCTGCCATGACCCTTGCACCCAAATCTTACGTGCCCTGGAAAACCCACTACGACCCCCGCCCGTGGACGAAAAAGCGCCGCTTCCTCCGCCGGGCGATGGGCGCGTTGGGCTTCACCCTCTTGGCCCGCCTGGAAAGCATCGAAGGCGTGGAAAACATCCCCGCCGAGGGGCGCGTCATTTTGATGTACAACCACATTGCTTTCATTGACCCTTTGGTCATCCTCTTTGCCAGCCCGCGCGACGCTGTGCCCATGATGAAAGCCGAAGCGTTGGATTACTTCCTCATCGGCTCGCTGCCCCGCTGGTGGGGTGTGGTGCCCATTTGGCGGGGGGAAATGGACCTCTTGGCCATTCGGCAATCGCTGGCCGTGCTCGAGGCCGACGAGCCATTGTTGATTGCCCCCGAAGGCACCCGCAACCCGGCCTTACAACGCGGCAAATTAGGGATGGCCTACTTAGCCGCCCGCGCCCAAGCGCCGGTGGTGCCCGTCGCAGTGGATGGCACCGAAGGCTACCCCACCTTCCCCACCGCGCGCCGCTGGTGGCAGCCCGGCGCCCGAGTCAAATTCGGCCGGCCTTTTCGCTTTACCGTCACAGAGCGCAACCCCAACCGCAACCTGCTCCAAAAAATGACCGATGAAGCCATGTATATTTTGGCCGCGATGCTGCCCCCCCATCGGCGGGGCTATTACGCCGATTTGAGCCAGGCCACCCAAGATACCATCGCATGGCTTGAGCCATAGCCCGCTGCCTACTGCCCCGCCGACGCTCTGCCGCGCTTCCCCCTTGCCTCTTCCCCAAGCGAAGGCCAATTGCCGCGGCCGTTTTCTCAAGATTATGCTAAAATGGGAAAGGTTTCACCCTCTTCTGGCACGCGACTTGCACCCAAGGCAGCATGAGCATGCAGTGGCTTCTTTCCAACTCCCCCTACTTTACACAATTTAGCAGAGTCGCCATCCTGCTTTGGGGCCTTGGCTTGAGCATCTGGCTCTATTACGCGCGCCTGCAACGCCCACGGTGGCAGGCCACCCATTGGGCAGCATTTGTGGTACTGTTTGCCCTCACGCCCTTGCTCGCCGCGCCGGGCGGGCTCATTGGGGGAAACCAAGAAGTCGCACCCGTCTTGGCGCCGCTGGCCTCCATCACCTGGATGCTGGCCGCGGGCTTCCTGGGCGCACCAGCCGCGGCGGTTTTGGCCTTTTTGAGCGGCGTGGTGATTGGCTTCTGGGGGAACCATCTGGTCCTCGAGCCCATTGTCCAGGCTGTATTGGCCTTGGTGTTTAGTTGGGCTATTTGGCAGCCTTACAAAGAGCGCCTTTTCCGCATCATCCGCCGCCCGCTGGGGGCTATTTTCCCCACCACGGTGGCCTACATCCCCCTGGTCTTCATCGGGTTGCTCACGTTAGGTCCCTTTGATGTGACCGTCCGCCTCGATTATGCGTTTAGCCGCGAGGTGGCGTTTGTGGTTTGCAAATTCCTCGAATTGTTCATCGGCGGCGCGGTGGCCCAAATCGCCTACGACCGCAAAAGACACCTGTGGGGCTACCGCGGGCCTACCCGCCTCTCAGGGTGGAGCCGCTCCCTCAGCACCAAATTCCGCACGGTCATCGTGGGGATGATACTTTCCATCATGGGCATCATCCTCGTGGTCAATTGGACCATGGCGCGGCGGGAAGCCCGCAAACTGCTCACCGAACGCCTCTCCAGCACCGGCAACATCGCAGCCCGCAGCATGCCATTCTTCACCGAAAACGGCGACAACCTCATCAAGAAACTTGCCAGCGAACCCACCTGGTGGAAGGAAGACATCACCAAAGAAGACCTGCACCAAGCCCTCACCGAGAGCTTCTTCTTCCATGAGCTGCTCTTGGTCAACGCGCAGGGGGAAACCATCGCCTCCTACCCGCCTCAACAAAGCCTCTACGCGCCCGAGCGGCTTTATGTCATCCAATTTCTCGCCTCTCAAAACACCGGAACATCGCTGGCCACCCACATCACCTTTTTGCCCAAAGAGGTCCAACCTCAAACCCTGGAAGGGCAAGCCCTGGTGGTTTTTGCGGCTTCGGTTCCCCCGCCGCCGGGGCAAGAAGCCCCCACCGAGCAACGCTTCCTCATTGGGCGCACCACGTTGGCCAACAACCCCTACGCCGAACCCATCATCCAGGGGCTGAAGGCGCTTTCCACCCTTGACGGTGGCGCCATCATCGTAGACAACGACAACAACATTCTCTTCACCACCGACCCCAACCTCAACTGGCTGCGCGACACGGCAGCCGTCGCCGATAACACCAGCCAGGCCACCGACGTCCACAACGAAGAAGGCATCAACTACCTCATTTACACCACGCCGACCATTGGCGCCTCATGGCTCATCATTGCCGCAGCCCCCACAAGCAACCTCCAAAAAACCGCTGTCGATAACGCCCTGCCCCTCACCCTGTGGGTCTTGGCGGTAGCCGCCATCGGCGTTTTGCTGACCACCTTACTGCTCCAAAAACTCACCCGCTCCCTGCGCGAGCTCACCCAAGCCACCGAATCCCTGGCCAGCGGGAAGTTAGACCACGCGCTGCAAATTGACTCCGCGGACGAAGTGGGGCAACTGGGGCAAGCCTTCGAACACATGCGCCAGCGCCTCCGCAAACGCATGGACGAGCTCAATCGGCTGCTGCACACCAGCCAGCGCGTAGCCGCCTCGCTGCGGGTAGAAGACGCAGCCCAAGCCGTGCTGGAAGCCGCCCTCACCACTGGCGCCACAGTAGCCCGAGTCGCACTCTCACCCGAAGCCCTTCCCGACGATTGGAACGACGATTACCCCCTCTACTTTGGCAAAGGGCTCGACGCGCACAAATACCAAAGCCTTGATCCGCAAATGCTGCCTCTGGTGCGCAGCCGCACGCCCCTGCGGTTGACCAATTTAGAACGCAGCGGGGTCTTGCAAATACCGCCTGGGGTGACGCCCCCTCAAGCCATCTTGGCCATTGCCCTGCGCTACGAACAGCGCTTCTTGGGCGTGCTCTACCTCATCTACAACACCCCCCACATCTTCACCGATGAAGAAGTGCGCTACATCAACACTTTGGCCCTCCAAATGGCAATGGCCGCTTACACCGCACGGCTATACTTCATGGCCGAAGTGCGCCACCAACGCCTCACCGCGGTGATCAACGCATCCCCCGACCCCATCTTGGTGACCGACAACCAGGAACGCCTCATCCTGGCCAACACAGCCGCCTTTGAACAACTGCCCATCCAACGCCAGCTCAACCTGCCGCTGGAGCAAGCCCTCCAAAGCGAAGAGCTCATCCACCTGCTGCGGCGCAAAGACCCCACACCCTACTCCGCCGAGCTCACCCTCAACGGCCGCGTGTATTTCGCCACCGTAGCCAGCGTCCGCACCACGCGCCACGAAGTGGGCCGCGTCTGCATCTTACGCGACATCACCCACTTCAAAGAGCTGGACGCCCTCAAATCCGAATTCGTCGCCACGGTCAGCCACGACCTACGCGCCCCCCTCACCCTCATGCGGGGCTACATCACCATGCTGGAAATGGTCGGGGAACTCAACGAACGCCAAAAGCGCTACGTCCAGCAAATTCAACAAGGCGTCGAAGACATGACCCAACTGGTCAACAACCTGCTGGATTTAGGGCGCATCGAAGCCGGCGTTGGGCTGCAACTGCAACTGGTCTCAGTGTTAGACATCATCGAAACCATCGTCAAACGCTGGCAACCCCGCGCCCAGCAAAAACACATCACCTTGCGCACCGAAATTGCCCCCGACGCCCCGCCCCTGGTGGAAGCCGACCCAGTGCTTCTCGACCGCGCGCTGCATAACTTGGTAGACAACGCCATCAAATACACCCCCGAAGGCGGCACCGTCACCATCTTTGCCAAACCAGCCGGCGATACCGGCATCATCTTAGGCGTGCGCGATACCGGCGTGGGCATCTCGCCTTTAGACCAACCCCGCCTGTTCGAAAAATTCTTCCGCGTCGTGCGCCGAGACCAACCCAAAGAAAAAGGCACCGGCCTGGGGCTCTCCATCGTCAAATCCATCGTAGAACGCCACCACGGCCGCATCTGGGTCGAAAGCCAACTGCGCCAAGGGAGCACCTTCTTCATCCAACTTCCTCTGCGCCAACCCAAAGAAGACACATAAACCCCACACTGCCCAACTTCCCCCAAACACTCATCGCGAGGCGTGCAAAAGCGCCTCGCTTTTTGCACCCCCATACGCGGCCTATGCACCTCAGCCCTGGCCAGCGCCCCATTCACGAGGCGCCCACCAAGCCGCGCGCTGCGGCTTCCCGCAACGCGCTGAGCCCCCGCCAAGCCCCTTCAGCCGCCTTCCAACTCCCATCAAAAACCTTGCCGCGCGCGGGGGCTTTTGTTATAATACGGCCAACATGCGAGGAATAGCGGAGCAAAAACGCTTGAGCGAGCGCTTGAGAGCGGGAATTCTCAAAGCGCTTGCTTTTATGTGTCTATATACCTTCGCAAGCGAAAAACCCTCCCAATAACTCACCCAGGGGGCCAAAGGCCAATCCGTTTTGCCGACCGCTATTTTCAGGAGGCTGTTGCGTGGAAACTAAAGACCTGCTTGCCCTGCGAATTCGTTTAGCATCTCCCGAAACCATCCTTAGTTGGTCTTACGGCGAAGTGCGCAAACCCGAAACCATCAACTATCGCCGCCTGCGCCCCGAAAAGGATGGTTTGTTCTGCGAGGTCATCTTTGGGCCCACGCGCGACTGGCAATGCGCGTGCGGTAAATATCGCAACAAACGCTACGCGGGCATCGTCTGCGACAAATGCGGCGTGGAAGTCACCAAAGCCAGCGTCCGCCGTGAACGCATGGGGCACATCACCCTGGCCGCGCCGGTAGCCCACATCTGGTACACCCGCCGCGTGCCTTCCTTTATGGGGCTGCTGCTTGACATCTCCCGCCGCAACCTGGAACGCGTCCTCTACTTCGCCCAATACGTGGTCACCCATGTGGACGAAGACGCCCGGGAGCGCGCCCTCAAACGCCTGGAAGAAGAGCTCGGCGAAGGCGAGCGCGAAGTCGCCAAGCGCGTCAACGCCCGCATTGCCGAAATCAAAGTCCAGCGCGACCGCACCATCGAGCAACTCGAAGCCCGCAAAAAAGCCATCGAAACCGAATACAACGAAAAAGTCGCAGCCCAATTGGAACCCATCATCAAAGAAGGGCAACGGCTGGAAAATACCCTGCGTGAAGCCATCGGCCAGCCCGCCAAACAAGACATCCGCTTTGGCGCCACCGACGCCGTCATCGTCAGCGCAGGCGAAACCATCAGCAACCAACACATCAGCAAAATCCAGGAAATCGTCAAAACCAGCCTGGAGCAAATCGAAGCCGAGCTCCAGCAAGCGCGCGCCGCGGAAATCGAGCGCCTGAACGCGCAAATCCAACAAACCAAAGCCGAGGCAGCCGAACAAATTGACGCCCTCACCGCCGAGCTGGAAGAACAAGCCGCCTCCAGCCGCAGCGAACAAGCCCACCTGCGAGACGAACTCCAAGACCTGCGCCCCCTCACCTTCATGAGCGAAGCCCGCTATCGCGAGCTCAAATCCCGTTGGGGCAGCGTCTTCAAAGCCGATATGGGCGCCGAAGCCTTCCTTGACATCCTGCGCCGCTTAGACTTGGACAAACTCTCCGAAGAACTCTGGCACGAAATTCGGACCACCAAAAGCAAACAAAAGCGCAAAAAAGCCATCAAACGGCTGAAAATCGTCGAAGCCTTCCGGCGCTCTGGCAACCGCCCCGAATGGCTCATCCTCACCATCCTGCCGGTCATCCCCCCCGACCTGCGGCCGATGGTGCAGCTGGACGGCGGGCGCTTCGCCACCAGCGACCTCAACGACCTCTACCGCCGCGTCATCAACCGCAACAACCGCCTCAAGCGGCTGCTGGAA
>CAYLRJ010000080.1:0-42059 GCA_964386185.1 uncultured Anaerolineaceae bacterium
AATGGCTGGACGCCGCGCCTCTCACCATCCCTGCCAAGGAACACCGCCCGGCCTACGGCTTCGACGGCGACTACTTCTCCAAGCCCAGCGCCGAAGAGGTGTTTTTCAAGGTCTATCGCATGTTCCACGAAATCAACCCGCAGAAATACCCGCTGTTCTTCTGACCGCAGCGGGCGCACGCGGCGGGCGAGGCTTTCCCCCAGGCTTTCGCTCGTATTTCATCCTGATGCCGCAAGGAGCGGGCAGGTCTTCTCGAGGCCTTTGTGGGGGCCTCGTCACGGTGTCGGTGTGGGCGTCTTCCGCCACCCTTTGATGGTGGGGGTGGGTGAAGGCACTGGCAGAGGGGTAAGGGTTGGCGTGGGTGTAGGTGTAGCAGTCCACGTGGGTGTGGGTGTTGCGGTAGGGATAGGTGTGGGGAACGGCGTAGGTGAAGGTGTCAGCGTGGGGGTGGCGGACGCTGTTACAGCGGAAGGTGTGGCGGTGGCAAAGGAGGAGGCGGCGGAAGACGTCGGTGTGGTATTAGCAGTTGGGGGGAGAGGTGAAGGCGAGAGCGTTGGGGTGGGGGAAGACGTCATCTCCACCGTGGGTGTGGGGCTACGGATTCCGCCCATTTGGTGCGCAGCGGCGCGGTCGGTGGTGATCACTGTCGCGGAAGAAGTGGGTGTGGCTTTCCCCTTGCCCCATGCGTAGGGGAATTCTATCCCTATGCCGAGGCCGAATAGAACCAGTACCGCCGCGACGAGCCATGCTTTGCGTCGAATGGGCGGTGGCCAGAGGATGATGTTGCGGCGTGTGTCTTTTTCCAAGATGGCTTCCAGGGCCCTCCGGAAGGCGGCCATGGTGGGGCGTTCCTTGGGCTCTTTGGCTAAAGCCTTGATGAGCAGGTGCTCCAGTGCCTTTGGTGCGTGCGGTGCTTTCGAGGTGAGGGAAGGTGGTGGGGCTTGCAAATGTTGGAGAAGCACCCCCATCGGCGTATCCGCCGTATAAGGGGGTTCACCGGTGAGCAATTCGTAGAGCACGCACGCTAAGCTGTAAACGTCGGCCCGGCCATCGACTTCCTTGCCCATCGCTTGCTCAGGAGCCATGTAGGCCGGGGTTCCCAGGCTGACGCCTGTGGTGGTGAGCTTGGTGGTCGCCTCGCGATCGAGCAAGCGGGCGACCCCAAAATCGCTCAGCAGTGGTTGGCCTTGATCGTCGAGCAGGATGTTGGAGGGTTTGACGTCGCGGTGGATGATGCCTTGTTCGTGGGCGTAAGCCAGCGCTTCGGCAATGGGGAGGATCAAACGCACTGCCTCGCACCAAGGGCGCGGCCCCTCCGCGGCAATGTCTTGCAGTGTTCCCCCTGGCAGCAAAGGCATGACCAGGTAAGGAATGCCTTCTTCTTCTCCGTAATCCAAGATGGGCACGATGGCGGGGTGCTGGAGGAAGGAAAGCGTTTTGACTTCGCGGAGAAAACGCCGCCGGATGATTTCCATGTCTTTCGGCGGCAACATGCCGAGCTTGAGCATTTTGAAGGCCACTTCCCGCTGGGTGGTGCGCTGGGTGGCCTTCCACACGATCGCCATGCCCCCTTCCCCTATGATGTCGAGAAGGAGGTAGTCCCCTATTTGGCGAGTGCCTTCCCAAGTTTGCCCGTACATGATATTGCTGGCTTTCTCCGCGGTTTTGAATTATTGTACCACCACGGGGCTCGACGGGCGCGGGGCGGGGGTGTGGAGGGGTTTCCCCGAGGGCAGCAGGGCATTTTCCCTACGGCTGCTGGCGCTTTGTGGTATAATCACCGCCGCTGACTTGACCGGACGACGGCTCCGGCTATCGTCTTGGAGACTTGCACAAAAGGAGATGCATGGTCATGAGTTTGGATAAAACCACCAAAACCGAGGTCATCGAGACCTTCCACCGTCACGAAAAGGATACGGGTTCCCCCGAGGTGCAGATTGCCATTCTCACCACCCGCATCCAGCAGCTCACGGAGCACCTGAAAGTGCACAAGCACGACGAATCTTCCCGCCGCGGGCTGTTGAAGATGGTGGGGCGGCGGCGACGTTTGCTGAACTACTTGCGCCGCACCAATTACCCCCGCTATTTGGAACTCACCGAGCGGCTGGGTATTCGCCGCAAGTGAGCGGGAAGGCATCCGCGCGTAGGCGCTTCCGACGCCTACGCGTTTTTTGTGTCGTGCTTCCATTGTGATTCAGGGGGATGCCACCATTTGCCCGGCTTCCCCTTGTTGCAAAACCCTTTTATCTGCCCGCCGGTTGGGAATTGGAGCCTGCGGCCAACCCCGTTGGCTGTGGATTCCAGTCCCTGACCGGACGGGCGACCTATGGAGGTCCTATGAAACCCGAAAACCACCGTTACGAAGCCGTGGTTGGCGACAAAACCGTCGTCATCGAAACCGGCAAGTTGGCAATGCAGGCCAACGGCGCCGTCACCGTCCGCCTGGGCGACACCATGGTGTTTGCCGCGGCAACCATGAGCAAGGAAGCCCGCGAAGGCATCGATTTCTTCCCCCTGCGGGTGGACTACGAAGAGCGCATGTATGCCGGCGGGCGCATTCCGGGGTCGTTCTTCCGCCGCGAAGGCCGCCCTTCTGAGGAAGCCACCCTCACCGCGCGGCTGGTAGACCGCCCGCTGCGCCCGCTCTTTCCCAAAGACCTGCGCAACGACGTCCAGGTGGTGCTTTATTCCATCTCGGCCGACGAAGAAAACCCCATCGACATCCTGGCAATCAATGCGGCCTCGGCTGCGCTGATCATCTCCGACATCCCCTGGAACGGGCCGGTGGGCGCCGTGCGCATTGGGTACATCGACGGCGAATTCGTCGTCAACCCCACCTTCCCCGAGCTGGAAAAGTCGGCGCTCGACCTGCGCATCGCCGGCACCCGCGACGCCATTTTGATGGTCGAGGCCGGTGCGAACGAAGTGCCCGAAGAGGTCATGGTCGAAGCCTTGGCCTTTGGCCACCAAGCCTTGCAGCCGATGATCGACTTGCAGGAACGCATGGCGGCCGAACTGGGCAAACCCAAGCGCGCCTATACGCCCTTTGTGGTGGAAGAGAGCCTGGCAGACCAGATCGAGGGCATGGTTGCCGACCGTATTCGGCAATTGCTGGAAACCCCGCACACCAAGGCCGAATTCAACGATGGCATCGATGCCTTGAAGAAAGAGGTGCTGGAAGCCCTTGCCGGTGAAGACGCCGCGCTGGCCTTGCCCGTCAAGGTGGCTTTCGAAGACGTCCTCAAGAAAATCGTCCGCAGCCGCATTCTCAACGAAGGCATCCGCCCCGACGGCCGTGGCACCACCGACATCCGCCCCATCTGGTGCGAGGTGGATATCAGCCCGCGAGCCCACGGCTCAGGCTTGTTCACCCGCGGCGAAACCCAGGTGCTCACCCTGGCGACCTTGGGCACCCCGCGTGAAGCCCAGGAAATCGACGGCCTGACGCCCACTGAAAGCAAGCGCTACATTCACCACTACAACTTCCCGCCCTTCTCGGTAGGCGAAGTGCGCCCCATGCGGGGGGCTTCCCGGCGTGAAATCGGCCACGGCGCGCTGGCCGAGCGGGCCTTGTTGCCGGTCATCCCCTCGGAAGAGGAATTCCCCTACACGCTGCGCTTGGTCTCCGAGGTGCTTTCCTCCAACGGCTCTACCTCGATGGCCTCGGTGTGCGGCTCTACCCTGGCGCTGATGGACACCGGCGTGCCCATCAAAGCCCCTGTGGCCGGCATCGCGATGGGCCTCATCAAGGAAGGCGAGCAATACGCCGTGCTGACCGACATCCAAGGCATGGAAGACCACCTTGGCGATATGGATTTCAAGGTCGCGGGCACCGAAAAGGGCATCACTGCCCTGCAGATGGACATCAAGATTGCCGGCATCACCAAAGAAATCATGCGGCAAGCGCTGGCGCAGGCGCGGGAAGCCCGGCTGTTCATCCTTGGCAAGATGCGGGAAGTCATCCCCGAACCGCGGCCGCACCTGAAGCCGCACGCGCCGCACATGATTGTCGTCCGCATTCCGGTGGACAAGATCGGCGCCATCATCGGCCCCGGCGGCAAGACCATTCGCGGCCTGCAAGAGGAAACCAACACCAAGATCGACATCATGGAAGACGGCTTGGTTTACATCGCTTCGCCCGATATGGCCGGGGCGACGCAGGCACGCGAGCGCATCGAGGCGCTGACCGAGACCCCCGAGGTGGGGCGCATCTACACCGGCAAAGTGGTGCGCGTGACCGATTTCGGCGCTTTCGTGGAAATTCTGCCCAACACCGACGGCATGGTCCACATTTCTCAATTGGACACCGAGCCCGTGCGCCGCGTGGAAGACGTCGTGCGGGTGGGCGATGAAATCACCGTGATGGTGACGAACATTGACCCCACCGGCCGCATTCGCCTTTCCCGTCAGGCCGTGTTGGAAGGCTGGACGGTGGAGGAAGCCCAAGCGCACGACAAACCCAACCGCTCGCGTGGCGGCAGCCGAGGCGGCAGCAATCGCGGCGGTCGGCGGGACAACCGCTCGCGCGGCCATCGTGACCGCGACCGCCGGAACCACTAAGCGGCGGCCTTTACCCCAATACGCACAGCCCGACAGGCATAGCCCGTCGGGCTGTTTTTTTCTCGAGAAGGCCGACGCCCCGAAGGCGCCGTAGCGCAGCCATGCGGCGCTAATCGTCGTAAAGCACCGTCGCCTCGGCGTAATAGCGCACGCCTTTGGCGGCCAGGCGCTCTTGCAGCCAGGCGCGCAATTGGGCGCGCTTCTCTTCCAAGCTGATGGGCGCGGCCAGGGCTTCCAGCGAATAGTTGACCCGCAGCGCCCGCGGGGAAACGATGAAACGCGTGATGCCCGGCGGCAGCAAATGCCCTTTCGAAACCAGCCGTTGCACTTGTTCGACCTTGAACGGCGGGAAAATCACCACGCCGCTGATGTTAGGATACAGGGCTTTGAGCACTTGGGCGTCGTGTTCGCTGGTGCGGTCCAGCGCCGCCCGCCGTTGGTAACTTTGCACGGCCGCGTTGAGGGCGTCCACGGTCGCGATTTCGTCGTCTTCTGGGGGCGCCGAAAACACACGCCCATCGGGCAGGCTGACCACCAGCATCAGCTTGCGTTCGTGAAGCGCGGCCACGCTCAGCGCCAACGAAACGGAAGGCCGCAGGCGCGGCACGGCTTCCTGCAGGCCGAGCAACAGGTTTTCCGACCGCAGGCCCCACACCACATGGTTCCACGTGCGCAAGGCCAGCCCTGGCGCGTTGGGTTCGACCACTTGCACGATGATGTGGGGAATGCCCAGCAGCCGCACGGCGGTGACGCGGTTGGTGCCGTCCAAAATCATGTAGCGGTGGCTGCCATCGCAAAAGGGCATCACGATGGGCGGGTTCTTCAGCACGCCCGCGGTGCGTAGCTTTTCCATCAGGGGGCGGGCGCGTTGCTCGTCATAATATTCGTGCGGAAAGATGTCTTCGACGGGCAAAATGTCCAGCGTTGGCAGGTTGTTTTCCACGGTGGTCTCCTCGAAACCAGAATTAGGGGCACGCATTTTGCAGGTGCTGCTGAAAGGTGCGGCTGAAAATGTGCCGCCCTGAGCCGTCGCACGCGGCGCGGAAGAAAAGGTCGTCGGTGGCGGGCGCGTGGGCTACGGCCTGCAATGCCTGCAGGGAAGGGTTGTCGATGGGGGTGGGGGGCAGCCCCGCGTGGCGGTAGGTGTTGTAAGGGGAATTGGTCTTCAGGTCGGCGGCGGTGAGGGGGGCTGGCCACCAGTTGCCGGGTTGGCCCAAAGCGTATTGCACGGTAGGGTCGGCTTCCAGGGGCATGGCGCGGCGCAAACGGTTGAGATACACGGCAGCAATGTGGGGCATTTCGTCGGCATGGCGGGTTTCCCGTTGCACGATGGAAGCCAAAATCAGCGCCTGGTAGGGCGTCAGCCCTTGGGCGCGCACCGCGGCTTGCCATTCGGGGCTCAGCCATTGGGCCATGCGGTGCAGCATGGCCGCGGCGACGTCGGCCGAGGCGGTGTCGCGCGGGAAGGTGTAGCGTCCCGGCGCGAGGAAGCCTTCCAGCGAGGCATTGGCCGGTGTTTCGATGGGCAACACTGCCCCGCTGGCGCGGGCCGTGACTTGCAAGAAGCGCTGGGGTGGGAAAGCCAGCCCACTGGAAGGCACCGCGGCTGCAATTTCTTCCCGCCGCCAGCCAGGAAGCACCACCAGCACGGCATCTTGGGGCGGGGTTTCCCGTAAGCGGGCGGCCAGGGCGACCGGCGCCAGCGGCTCGGCCAGCCGGAAGGTGCCCGCTTGCAGGTCGGTATCCCAGCCTTTGTAACGCACGTAGGCGAGAAACGCGGCGGCGTTGGGAATCAGACCGGCGCTGTGTAGGTGCTGCGCGATGGCAGCGGCATTTGCGCCGGGGGAAATTTCTACCGTCGCGCCGGCCGTGGCAGGCACCGGCGTCAGCAGGGCGTTTTGCGCAGCGAGCAAAGTGTGGCTCAGCCGCCAGGTGGTCAGAAAGCCCAACCCCGCTGCTGGGGGGCCAAACCGGGTTTGCGCTTGGTGGATTTCGGAGGACACGCGCCAGCCCAGCCCCCCCAGCCCCACCACGACCAGCAGCGTGAGCAAACAGCCGAAGCGTTTCATGGCTGGGTGTCGAGCGGCGCGCCTGCATCGAGGTAGCTTTGCAGAATCACGGTGGCGGCGACGGCGTCGGGGCGGCGCTGCCGACGGCGCGCTGTGCCCATCATTTTCCACGCTTCCAAGGCCTGTTGGGTGCTGCCGGTTTCGTCCCACAAGATGACGGGGAGGCGGCTGACCTCTTTCAGGGCTGCGGCGAGGTTGGCGGCGCGGCGGGCTTGCAGCGTGGTGGGGCGGCCGTGGGCGTCGGTCGCCTGGCCGACCACGATACGTTCCACGCCGTGCTCGGCCGCCACGCGAGCGATGGCCTGGGCGTCGGCTGCACGCGCGCGGTGCCGCAGCACGGTCAGCGGGCCGGCGATGGTGCCCGTGGGGTCGGAGATCGCCAGGCCGATGAATTTTTCACCGGGGTCGATGGCCAAGATGCGCATAGGTGTTGGAAAGGGGAGGTTCAGGAATTGGGAATGATGACCTGGATGCGGAGAGGAAGCAGGCTCACCCACGGCCACCAGCGCGGCCAGGGGGTGACTTCCGGCGGCGCGGCCAGGGGCAAAGCCTGTCGAAGCCGCTGGGCGGCCGTGGCGGGGGTGTGGCCGCGGGCTACGCGGCGCGCGGTTTCCTCGTCGAGGGGCGCGACGAAGGCGCCTTGGGCGCGCAGACGCCACGCATAGCGGCCGTCGCCCTGTGGCGTGATTTCTCCGGCTTCTACCTGAAGGCTGGAAGGCGCCAGCTTCATGCCGGGAGGGGCCTCGGCCTCGAGGGCGCGGCGCGCCAGGGCGCGAACGTCGTCGGGGTCCACCACCAAGGCCCGGAAGCGCACCCGCAGGGTGAGGCGCAGGTTGTTGGCCGGTGCGCTTTGGGGCGGGTCGAAGGTGCGTTCCAGGTCGGCGGCGGGTTGCAACGAGGGCAGCACGATCCACGCGTGGGGGAACTGCCGTTCCAGGGCAGCCAGCGCCTGGGTTGCCAGCTGTGCCCGCAGTGTGGTTTCCAGGCGGCGGTAGTCGTCGGCGGTGGGGGCGGGCACCGGCGTGTCACGCCCGCCGCTGGCAGGGAGCGGGTTGTCGACCGCTATTTGGAAGGCCAGCGCGCCTTCCAAATAGCCGAGGTCGTGGGCCGGGCGGTTGGCGGTGCGGCCGCGCCCAATGGAAGTTGCCGGAACCTCGGCGGTGGCACCGGCGCCCGAGGGGACGTGGGCGTTTTCGGTGGTGAGGAACACCACGTTGCCCGTGCGGCTGTGGACGCGCGTGCCCGCGGGCACTTCGACCGCGTGCGAGGTCAGGTTGGTAAGGGTGAGGGTAACGCGGGCCTGCGTTTGGGGCAGGCGGCTGATGCCGCTGACTTGCTGCACGGCGCTGCTGCCAACGGTGACCGTTTCCCAGTGGGCGGGCAGGTGACCGGCGGCGTCGGGGGCGGCGTAGGCCGGGCTGACCACCGCGGTGAGCGTCAGGGCGCGAGTCGTGTGGGTGGGGGTCAGGGTCAAGCGCGCCCCGGGCAGGGTGAAGGCGGCCAACAGCAACACGGCCATCACCCCTGCGGCGAAGGCGCCCCAGCGTTGCCAGGGGGTGAGGCGGCTCCAGGGCGGGGGGCGGTGGGCCCATGCTTGGAGGGCATACAGGTTGGGGTGCCGCCGCCGTCGAGGAACCCGCACCCGCCGCCAGCGCCAGGCTTTGCGCAGCGCTGTTTTCCGGTCGGGGAAAACGGGAATGCCCGCGGCTTCGGCCTCCCGCCGCGGCCCGCGCTCGCGTGTGATGATGGCAATTTGCGTGCCCAGGCCGTCGGCTGCCCGCCGCAGCCGCACGAAATCGAGGGCGCGTTGTACGCCGCAGCCCCCTTGAGGCCACAGCAGCAAGGCCCGCGGCGCTTTGGCCCAGGCAATTTTGTCTTGCAGGGCGGTGAGGTCGTCCAGCGGGTCGACGGGAATGAGCGCGGTTTTCATGGTGCTGGGGGAATTATAGCATTAGCCGCCCCTGGGGGGAAGTTCGGGGGTTTTCCCTTCCCCTGGGGGGCGAGGCTTTTTCCTTCGATGTGGGGGTGACGTGGGGCGCGGCGGTGAAGGCCGAGCGTGTGCTCGCGTGATGGGGGCTTTCCCGCATGGGGGGCGCGGGCAGCCGAGGGTGGGTTTCCCCCTGGAAGGCGGGGGGCAGCGGGGCGGTGCTGCCGGGCGGCGGTTACGGGCGGCGCGAGGTTCAAATGACCAGCGTCGCCATGTCCAGCCCGAAGAGCGCCACCACGTCGCCGTCGTTCATGGTGACACAGAGCTCCCAGTTGTGGCAGTTTTCGCAATATTGCTGGTAGCCCAGGTGGTCGGCCATGGCGTTTTTGGTGGTCAGCAGCTGGTTGTTGAGGAAGATGGTGTAGAGTTCGTCTTTGTTGACTCCAATGCTTGCCAACACGTTTTCCAGCGTTTCGCCGACGGGCACTTCCATTTCGATGACGCCACGCGTGCCGATTTCGCGCGTCAGCGGCAGGCGTTTGCGGAGTTTGCCGTAGATGTTGATTTGAATTTTGGCGAGGGGCGTTTTGCCGATTTGCAGGTTGTCGAGGTCGTTCATCGTTTTACTCTTTTGCTCCGAGGGTGAGGCGAATGGCGAGGTGGCCGCGGGTGGGGTGCTCTCCGTGGGGGATGAGCGCCACGATGGCTTGGGTTTCGCCCCGTTGGGCCAGGAGGCTGGCGAAGCGGATGTTCGGCTCGCGGTTGGGGAAGGGGTAGTAGGCCGCGATTTCCCAGCCGTGTTGGGGCAGTTCGCGCAGGTAGAAGGCTTGCAGGGCGGCGATGGGGGCCTCGCCGGTCCAGGCTTCCCAACCTTGGTCGGGGGTGGTGTCGGCTAACACGCTTTCCACCGCGACAGGGTGGTATTGCGGCGGCAAAGGAAGCCCCGCGGCATGCAGCGTGAGGGGCTCGGTGTGTGCCACAAAGCGCAGGCTTTGCACCATGCGCGAAGCCGGGGCTTGGAAAACGGCTTTCTCGTCGGTGGGGTGGGTGAGCATCAGGTGCAGGATGATGCCCCCCGCGGTCAGCAACCCCACCCAGAGGCGGCGTTTTTGTTTGGCGGGCATGAGCAGCTCCGATTCGTAGCCTTCCAGGTTGCCCGCCTTCAGCGGCGAAGCGCCGACTTTTTTGGCCCCTTTCATGATGCTGACGCGGGTGATGTATTCCGTCCAGAGCGGCTCGATGGGGCGCAGGTAGGGGTTGAGTTCGGGGCGGATGGCAAAATGCCCGGCTTGTCGAAGGTCTTTCGTGTTCAGTTTGTCTTTGTGGGGGCCAAAGGCGGTCACTTCGCCCTGTTCTTCCCATACCCAGCCCTCGGGGTAATCGAGGGCGTATCCCCATAGCGGATGCACGAAGGTTGGCATGTCAACCGCCTCCCACGGCAGGGATGTAGGCGACGCGGTCGCCTTCGGCGAGGGCCTCTTCGGGGCCGACTTGGAGGCCGTTGCGCATGATGATTTTGACCTCATCCAGCGGAATGCCCAGCCGCTGGGCCAGTTCGGCGGCCGTGGTGCCTTCTGGAATTTCCACGGTTTTGGCTTCCCCAATGCCCAACTCGGGAAGGTAGGGCCTCAACGTGGCAAAGACACGCACTTCGACTTGCATACTACCTCGCTTTGTCCTTATGATGGGCAGTAGGGGCAAGCCTTGGACTTGCCCCTACTTGAGGTTCGTGGGTGACCGGAGGGGAGGTTAGTCTTCATGCACCCAGGCGTACACTTTGTCGAGCTCTTCGTCGGGGACGTCCCACACGACGTTGTGCGGCGGGAGTTTCTCGTAGCGCATGAATTCCGGCAGGCGGTCGTCGAGGTTGGTGAAGCCGGCGCGTTCGTTGAAGAGGCGCTCTTTCTTGAGCACTTCCTTGCCGAGGGCTACCACATCGGTGCTTTCGGGGTCCCATCCCATGACACCGGCGACGCTCTCGACCATGCCTTCGAAGCCTTCGGCGATATCCAAAATGGGGAAGGCGATGAAGAGGCAGTAGCCGCTGCTGTCGATGAAGGCGGTGGTGGCCTGGAAGGCCAAGGAGAGGTCGGCTTTGCCTTGGTAGGTCAACGGGTCGACCTTGCCGCCCACACCGGCGATTTCGGGGGCGATGGTGTAGCCCGAGGTGTGGTCGGCGCCCATGGTGCTGGTGGCGTAGGTGAAGCCGATGCCTTTGATGGCGCGCGGTTCGTAGGCGGGCATGGATTGGCCTTTGACAGTGGGGATGCGATGGACACCGAACATCTTGGCGGTGGCTTCCACGCCGTTGGAAAGGATGCGCCCCAGGGGGGTGCCTTTGGCGATTTCGTCGAAGAGGGCCAGCGCGCCTTCCTTGTCGCCGAATTCGAGCAGCCCGCCTTCCATCGCGATGGCGATAGTGTTGCCCATCTCGATGGTGTCGAGGCCGAGGTCGTTGCAGGCCTTGGTCATCTTGGCGACGAAGTCGAGGTCGTCGATGCCGCAGTTGGCGCCGAGGGCGAAGGCGGTTTCGTATTCGATGGGCGAGGCGATGATGGTGCCGTCGGGGCCGGGGTAGATGTTGGAGCATTGGATGACGCAGCCGGGGTGGCAGGCGTGGCCTGTCATGCCGGCTTTGCGCTGGGCGACCATTTCGGCAATCATTTCACCCGAGATCTTGGCCGCGCCTTCGAATTGCCCGCTGGAGAAGTTGCGGGTGGGCAAGCCACCGGCTTCGTTGATGATGTTCATCAGGACGTCGGTGCCATAGGCGTTCAGGCCGCCGTTTTTCTTGGTCAGGTCGTGCGCCATGATGGCGTTGGTGAGCTTCTTGCGGCCTTTCTTGAACAAGGCCATGTCCTTGATTTCCACGCCAGGGCCGCCTTTGTCATCCACCACAATGGCTTTGATGCGGCGGGCGCCCATCACTGCGCCCAACCCACCGCGGCCAGCGTAGCGGCCGGGGTTGTTTTCGGGGTCGTTCACCGAAATACCGGCGTTGGATGCCAGCATTTCACCCACCGGCCCGATGCCAATCACCGCGGGTTTGTGCTCGTAGCGCTCCCACATGATGCGGTCTACTTCTTCCATGCCTTTGCCGAGCAGGTCGCTGGCATCTTCGAATTTGACCCCGTCTTTGTTGATGAAGAGATAGTACCACTTGCCATCCTTAGGTTGGCCTTCAATGATGATGGCCGCGATGCCCAATTTGGCGATCTTCTGGCTGGAAAGGCCGCCCGCGTTGGACTCTTTGATGGTGCCCGTGAGGGGGCTCTTGCCACCAAAAGAGGTGCGGCCGTTGCTCGGCGCAGCCGGGGTGCCCGACACCCAACCAGGGGCAATCACCAATTTGTTGTTCGGCCCCAAGGGATGACAGGTGGGATCCACCTCATCGAACACGATGGCCGAGGTCAACCCCCGACCGGCCCACTTGGCCCACTTTTCGGGAATGTCCTCATAAGTGGCCGTCAGGTCGGTCATGTTGATGCGTAGGATTTTGCGGGTCATACTCTCTCTCCTTTCTTCAAAAAGGTAGCAAACAACCTCACCAGGCCCTTAGGTTTGTTTGGGCCGATGGCGTAAATAACCTTGCTCTGCAATGGTCTGCTGAAGGCGAGACGACATGCGCGTGCCGTCGCGATATTGATACGGCCAAACCCGGTCAATCGCGAAAATGCCCACATGGTCGCCGTCATGCAAGGGATCTTCTTCGCAAACCATCAACCCTGGTAAATTGTGTAACACCGCATTGACGAAAACGATCCCTATTTCTTCTCTCGGGAGCCCCAATTTTTTGAAAAGGTCTCCCAACACTGCACCCGTTGGTAATGTCACCCTGGTCTGTGCAATGAATTTGCCACCCGCAACCCGGGCAATACCACCATAAAGTGCTACATCTATTTGCATGTTTTGTCTCGCTTTCTTTGTGCCATCTCTATTTTACTGTATTTCGGCAAAATCAGGTCTTCCAACCACCCCAGACGTTGCTCAATTTCCCCTCCCGACGGTTGCGTCTGGGGCCTCGCAAACTGCGCGAGCCAATGGGCGTCACATGGGCTGCACTGAAATTGTTTCGCGTGGAATGGGAACATTCTTATTCCCTGCTGGTTCTAAACTGGTTTCATTATAACACGTTCTCAAGGGCAGGCGCCTCTTTTTGGGCAAAATCAGGACATAAGATTAGGATGAACTCCCCAAAATGTGTGGGGCTTTTTTTGCGCCCCGCCCGCCGCGGCGCACGCCCTGGCGCTGCCCCCTTCCAAAACCCCGGTTGGCCAGCGCGGCAACGGCGGGGCCTGCCTTGGCAGTTCGCGAAGGCAACGGTACAATACCTTCCATCCTTTCATCGAGGCCACCCATGAATACTACGCTCTTGGGCGAGTTTGCCGCCTTAGCCGCATCGGTTTGCTTTACGTTTGGCCCTACCCTCTTCACCATTGCCGGCCGTCAGGTCGGCTCGCTGGTGACCAACCGGATGCGCTTGTTGTTGGGGACGGTGTACCTGTTCATTTTTCACTGGTTGCGCTACGGAACGCCCTACCCTCATTTGGCAACAGCGCCTTTGCTCTATATGCTGGCTTCAGGGGCCATTGGTCTGGCCCTTTCGGATGTCTTTCTCTTTGAAGCCTTCGTGCTCATTGGCCCTCGGCTGGCTTTGCTCATTCTCAACTTATCACCCGCGTTGGCCACGGCGCTGGCCTGGTTCCTTTTGGGCGAGCACCTCACCCCGACCCAGCTGGCGGCCATTGGGGTGGTGCTGGGCGGCATCAGTTGGGTCGTGTTGGAACGCGGCGAGGCCGACGAACAAGGCCGGCGCGCTCAACGCCATAACGTGCGGGGGGTGCTGTACGCGGTCATCGCCGCCTCGGTGGGCGCGGTGGGCACGCTCTTTGCCAAAGTCGGGATGAGCTACGGCATTGACGCGATTTCCGCCGCCACTGTGCGCATCTCGGCTGGCATGCTGGTCCTTTGGACATGGACGCTGCTCAGCCGCGGCCTGGTTCCCACTGCCGACGCGCTGCGCGCGCACCCCAAGGCCTTGGGCATCATCGCGATCGCCGTGCTCATCGGCCCAGTGGTGGGCGTTTCGCTGGCCCTCTACGCCCTGAAGACCGTGCCCGTCGGCATCGCGACGACGTTGAGTTCCCTTTCGCCCATCTTGCTCTTGCCCATCGGGCACTGGGTCTTCAAAGAGCGCATCACCCACCGCGCCATCTTGGGCACGATTGTCGCCACGGCGGGCGTCATTTGGCTGCTCGTCTTGTAAGCCCGCGCCCCACACGCCTTGAAAGGAAAGACCATGTGTGGCCGTTTTACGCTCACTCTAAACACCCAAGCCCTGCTGGAAGCGTTTCCGCAATTTACTTTTCCGGCGGGGGTGCAGCCGCGCTACAATATTGCCCCTGGGCAGCCTCTTTTGGCCATTCCCAACGATGGGCAACAGCGGGCTACGCATTTTCTGTGGGGGTTTGTGCCTGGATGGGCTAAAGATCCACGGCGTTATCGTTTCATCAATGCACGCGCAGAGACAGCAGCGCAAAAGCCTGCGTTTCGGGCAGCGTTTCGTCGGCGGCGCTGTTTGGTGCCAGCCGACGGCTTCTATGAATGGCGTCGCGCCCACGGCAAACGCGCACAGCCCTTTTATTTCACCCTCAAAAATCAACGCCCCTTTGCCATCGCCGGCCTGTGGGAACATTGGCAGGGCGCCGATGGCTCAGAAATCATCGGATGCGTGCTTCTGACCGTGCCGGCCAACGCTTGCGTGGCCTCTGTGCACGACCGCATGCCCTTGATTTTGCCGCCCGAAGCTTACGCCCTATGGCTGGCTCCTGAGCCCCAACCCCCTGAACGGCTCCGTCCCCTGTTGCGCCCTTACCCTGCCGAGGCCATGCAGTGCTGGGCGGTTTCGTCGGCGGTCAACAACCCGCGGCAAGATGCGCCGCATCTCATCACGGCGGTGGAAACATGAGCCCGCAAGTTGCAGGCGTGGTATTGGCCGCAGGCGGTGCGCGGCGGATGGGCGGCCGCCTCAAACAGCTTTTGCCCTGCCAAGGCGAAGCCCTGGTGCACCGAGCAGCCCGCACCGCGCTGGAAGCCGCGCTGCACCCCGTCTGGGTGGTGGTAGGGGCTGGCGAAGCCCAGGTGCGGGCTGCGTTGGCAGATTTGCCCCTCCAATGCCTCGCCAACCCGCGCTGGAGCGAAGGCCAAAGCACGTCGGTCGCCTTGGCCGCGCGGCAGCTGCGCGCCGCGCGGGTCCCGGCCGCGGTGTTCCTCTTGGCCGACCAGCCTTACATCCCCCCCGCGCTCATCCAGAGCCTCATCGCCGCGTGGCAAAACCACGCCGCGCCCATCGTCGCACCGCGCATCGCAGGGCAACGCAGCAACCCGGTGCTCATTGATGCCTCGCTCTTTCCCCTTTTGGAAACCCTCACCGGCGACCGCGGCGCCAGGGCGCTCTTCGCAGCGCACCCACCTTTGGAAATCCCCTGGCCTGACCCCACCGCTCGCGCCGAAATTGACACGCCAGAAGATTACCAACGCTGGTGCCAGCCCTAAACACCCACACCTGCCGCCCCCGCTGGCCGCCCCTTTCCCCAAAATGCGGCCGCAACAAACACAAAGGGCTTCACGGCAAAGCCGGAAGCCCTAAACCACCAACCGCGTGGATAAACGCTCATTTGGCAGGGGGATTGTAATAGTTGTACACCGCTTCTCCCAAATCGGCCAGCAGTTTGGAGCCGTAATCCCACAAGAGCTCCTGTTTGCGGTAAAGGTAAATCGAGAGGACATAATTGCCGCCCGGGGTGTAAATGATGCCCGCGTCGCTGATGAGATGGATCGCGCCGTCGGGCCCGGTGACCCAGCCATGTTTGTGCGCCACGCGCGTCCCTTCCGGCACGCTGGCTTCCAACAAAACCGCGATTTTGTTGCGCGAAAGCAGGTCAATCATGCGGCGGCATTCGGTTTGCGTAATCTCGTTAGGGAAGGCCGCCAACAACGCCCCGCCGCCCTCGTTGGCGCATTGGTAAATATCGGTCAGCAAAATGCCCATCTCGGCAGGGGTGGTCTGGTTGTAGGGGTCGGGGTCGGTGCTAATATCGGTGCGCTGATTTGCCGGGGTGCGATACACTGCCAACAGCGGGGCACCGGCGTAGAAATAGCCTGCCAAGAAGGTGTTTTGCAACCCCAGGGTGCGCATGTCTTTGGTGACTTCCAGCGGGCCGCGGTCGCGACCGATGACGTTTTCGATGAGCCAATCCGCGGGGTCGTTGCCCGATTTGTCAATCATCTCTTCCAGCCAGCGATTGACTTCTCCCGGGGGGTGTGTGCCATCAATGCGACGGAACACCGACACCATGATGGGAATTTTGATGGTGCTGGCCGCGGTAAAGGCCACATCGGGCGGAATGGGCACCTCGCGGCCGTTGTCGGTGACGAAATAAATTTCCTCGCCGGTCTGCAAATCGAGCAGATAGAGCCCCATGATGCCGTCGAACCCTTCGACCTTGGCCGTCTGTTGGAGCAACACCTTCAGGTTTTGGAACGAAGGGCGGGGCGGGTTGACCCGATGCAAAGGCAACGACACCACCCGCTGTGTGGGGGAAAACAAAGCCCGTTCTATCAACGGAATGGCCTGGTTGACATCCAAGGTCAGGCCCGGCTGCCCGGGTTGGAATTTGACCGTCCCGACCACAGGCTGCGGGGGAATAGGGGGTTGGTCGTAGCGGGCAGCAATTTCGTCTTCAAGATAAGCCCGCAACCGGCTCTCAGAATAATGGGCAACCAAGGGCACTTTGGGCGGCGGGGGAAGGCGCCCCCACAGGAAATCCCAAAAGCCCTGCCAAAACGATGTCCGCGTGCGGGCCTGCTCAACCGCGGCCATCATGGTATCAATATCCAGCTTGAAACCCACCACCGCCGGCGACATATGGATGATAGCGTCGCCATAGTGCAATTCCACGGGCTGGTTGAAAACCTCATTGAGCCGCTCGGCCGCGGCCTGCCGGTCTAACCCACCGACCGGCACCCCCCCAATCGTGGTGCCAGGGGGCAACAAGGCCCGAAAACGGCTATAGCGCACCAATTGAAACGCCAACAGCCCCACAGCGCCCAACAGGGCAAACGTGGCCAAAAGGCGCAAAACAGAGAGGGTAGGGCGGGAACGACTACTGTGATACATCATATCCTCAACCAAAAGTCGCGCTGAGAAGGCAAGGCGACCTGGAGCAAAAACAATCGCGGGGCAGCCAAGCCGCCCCAGGTGTCAATTTTACCACTTTGGAGTAAAATAACAGCGCACGATTTTAATTCCCCTTTCAGAGAGGTTCCCAATGCTCCGTGCCTGGTTGATTTATCTTTCCAAGGCCGATTGGGCTCAGCGGCTGATGAGCCATTGGGCCCCAGCATGGCGGGTTGCCTCGCGTTTCGTCGCCGGCGACCGCCTGGAAGACGCTATCCGCGTGACCCGCGAACTCAACAACCAGGGCATCTTCGTCACCCTGGATCATCTGGGGGAATCCACCACCAACCTCGAGGAAGCCACGCAGGCCACCGAAGACATCCTCAAAATGCTGGACGCCCTCAACGAATCGCAAGTCAAGGCCAACGCGTCCATCAAACTCACCCAAATTGGGCTGGCCTTAGACAAAACCGCGTGTGAGGCCAACCTGCGCCGCATTCTCAGCCGTGCGAAAGAATACGGCATCATGGTGCGCATTGACATGGAAGATTCACCGTGGGTGGATGCGACGCTGGAGCTGTACGACAAAATGCGGGCCGAAGGGTTAGACAATGTGGGTGTGGTCATTCAATCGTACCTTTACCGCAGCGAAGACGACGTCCGGCGCCTTATGCAACACGGCGCCCGAGTGCGGCTGGTGAAAGGGGCCTACAAAGAGCCCCCCGAAATCGCCTATCCTAAAAAGCAGGATGTGGACGCCGCCTACGACCGTCTAACGCGGCTGCTCATTGACGGCGCCAAAGCCGCGGGCGCACCGCCAGCCAGCGCTGATGGCAAATGGCCGCCCATCCCAGCGCTGGGGACCCACGACGAAGCCCGCATTGCCTACGCCAAGGAATATGCCGCCAGCGTAGCGCTGCCCAAAGAGGCGTTGGAATTCCAAATGCTCTACGGCATCCGCCGCGATTTGCAACGCCAGTTGGCCTCAGAGGGCTATCCTGTGCGGGTGTATGTGCCGTATGGCACCGAGTGGTACCCGTATTTTATGCGCCGGTTGGCCGAACGGCCTGCCAATTTGTGGTTCTTCGTCTCCAATTTCTTCAAGAAGTAAACTCAGGGCAGCATCGCCTCAACTACGACCTTCCCCAAGCGAGCGCGCTCCATCATGCGCTCGCTTGGCGCGCAAAGCGATGTCACAACACCACACGAGCCTTGCCCGCGACCGTGAACGACAAAGCCGCGCTGCAGGGTAGCAGCGCGGCGAAGTTTTTTTCAAAAGGCCCCTTGAAAAGGGCCTCACCAATGCCACGGGCCGCGGACGGCAGCCATTGTGCACCGCCCGCGCCCAGAGAGCATGCCTTCAACTTGTGGCCTTCGCACGGCCCTCCTGCCTCGCGCTTTCCCGTCCTTCCTCCCCGCTCTTGCCTTATTTCTTTGGCTATACGAAACACCCCTGCTCTTTTGCGAGCCTGCCCTCGGCTCACCACCCCCGCAAAAAATCTTCCCATTCCTGGTGCGAGGCCAGATAGCGCCGAAAGCGGTAAATCGCACTCATGGGCGGCGGCGCGGGTTGCTTCAACAGCCGCATGTGGGCCTGTTCCAGCGTCCGCCCCCCTTTTCGCGCATTGCAGGCCGCACAGGCTGTGACCAAATTGTCCCACGTATCTTGCCCACCCAAATGCCGCGGCACCACATGGTCAATAGTGGGCTTGCTCACCCGCCGACCGCAATATTGGCACGTGTAATTATCGCGCCTGAAAATCTCCTCTCGGCTCAACTTAACCCGCGGCCGAGGGCGCTTCACCATATAGTCCAACCGAATCACCGAGGGAATTTCAAACGTCGCCCGCACGGTATGGATTTTCCCCCGCCCATTGAGCACCAAATGCGCCTTCTCTGCCAGCAACAGCCCCAATGCCCGCCGAACGGTGCACACATCCAGCGGTTCATAGTTGGCATTGAGTACCAAAACCGGAGCGGTAAGACGAGAAAGCATTGCTGCGGAGTGACCCTCTTCCAAAGTGCAAACATGCGTCAGGGCGTCCGAAGCCGGCCATCCAAGCACTGAGCGCTACGCCGCTCCGCTGCAACGACAGAAGCTCGGTTCCTCAGCCCCACGCATGTTAGGTCTGGTTTTGAGCCTGTTGCCATTATAGCACAATGGCGGTAGAATTGAAGCGGACCTCATTCCCTACTTTGTTTGCAGGAGGCGTTCCATGATTGACATCACGGCCTTTTGGTGGTTTTTGCTTGCGTTGGGTGTGATTTTCTTTGCTTGGGCCCTTTCGCACATTTACGACATGGGGCCCGCCATCAAAGATGCATTTCGCCCCGCGCCCTCGCCGAGCGTGCCGCATCATGCCCCCCAAGCCCAGCCGCAGCCGCAAGCCAAGGCAAAAGCTTCGCCCGCGCCTTCGGGTGAAGATGACTTGAAAAAGATTGAGGGCATTGGGCCCAAAATTGAGGCTACGCTGAAAGCCGCGGGCATCCGCACGTTTGCCGATTTGGCAGCCCAAACGCCCGAGTCTTTGCAAAAAATTCTCGATGATGCCGGCTACGCCCGCATCAGCAACCCCGAAACGTGGCACGAACAGGCCGCGTTGGCCGCGGAAGGCAAGTGGGATGCCCTGGAAGCCCTGCAAAGCAGCCTCAAGGGTGGTCGCCGCCACCCCGCGTAGGGCCTTCCCTCGCAAACCACCGTTCCAACCAAAAACAGCCCAGGCGTTTGCCTTGGGCTGTTTTTTTGCTCGCGGAGCGCCCCTATTGCCACGCGGTGGCGCTGAAATATTGTTTTTCGACCGTCTGCCAGGTTTCGCCCGGGGGCAAATCGAGGAAAGCGGCCAACGTCGGCGTGACTGCGCTGATTTCCTCGGCGATGCGCCACGCCACACGGCGCATGGAAAAATGGGCATTGGGCGCAGTGCGCAAACGCAGGAAGTGGAAAGCCTCACGCAGGTTAAACGAGGCCAAGACCCGCCTGTTGAACGCGTTGGGCACCACGTAGGCCGCGACGTCGGCATTCCAGGCGGCCAAAGCCTCGAAAGTAGCGGCGGCTTCCTGCATCGCGCGGTGGTAATCCGCCTCCAGGCCGATTTCCGAAATCAGGCGCGGCACAGCATAGCCCAGGCGGGTCGTGAGGGGCTGAGGGGTTTGGGTCATCATGCGGTGGCGCTTGAATTCATAGTAAGCGCCCTGGTCCATGGTCAGGTCAAAGGTAAAGGAAGCATATTCCAACGCGCGCGGGGGCATGTCGCGGCGGTCCAAAACGGCCAATGCTTCTGCGGCCAGGGCCCGACGGGCCTCGGCCGCAAGCCCTCGGACGTAATTGAAATATTCCACATAGGGCCGGTCGCCATACTGGTAAAGCAACGCGGCCAACACCCGCACCTCCCCCTTGGGCTCCCACGAAACCAAATGGCACCATTCATCGGCATACGTGCCGCCCCCGCGAAACGCGGCGGTGCGGCGCTGCATGGCCTCGGCCAAAGCCTGCCAGCCCTGCACAGGGGTGACGTAACGCACCAGCGTGGGGGTTTCAGCCTCGGCGACCTGCTGAATGGCCAAGCCAATTTCGCGCACTTCGGCCAGCGGGTGCGAAAGCATCTTTCGCAACGCGTGGGCCAACGCGCGGGCGTTGATGGTCATGCCCACGGTGGCTTGGGCCGCAGCCGGAAGCAAAAAGCGGCAAACATCGGCATATTTGGAACGGTGGCGGGCATCCCACCGCGCTTCGGGCTCGTCGTCAGCCTTGGGGAACTGCCGCGCGATGTGTTCCCGCGCCTTGGTCAGACAGCGCTGATAAGCGCCATAGAGTGTTTGCATCGTCTCCCGATAGCGCGCTTGCAAAGCCGGCTGGGCTTTCAACTCGGGCGGGGTCACAAAATCTTCGGGGCCAAAGGGCTGGTAGCGGCTCGATTTTTCCGTATAGGAAGCCAGCCGGTTCGATTCCAGCACTTCAATGGCCAGCCGAGAAGCGCCTTCAATCGCGAGGTGCAACACCGCGTGCTCGGCCACCGAAGCATGGCCATAGCCTATCACCCACTTTTCGTGGAAACGGGCGCTTTCGGGCTCGCTCAGTTCTTCAGCGGTAACATCCAAGGGCTGGGGCGAGCGCGAAGCCTTGGCAAAAGCAACGGCGATCACCTCAGGCGGATAGCGCTGGGGCGAAAGCAAATAAACGCGGGGCATGATTCAACCTTTCCGAGAAAGATGCTCGCGTGCCACCTCGATGTCGCGGTTAATTTGGGCGGCCAAAGCCTCGGGCGAGGGGAAGCGGCGCTCGTCGCGCAGCCGCGCCACAAACTGCAACGTCAACTTTTGGCCATAGAGTTCGCCTGAGAAATCCAACAAATGGGCTTCGATGCGGGGGGGAGCGGCCTGAGAGGCAAACGTCGGCCGCGTGCCGATGTTGACCACGGCAGGATGCACCCGCCCCGCCACCTCGGCATAACAAGCATACACCCCCGCTTTGGGAATGAGGCGCTTAGGCCACACCGCCAGATTGGCCGTTGGAAAGCCCAACGTGCGCCCCCTGCCATCGCCTCGGACGACCTCGCCCTGCACATCATACCAACGGCCCAACAGCCGGGCAGCCCCCGCAACATCGCCGGCATACAAAGCCTGCCGAATGCGGGTCGAAGAGACCACTTCGCCATCCAAAACGTAAGCCTCAACCACATGAAGGGAATAACCCAACCGTTGGCCTAAACGCCGCAAGGTCGGAATGTCGCCTTCCCGATGACGCCCCAACGCGAAGTCATAGCCCACCCACAAGCGGCGCAGGCCCAAGTGGGCGTGCAAATCAGCCATGAAATCGTAAGCCGAGCGCTGAGCAACCTCGCGGTCGAAGGGATGGGTGACCAAGACATCCACCCCCAACGCTGCGATGCGGGCGGCTTTTTCTTCCGGCGAGGTGAGGTAAAAAGGCACCTCGACGCTCCCCAGCACCTCAGCCGGATGGGGATAAAACGTCACCACCACGGCTTGGGCGTCGTGTTGGTGTGCCTCGGCTACGAAGTCGCGCAGCAGCGCCTGATGCCCCACATGGACGCCATCGAACACGCCAATGGTCACCCACGTGTTCCGCAGGTGCAGGGGAGCCAATGAGGTATAGTGCTGCATGGTCAGGAAGCGAAAAAGACCTTCTTGGGTTGGAGCTCGCCTTGGTCGGCCAGATAGGTCATCACAGCCACCAAATCACCCTGCTCTGTGACCGCCCGCACCATTTGGCCATCCTCAAAGGTTTGGCCCTCGGGGGGTTTGATGCGGTGACCGTGGCGCACCTTTTCCACTTCCTCAGGATCCAACTCAATCAAAGGCCATTCCGCCAGTGCATCGGCCGCGGGGATGAGGTAACGATACCATTCGCCTTTGCGGAAAGCCTCTTCGAGGCGGCGCAGGGGCACGGCATCGCGCAGGGTAAAGCGCCCGCTTTGGGTGCGCCGCAGGCCCACCAAATGCGCCCCGCAGCCCAACGCTTTCCCGATGTCGTGGGCCAATGAGCGCACATAAGTGCCCGATGAGCAATGCACGTCCACCACCACTTCGGGGGGAGCCCATTCCAGCAGCTCCAGGCTATATACCTTGATTTTGCGCGGCTGGAGGTCAACGGGCTTGCCTTTGCGGGCTAAATCGTAGGCCCGCTTGCCTTTGACCCGCACGGCCGAATAAGGCGGCGGCACCTGCTCGATTTCACCCACGAATTGTTGCAAAATTTGTTCGAATTCTTCTTCGGTGATGTCTTCCCACGGCGCTTCCGCGGTGGTTCGGCCTTCAGCGTCGTAGGTGTCGGTGGATGTGCCCAACCGGATGGTGGCCATGTAACGTTTGTCTGATGCCGAAACCCACTCGCTCAAACGCACGGCAGGCCCAATGAGCACCACCAACACACCCGAGGCGCGCGGATCCAGCGTTCCCGTGTGCCCTGCCCGACGAATGCCCGTGCCTCGCCGGATCACCTGCACGACCTGGTGGGAGGTCATGCCCACGGGCTTGTCAACCACCAGGACACCGGAAACCACATCGCGAATGACGCTTTCAGTATCCATGATTTCACTCCCTCTCTCACAAAGTGTCGGTCAAGAGTTCTCTCGTGGCCGTCAAGACGGCCGATTGTACGTCCTCCAACGTACCTGGGATGGTCGCACCGGCTGCGGGGGCGTGACCGCCGCCTCCGAACCGCACGGCAATTTGCGACACATCCCAACCCGGGCGAGCCCGCCAGCTGACTTTGACGGTTCCGTCGGGTTGCTCGACGAAAATCACGCCGATGGCTGCTCCACGTACGGTGACCAAATAACCAACCAAATCGGCGTCGTCGTTTCCAGTGTAGCCACTGATTTTGCGGTCTTCCAGGGTGAGCGATGTCCACACCAGGCGATCTTCCCGCTGAATGCGGCTCAACCCCTGCCCCCAATATCGCAAGGCTTCGAAGCTCCGCTCGACCAAGGCCTTGAAATAGAGTTCGCTCAAGGGGGCGCCTTTGTCTACCAGGTCGGCAGCCAGGCGCAAGGCCTGAGAAGTCATGTTTGACGTGCGAAAGCCGATGGTATCGGTCAGCATGCCGGTTAGCAGGGCCGAAGCCACTTCAGGGGTAATTTCAAACCCCCATTGGGGAAGCAGCTCAGCCAGCATGGCTGCAGTAGCCACGGCTTCGGGGGCCACGATGTTGACAGCGGCGAAGCGGGTGTTGGTCTTGTGGTGGTCAATGTTGATGTCCACCGGCCAGTCGGGCTGCCACGCAGCGCCCCCCCGGGTGATGTCGCCACAATCAACCATGACTTTGCAATCGGCCTGGGGGTCGCCTTGCGCCACCACTCGCTCAGCGCCGGGAAGATGCCGAAACGAAGATGGCACACCATCGGCTAAAGCGACTGTCACTTGTTTGCCCGCGGCTTCAAGCGCCAACGCCAGGCCCAACGCTGAGCCCACCGCGTCGCCATCCGGCCGCAGGTGGGAAACAATGCTCACCGTCTTGGCTGCTTGCAAGCGTTCGCCCGCCGCAGCCACGTTCCAATCGTCCATTTGCGTTCTGCCTCTATGCAAAGCGCGACGTCAGGAGCCCGTTCAATCTGCGGCCTCGTCATCGGCCGCGGTGTCGGCCCGGGCTTCCCGCTCGGCTTGGATTTGTTTGAGCAAGGCTTCAATCCGTTCGGCGCGCTCTGGGGTAGGGTCCCAATGAAAGCGCAACCGCGGGAATTGGCGCAATTCGACCCGTTGGGCCAGTTGGCGGCTCAAAAAGCCTCGGGCGTGTTCCAGGCCTGCCAAAATTTCGTCTTTGCGTGTGCTGCCTTCAACAGCCGAGACAAACACATCCGCGTAGGCCAATTCCCTATCTACCCGCACATCGGTCACCGACACGCCGTGCAGGCGTGGGTCGGAGACTTCGTAAAGCAACAAGATGGCCAATTCTTCTTTCATGCGCTCGTTGATACGGCGCAAACGCAATTGGGAAACCATAGCTCACCTACCAACCGCTTTCTTCGACTTCGGTTCGGGTGCGCACAAAGCATTCGATGGTGTCACCGACTTGGAAATCTTGGAAGCCTTTGAGGCCAATGCCGCATTCGAAGCCTTCCCGAATTTCGCGGACGTCTTCTTTTTCGTGTTTGAGCGAAGCCAAGGGGCCTTCGTAGAGCACTTCGCCTTGGCGAATCACGCGGGCTAATGCGTTCCGTCGAATGACGCCTTCGCGAACGCGGCAGCCCGCCACGCGCCCCACTTTGGGCACTTTGAACACGGCCAACACTTCGGCTTTGCCAAGGGTGGTTTCCTCTTCTTCCGCGCCCAGCATGCCTTTGAGGGCTTTCTCCAGGTCTTCGGTGAGGCGATAGATGATGTTGTAGGTGCGGATGGAGACGCCCAGGCTTTCGGCCAGTTTGCGGGCGGGGCCATCAGGGCGGACGTTGAAGCCAATCACCACGGCTTTCGACGCGGCGGCCAGGTTGACGTCGTTTTCGCTGATGTGCCCCACTGAGGCGTGCAACACCCGCACTTTGATTTCGCTCTTTTCGGCCACTTCTTTGATGGAATTCACCACTGGCTCCAACGAGCCGTGCACATCCACTTTGACAACCAGGCGCAATTCGTTGGCTTCGCCGGCCTGCACCTGTTCAAAGAGGTCTTCCAAAGAGATTTGTTTGGCCTCTTGTTGGGCTTTGGCTTTTTCGGCCTCCAGGCGCTGGGCCACGATTTCGCGCGCTTTCTTTTCGTTTTCTACAACCTGGAAGAGCTCGCCTGCGGCGGGCACGTCGTTGAAGCCCAACACCACCACCGGCATTGAGGGCGGGGCTTCACGAACGGCTTTGCCGTGTTCGTCGGTCATGGCGCGCACTTTGGCGTAGGTGGTGCCGGCGACGACCACTTGCCGCAGTTTCAACGTCCCGTTTTGGACCAGCAGCGTCGCCACCACGCCACGGCCTTTTTCGCGTTTGGCTTCGATGACTGTGCCGATGACTTTGCCGTTGGGGTTGGCGCGGATATCCATGCTGTCGGCCACCAGCAAGATGGCTTCCAGCAGGTCGTCAATGCCTTCGCCCAGTTTGGCCGAAACCGGCACGACCATGGTTTCGCCGCCCCATTCGTCGGGGATGAGCCCCACGTCGGCCAATTGGCGTTTGACCCGTTCGGGGTTGGCGTTGGGCCGGTCAATTTTGTTGAGCGCCACAATAATGGGCACTTGGGCCGCTTTGGCGTGGTCAATGGCCTCGCGGGTTTGGGGCATCACGCCGTCATCCGCCGCGACCACCAACACCACGATATCGGCGCCCTGTGCGCCGCGGGCGCGCATGGCGGTGAAGGCCGCGTGGCCAGGGGTGTCTAAAAAGGTAATTTTCCGGCCCTCGTGCTCAACCTGATAGGCGCCAATGTGTTGGGTGATGCCGCCGGCTTCCCGTTGGGCGACGTTGGTGTGACGGATGGCGTCTAAGAGGGTGGTTTTGCCGTGATCCACATGGCCCAACACCGCGACCACGGGCGGGCGGGGTTGGAGTTGCTCTTCGGGCTCGTTGGCAATCAGCCGGCGCCAGAGGGGAATTTCAGCCTCGGCTTCGGTTTGGAGCTCTTCTTCGGGCTCTTCTAAGACAACTTCGTAGCCCATTTCGGTGGCTACGATTTCCGCGGTTTCAAAGTCAATGGTCTGGTTAATAGAAGCCATGACCCCGTTGGCCATCAACGTTTTGATCAGGTCAATGGGGCTGGCTTTCAATGCTTCGGCGAGTTCGCGAACCGTCATCCTCGCCGGGAGTACAATCGGCTCCCGCCCGTCTTTACCCATGTTCACCTCCTTGCAGCGGGCCCCAAAGGGCCGCTTGGCAATTCATCCCGGCTGGGCCGAGATGCGCGCTTCAACCAGCGCGAGTTGATGCTTCCGCGGCATTTTCATCATCTTCATCGTCGGGAAGCACGGCCATGAAAGCCTGTAAGCGTGCCATATCGTCCGGCGTCAGTTCTACCCGCAGGGCACGGGCCAAAGTGCCTTTCTTGAGGGCCCGTTCCCAGCAGGCACGGCGGTCGTGCAGATAGGCGCCCCGTCCCGGGAGCCTTCCCGTCAGGTCTACGCGTACCCCTTCAGGGGTGCGGACCAAACGCACGAGTTGCCGTTTGGGCAGCGTTTGGTGGCACCCCACACATGTGCGCTGAGGGATGTGCTTGCCGCGCCGTTTTTTCGCCATCGCCGCCTCCTTTGGGGCGGGTTAGAATTCCCAATCTTCCCACTCGTCATCGCGCTTGTGGCGCTTGAGCGGGATGAGGTCGTCTTCGTCCTCGCCGTAGGCCAGTTCCACGTATTGGCGAGGTTTTTTCTTCTTTTTCTTTTTCTTCTTCTTGCGTGGCGTTTCTGGCTCGGGTTCGGGTTCTTCTTCTACTTCCACTTCGGCCAAAGCCTCGGTGGGGATTTCGACGGAAGAGAAGAGTTCCTCCAATGAAGGCTCTTGTTCCTCTTCTTCTTGTTCCGCTTGTGCTTCTTCGTCTGCGGAAGCCTCCGCCGCGGCGGGCTGCTGGGGCGGGGTTTCGACGCTTTCGGGGGCGGTTTCGCCCTCGGTGGCAGGGGCTTCTTCGACGGCGGCAGGCGCTTCTTCGGGCGGGGCAGATTCAGCCGCGGGGCTCTCAGGCGCTTCGGCGGCAGTTGCTTCAACGGCCGCTTCTGCCGCTTCGGCACTCTCGGCCGCTTCGGTTTCCGCGTGTTCCTGCTCGAAGAAGGCTAAGGTTTCTTCGATTTGCTCCATGGCTTTCGGGCCAATGCCGTCCAGAGCCAAGATTTCGTCGGGGTTTTGTTTCATCTGGAGCATGAGGTCGCCGACCGAGTTGTAGCCCGCGTTGGTCAGCAGCATGGTCACCCGCGGCGAGAGGCCCAAGACGTCGATGGGCAAATCGAAGGCAGCGTCGGGGATTTGCGCTCGCAATTCGGCCATTCGCCGGGCTTCTTCCGAAAGGGCTTCGGTGCGCTGAGCGATTACGCCCCGTTCAACGCGGTCTACAAAGCGCCCCAAAAGCCGATATTCTTCTGGCCCCAACAGCCGACCTTCGGCCTTTTTGGCCAGAATGGCTTCGATTTCTTCGATGGTTTCGGCCTCGGCGGCGGCCATTTGGGCGTATTCGGGGTCGTTTTGGAGTTTGTAGAGCGCGTCGGCTGCGGCCTCCAAGACGCTTTTGATGTCAATGCGCCAGGCCGTCAGTTTGGCTGCCAGGCGGGCGTTTTGGCCTTGCCGCCCGATGGCCAAACTCAGTTGGTCTTCGGGCACCACCACGGTGGCCGTGCGGCTGGGGGCGTCCAGATAGACGCCCAGCACTTGGGCAGGGCTCAAAGCCTTGGCAATGAATACTTCAGGGTCCGGGTCCCATTCGATGACGTCGATTTTTTCACCGTGGAGTTCGCGCATGATGGCCTGGATTCGGACCCCGCGAATGCCCACGCACGCGCCCACTGGGTCAATGTTGGGGGCGATGGCCGACACCGCCACTTTGGAACGCCGCCCGGCTTCGCGGGCGATGGCCCGAATTTCCACTTCGCCTCGGTAGATTTCCGGCACTTCTTCTTCCAACAAACGACGCAGGAAGTTCTTGTGGGCCCGCGAGAGCACGATTTGAGGGCCTTTGTTGGTGGGTTTGACTTCCAGCAGCAGGGCCCGCACCCGATCGTGTACCCGGAAGCGCTCGCCAGGAATCTGTTCGCGGCGCGGCAATACGGCTTCGGCGTTCTTTTCCAGGCCAATGGTCACGCCGCTGGCCCGCACCGCTTGTACGATGCCGTTGACGATTTCCCCTTCCAGTTTGCTGAAGTAACGGTATTGCAGTTCCCGTTCTACCTCACGCAAGCGCTGCTGAAGCACTTGCCGTGCGGTCTGGGCTGCCACCCGCCCCAATTCCTTGGGGGTGACATCCACCATGACCACATCGCCAAGTTCCACCTCGGGGTCAATGCGCTCGGCTTCTTCCAAGGCGATTTCGGTGGCAGGGTTGCGGACTTCCAGCACGACCTCTTTTTCGGCTTTGACAGCAAAAGTGCCTTCTGCGAGGTCCAGTTCCACTTCCACATGCTGCGAGCCCGGCGCGCCGACCTCTTTGCGGTAGGCCGCGGCCAAGGCTTTTTGCAGCACGTCTACCACCGCTTCCGGGGGAAGATGGCGCTCTTCCAACAATTCGTTGAATGCCAGCAAGAGTTCACTTTTTGCCATGACTTCGATTTTCTCCAAAAACGGCATCGCGTGCCGCTGCGCTGAGCAGCAACACGGCAGAAAAAGACGGGGGTGGTTAATACACAGAAAAGTGGGGGTTACCCACTTTTCGCCAAGAACCAGGCACACCCCCCACGGCCTAATTGTAGCACGGAGCAGAAGAGGAAGCAAGGTTTCGGTGACCAGATTTCGGACGTAAGTTATCTCTGGGGCTGCAGAGGCATGGGGCGGTGTTTGAGGCGAGACGACCAAGAGGGAGACATTGCCTTTTGGTCAGCAAGCCTCGTGGCACTGTTTTTGGAGTAAGCGCTGGTAGAGGTCTTCCCACTGGTCAACGACACGTTCTATGTCAAAGTTAGCCTGCACGTGGGCTCTGGCTCTTTCGCCCATCCGGCGCCGCGTAGGCTCTGGGAGCGCCATCAAGCGCAGCATGGCCTCTGCTAATGTCTCGGCTTGGTGCGGGGGCGCGAGGAAGCCCGTTTGGCCGTCCAACACAATCGCGCGGTTATCACCCACGTCGGTGGCTACGGCAGGGAGGCCAGAGGCCGCGGCTTCCAACAAGACCATGGGCATGCCTTCCCAAGCCGAAGAAACGACAAAGGCGTCTGCCGCATTCATCAAATTTGCCACGTCGCGACGGGTGCCCAGGAAGCGCACTTGCGCGTCAATGCCCAGACGCTGGGCAAGGTCCTGCATAGCAGGTTTCAATGGGCCATCCCCAACGATAAACAGCCTGGCGTGGGCGGCCTTCGGCACAACCTGGGCAAAAGCATGCAACAGGTTGGGGTAATCTTTCTCGGGGGCCAGCCGGCCAATGGAGAGAAAGAGAAAATGGTTTTCGACGCCTAATGCTCGGCGTAAAGCAAGGCGGACTTGGGGATTGGGCTGAAAACGCCGTGTATCAATGCCGTTGGGGATATACCGAATTTTATGGGACGGAGAGGCCTTGATGGCAATATAACGCGCTCGCCCTGCGCGGCTTACTTGGGTGGTCAGGTCGCAAAAGGGGTCGGTAAAGCGATAGAGCCACTCTCGCAAGCGCCCGCCTTCATAGATGTTGTGGGCTGTGCATATCATCACCGGCACGCGGACCCAAGGGCGCACAAGGCGGGCAAAAAGGTTGGCATGCACCAAGTGGCTGTGGACGATTTGCGGGCGCCATTGGCTTATCTCCTGCAAAAGGCGTATGACAGGCCAAGGATTGGGCGCCTTCCTGCGAACGCCCAAGGTTGCCACAGGGACCCCCGCGCCTTGGAACTCATCCACATAAGCCTGCGGCGGCATCACAGAGACGAGCTTCACTTTCCATCCTCGACGCACCAGGCGTTGAGAGAGGAGGATTAGTTGCGTTTGAGCGCCTCCGTGAGTGAGGCTGGTGATCAAAAACAAAATTCTCTTTTTTTGAGGCACAGTCATACACCAAACCCCAACCAGGGCTCTACAAGAGTTCCATAGGCAGTGAGCACTCACAAAGCGGACGCCGTGAGAAACCCCATCCGCCCCACCGTCGGGTGCGGCTTCAGGTCACGCCTACACATCGGAACATGGCCGCAAGCGAGGCAGTTGGGGGTGTCAACCCCATTGCAAGACGTCCAAATACTGATTCACAACTGCGGAAAGCGCAAAGCGCGCCAAAACGGGCTTGGGAGTTGGCGCCCCGTTTTGGTCTGTCTTGCTTGCCAAAGCAGTGTTGAGCGCTGCTGCCAGAGCTTCCACATCCCCGACGGGCACCAATTGGCCCCAGCGTCCCTCTTCCAAAATCTCCCTTGGCCCACTGGGGCAATCGGTCGCCACGACGGGCGTTCCCAATGCCAATGCTTCAATGAGCACGGTCGGCAACCCTTCCCACCTCGAGGACAGGACAAAGACGGTCGCCCGCCGCATGTATTTGTAGGGATTGGACACAAAGCCAGGCAACGCGACGTCCTCTTCCAACTGTAATTGGCGCGCCAACGCTTCGAGTTTGGGGCGGTCTTCGCCTTCGCCCAAAATCATCAACCGCGCAGGATACTTTTCACGCACCAAAGCAAACGCTCGCAGGAGCGTGGCAAAATCTTTCTGCTCTGTTAGGCGCCCAACGCCCAAAATCACGGGCTTGCGCTCGTTTTGAAACCAGGGGTGTTCTACCGGCTCTTTAGCTTTCGCAAACAGCGCTGGCGTAATCACAGGGTTGTAAATCACCCTCACTTTTTCTCTGGGCAAGCCCGTTTGCGCAATTAAATCCTGCGCTACTCCCTCGGAAACCGCGATAATTGCGTCCGCCGCAGGATAAAACTGCTTTGCCAACCACGGAATCAGCTTCGCCCTCATTCCGGGGGTGCCTTCTGTTGAAATGCTCAACGTGTTGTGTTCAGAGACCACCAAACGCGTTTTAACTCTGGCGACGGCCCTGGCCCAAAGCGCCACAAGATTCGCGTGGCTCAAAGCCGACAACATCACGCGAGGCTGCTCACGGCGCAAATAGCGAATGAGCCCCGGCAGGCTCCAAAGCACCCGGGAGGCCTTGAGATTCACAATTCGAACCTCTGGAGGCACCTCTGAAAGATAGGCCCCCTCTGCCTTGGCCAACACCAAATCAACGTGGAACCCTCGCTTGACAAAACCTTGTGCCAAATTGAGCATCACCCGTTCTGCACCGCCGCCACGCAGCGAAGGCAAAAAAAGGGCGATGCCCTCGCGCCGGCCTTCTCGCGTCGTCATATTTTCAACCACTCAGAAAAATCCCGCTCCAACAAACGAGAAAGCAAAGCGACATCCTCGCGAAAATACGCAGCGAGCTCGGCGCGCAGCTCGGGCGGCATCGGCGGGCGAGGACGACGACGGATATCCATCCTGCTAATTCGGGTGAGCAGCCCCGTGCCCTTGACTTTGGGAATGCCCAACCATTGCTTGACCATGACAGACGCCTCGCCTGTGATTAAAATCGCCCGTTGAAGCCCTGGCAAACGGCGCTCTTTCGCACTGTTATACACAGGAAACGCCATCCGGCCATCATCCACAAGCCCCAAAAACCTGAGCACCCGCAGATATTCACGGCGGGGGTTCTCCCTAATGTCGTCAAGCACTAACACCAATACTCGTTCACGCGGCACGATGGTGAAAAGACGCTGTAATTGCTCGCCCAAACGACAAACCGATTTATAGTCCAACCGACGCGGCTCGCGACACCAGCGCGTCACCTCCCGCCCTTGGGCCCTTTCTTCGGAAAGAGCCCAAGCCTTGGCAAAATCCCGAATGTGTTCGTTCCCCAACACGAGCTGTTCCTCGTGAAAGGCATAAGCCATATCTATTGGGTTCCGTACCATGACAATATAGCGGGCTTCTTCAATCGTGCTCTCAATTTTGGGAACGGCAACCTTGGAAAACAAGTAAGAAGTTGAAGCTTCCCCGATGGCTTGGTGTTGCTCTGTCACCCCTTCAAACAACATCTCATATTCTTGCCAGGTCAGTTTGTGCTTTCCCAAATCGGCACTAAAAAAATTAGGTTCTTTAACCGGGGACATATAAACATTAGGATGTTGAGCAAGCCAAGTCGCCAGAGACGTTGTGCCGCACTTCGGCGCGCCAATGATGAAGAAATTGGGCTTGGTCAAGTGATCCTCCTTGTGGGGAAACACCCCAAAAAGGTTGAGCATACGCCTAACCGCTTGTAAACAATCCAGGACAACCAGGCATTCCAAACGGTCATGCTCAGGGCACTCGCCAATGCGGCCCCATTGACACCCAAGATAGGGATAAGTGTAGCATTAAATATCACATTGAGTAAGGCTGCAAGCCCCATACCTTTTGCGGTGTCTTGTTCATGGGCTGTCATATTGAGCAACAACATTACAGGGCCCATACCCACATTCGCCAGCTGCCCCACACTCAACACAGCCAACGTGGTGCTCGCGCGCGCGAACTCAGGCCCAAAAATCAAAAGCACCCAACGTCCAAAAAAAATCAGCCCGCCAGCCACAGGCAAGGCCCCGAGCAACGCCATCCGGGCACCTCTCGTGACCAAACGCTGAAGGCGTGCTCGCTCTCCTGCAGCATAAAGGCGGGCAATGGCCGGCGCCAAAGGCATATTCACAGCCAACAAACTGAAACTAATAAACGAGGCCCCCCGCAGTGCAACGTCATAAATCCCCACCGCCTCGGGCCCTAACATGTTCCCCAACATGACCGCTGCAACCCGCCGATTGGCCATCCCTGCCACACTGGCAAGAAACAGCGGGAAAGCGCTTCTCAGCCATTCCTCTGGGGAATACATCGGAGGCACAGCCTTGGCAGCCTTGGGCAAAGATCTCCATAAAAGAAAAAAACTCAACGCAACAGCAAACAATGCAGCCCCAAACCATGCCCCAACCGCCACCACACCCCCGAGCGCCCCCAAACGATAAAGCACCAACGCAAAAAGCAAAAAAAGTACAGGCAAAACCACCATTTGAGGCACTTGAGCCTCGACCACGTGCCCCAACCCCTGAAGCGCCCCCCGCCGCAACAGAAGAAAAGCCAACAACGGGACCAACATCGCAGCAATCCACAGCGCCAGCCTCACTTCCGGCTCAAACCTCCCCCGCAGCAACCAAACGACCAAAGCAAACCCCAAAGCAATGGCCAAAGAGGTCAAACTCACAAAGCGATCTGACCACTGCAAAATACCTCTAAGCAACGCCCAATTTCTGAGGGTGTAATAACGCGCGACTTGCCGAATGAGTAAAACATTGAAGCCCATCACAGGCCAAACAGCCAGCAACAAGGCCCAAGAAATCGCGTAAGCATAGACCCCATACTCCTTTGCCCCCAAAGCCCTCGCCAGAAAAAGGCTGGTGCCAAACCCCAACGCCATACTGGCAACTTTGAGAAAAAGGGTTCCAATGGCCCCACGAATCATTTGGGCTTTGAGGGTATCTTGCCCCCTTTGGTTCAACAAAGGCGCTAAAAGCATTTTGCCGAGAGGGTCCATAATCCATGTACCTCACACTTCCGCAGGGAAAAACCACGCCGACCAAAATCATTCATAACCGAATTTCTTGAGATAATCTGCCAACACTGCATTCAAATCGCGCTGCTGCTGAAGTGTAAGTTCCTGGGTATATTTAGCGTTCATATTTTCGAGACGATACTTTCTCAACCGCGCCTCAAAATCCGCGCGCCATTCAAGTTCGCCAAACGCCGCCACTTTTCTGAAAACCGCAATGGGGTCAACACACAAAGCCTCATAGCGCACCTCCAGCACTCGCTCAGCGCCCACACGCTCAATGGCCGCCTCGGCTGCATCCATCAGAAGTTTCCATTGCAGCGCAGCCAACACAATGAACGAACGGCCATAACGCTCCCACACTTCCCGATAATGGGATGGAAGAGGGCCCCAACGCCACTTTTGAGGCCCTCCCCACCCCTGCCAAAAATCCACATTGAGAAACGAATTCGCAACAGCCCGCCCATCGCGTACCACATGGATGAACTTCGCATCCTCAAACACCTCAGCCAAAAAACCAAGCCTCGGCCATCCCGTAATCTTCAACAACAAACGATGACGTCGCGGCGTCAACATCTCCGACATGGCTTGGCGCAAGTCCCTTTTCATCTTGGCGGTTACATCCTCGGCCACCAAATCTCTACAGGGCGAACGAAAACCCTTCGCATAAAAAGCCCAAAACCCATACGCCTCACTCGGATGAATCTGCGTTCTCAGGAAATTCCCCACCACCGGCAAATCCAAAGCCCGCATCAGATAACGATTGAGGAAAGGCTTGTCAGGATACCGCTCACACAACGAACTCAACCAGGCCACATGGGGATGTTCGGAAAGCATTTGGTAAAAAATTGTCGTACCGCTGCGTCCAGTGCCAAAGATAATCAACGGCTTGGTGACCAACATATCGCATCACTCCCGGGGCAAGATACCACCCCTCATTAGCCAGGGTCGTGTGCAAAGGCGCCCTGGCCCATCTCAGGCATTATACCTTACCGCGCCGCCCCCCAGCCCCTGCAAGCCCCCTTCCCCGAGAGCCGCGGCAATCTGGACAAACCACGCCCGCTTCGTTATAATCGAGACAACAAAACGCATTGCTCAAAACCCAGCACGGGGTCCCTCGTCGTTCGACCCGTTCAGAGAGCCGCCGGGCGCTGCGAGGCGGTCGGGAAGGGCGGCGAAATCCCCCCCGTCAGGTGCGGCGTTGCCGCGCCTGGGCGTCCCCGCAGGGGCGAGGCTCCGGCCTTCGAGCCGACCACGCCGTAAGGGGCACCGGGTTGCGCCCGTTATCGCGCCCAGAGGCAGCCGGTTCCGGCTGCGAAAGCAGGTGGCACCACGAGCGCCCCCCTCGTCCTGCACGCGGGGGGCGCTTTGCCATTTTCCAAGGAGGTTCGACCATGCTGGATATTCGCCTGTTCCGCGAAAACCCCGATCTCGTCCGCGAAGCCCTGCGCAAACGCCAAATGCGCCCCCAAATTGTGGACAAAGTGTTGGAACTGGACGCCCAACGCCGCGAAATCATCCAAAAAAGCGAGGCCCTCAAGGCTGAACGCAATCGGGTCTCTAAGGAAATCGGCCGCACAAAAGACCCAGCCGAGCGAGAAGCCAAAATCGAAGCCATGCGAAAGGTGCGCGAACAAATCGCCGCCCTGGATGAGCAACGCCGCGCCATTGACGAAGCCCTCCACAACCTCCTGGCCACCATCCCCAACATCCCCGACGAGCGGGTGCCCGAAGGCCGTGACGAAAGCGAAAACCTCGTCTTGCGCCAAATGGGCGAGGTGCCCCAATTCGACTTCAAGCCCTTACCCCATTGGGAACTCGGCCCTCGCCTGGGCATCATGGACTTCGAACGCGGGGTCAAACTGAGCGGCAGCCGCTTTTACATCCTGCGCGGAGCAGGCGCCCGGCTGGAACGCGCCCTCATCGCGTGGATGCTCGACCTGCATCGCGCCCAAGGCTATACCGAAATCTACCCCCCTTTCATGGTCAAAGAACAAGTGGTGTTTGCCTCAGGGCAATTGCCCAAATTCCGTGACAACCTCTACCACGACGCCGAAGAGGATTTCTGGTGGGTGCCAACTGCAGAAGTGCCGCTGACCGGTATGCACATGGACGAAATTTTAGAAGCCGACACCCTCCCGCGTTACTATACTGCTTACACCCCTTGCTTTCGCCGCGAAAAAATGAGCGCCGGGCGAGACGTGCGCGGCATCAAGCGCGGCCATCAATTTGACAAAGTTGAAATGTACATTTACACTTTGCCTGAAGACTCGGACCGCGCGCTGGAAAAAATGCTGGCCGACGCCGAACAAACATTGGCCGAATTAGGGCTCACCTATCGGGTCGTGCAACTCTGCACAGGCGATCTCGGTTTCGCAGCCCGAATGACCTACGACCTGGAAGTCTGGGCCCCCGGCAGCGGCGAATGGCTGGAAGTTTCCTCCGTCTCCAACGTCGGCGATTTCCAAGCCCGGCGGGCCAACATCCGTTACCGCCCAGCCGAAGGCGGCAAGCCCCGCTTCCTCCATACCCTCAACGGCTCGGGGCTGGGCCTCCCTCGCACCATGATCGCCGTGTTGGAAAACTACCAGCAAGCCGATGGCAGCGTCGTGATTCCCGAAGTGTTGCGCCCTTACATGGGCGGCCTGGAAGTCATCACCCCGGAAGAAATCTAAACGGCCATGCTTCCCGACCTGCAAATAGGGCAAAAAGTTCGCCTGCGCAAACCGCACGCTTGCGGCGGTTATGACTGGGTGGTTGTCCGCTTAGGGGCTGACATCGGGTTAGAATGCCTCACGTGTGGGCGCCGCATCCTCCTGCCGCGGCGCAAACTCGCCCGGCGGCTCAAAGCCGTCCTTCCTACGGACGATGACGCCACACAGCGCACCAGCCCCGCTTAGAGAGAACGCCATGCAGAAACAACCACACCCACTGCTCAACCTTTCGATCCTCGCGCTGTTGACGCTGGGGGTGTTAGGGCTGGCCGCGTGCAACCTCCCCCAGGCCTCACCTACGCCATTGGCCTTCCCCACCCCCAAAGTCACCCTCCTTCCGACCACCCAAGTGCAGCCCACACCAGCCCCCTCACTGCTGCCTTCCCCCCAAAGCCCGCCACCCCCCACCCCAACCCCACCCGCGCTCACCCCCACCCCCAGCCCGGCCACCCGCCCTTGCAACATGGCCGCGCCAGGCGACCCCATTGACCTGACCATCCCCGACGGCACCGTGCTCAAACCCGGCGAAACGTTCACCAAAGTCTGGCGCTTAATCAACGTCGGCACCTGCACATGGACCAGCCAATACGCGCTGGTGTGGTTCTCTGGACCCCACTTAGGCGCGCCGCAGGTCGTGCCCCTCTCGGGCGACGTGCCGCCTGGCCACGCGGTGGACCTGGCCGTGGATATGGTCGCGCCCACCAAACCGGGCACCTACCAAAGTTACTGGAAACTCCGCGACCCCTCGGGGGTTCTCTTTGGCATCGGGCCAGGCGCGGGAGCGCCCTTCTGGGTCAAAATCGTAGTTGCCCCTGCAAACACCGCAACCCCCACCGCGCCGCCCACCAATGCGCCCAGCGCGACCCCTACCCCCCAGGCCCAATACACCGCCACAGTGACCCTGGCCCTCAACGACCATCTGGAAGTAGACGGGCCAACCAACACCGCGCCCGACGCGCAATATCTCGCGACCGACAACGCCCATGTGCTGCGGCCCGAAAATGCGGCCACGTGGGGCATCTATGGCAGCACCCAACCCACCCTGGCCGATTGCCAAACCAGCCCCAAAAGCACCGCCGACATTCCCATTGACAGTTTAGCCTTGGGGACATACCTATGCTATCAAAGCAGCGACGGCTTATTTGGCTATGCGAAGTTCGCCGCCCTGGATGACACCACATGGCAAATCACCCTCGACATCCTGACCTGGGCTGCCCCCTAAAGCCGTCCCCCCTTTTTTGAGGAGCATCCCATGCGGCCTCAACATATTGTGCTGTTGCTCATTGACGGGCTGCGCCCAGCAGCGCTCCAGGCAGCCCTTGAGGAAGGCGCTTTGCCCCACTTCCAAACCCTCTTTGGGGAACACCGCGAACACGGCTGGCTCTCTGCCGTGCTGGCCCCAGCCCCCAGCATCACCTTTGCCTCCCAAGCCAGCCTCATCACCGGCGCCCATCCTAACCGGCACGACGTGCCAGGGAACCAATTTTTCGACCGCTTCGGCGTCCACAGCAACGGCAAAGCCCGCCATTACGCCTTCGACGTCGGCGACACCCTGGAAATTGACGACGCGCTGGCAGTCTTCACCCGCGGGCTGGCCAGCCGTTGCCTGGGCGCTCGCACCCTCTACGAACGCGCGGCATCCCGCGGCCAGCGGGCTGTGGTCGTAGGGCACATGTATGCCAACGGCGCCGAGCGCTGGCTGCCCCCCAAAGTTGATATGCTGGCCCGCCTCACCAAAATGCCCGGCCCCCTCAAAGTCTCCGCGGCCGAATTTGACCAACACATCTTGGATATGGCCATCGCCGAAATCCACACCCACGGCCTCCCCGACATCCTCACCGTGTATTTCATGGGGCTGGACGCCTACAGCCACACCCACGGCCCGCAAGCCCAAGGCCAATATCTGCAACGCACCCTGGATAGCCTCCTGGGCGAACTGTACGAAGCCGTAGAAGCCGCCGCGGCCGCGGAGCAACCCCCGCTCTGGGTGCTGGCCTCCGACCACGGCCAACGCGCCGTGCCCGAGGATGCCCAACACGCTGTCGGGCTCAAAGACTTTGGTGAAATCTTCCAAAAGGCGGGGCTGGACCTGCTCGACCACCCCGAAGAAGGCCGCCACAGCGAAGCCGTGGTGGCGCTCAACGGCGGCATGGCGCTGCTTTACCTCCGTCGGCCTGGACGCCCCTGGCGCGAGCCGCCCGACTTCCAACAAGAGGTGCTCCCCATTGCCCAACGGCTCTGGGAAGCCCACCGCGGCGGTGCGCTGGAAAACGCGCTGGCTGGCGTTTTGGTGCGCAACGTCGCCCAGGAAGGTTGGTACGCGCCTTACGTGGCCCTCACTTCAGAAGGCGAATTCCTGTCTTTGGAGGAGTGGTTCCAAACCCAGCCGCCTCACCTCGCGGCCGACCCCGTCCATCGCATCCACAACATGACCTCCCCCCTCAGCGGTGACATCATCCTCTTGGCCAATGCCGAAGAAGGCTATTACTTTGGGCACCCGCTCAAGGGCGTTCACGGCGGGCTCAATCTGGTCGCTTCAGAAGCCTGTTTGGGTTTGGCGTGGCCCAAAGCCGACCCCGGGGCCTGGGCCCAGGCCCGCGACCGCTTCCAAGAAGCCATTACCCTCCGCTGCCGCATCGAAGACGACCGGCAGCCGCAGACTGCCGACCTGCTCACCGGCTTGGAAGCCATCTTGTTAGGTTGAGCACGCCAAAAAACTCACGCGGCACCCCTTTGCACGGGGCGCCGCGTGGGCCTGGGTTCGCGAGGGCAACTTTTACGCTTCTTCGCCGTCGGCCAACGGCTGGAGGGCATCGTCCAACGTGCCCCCTTCCTTGCGCACACCTGGGGCCGGCGTGCCGCAGTAGGGGCAAATGTTCCACGAAAGCTCCATCAATTTTCCACACTGGTGGCACACTTTTTTGAGTTTGGTATGGCAGTGGGGGCAAACCAACCAATTGTCTTTTACCCGGCGGCCACACCCCGGGCAACGGGCGGCTTCCTCAACGGCCTGCAACAACGCTTCCTCTTCCAAGGTGCGCTGATATTCCTCGTCCAGCGTTCGCGCCGGGCGCAAAATCAAATAAATCAACAGCCCGGGCAGCGAAAGCACCGCCACCATCAAGGCTGCCAAAATCGGCGCCAAAGGGTCGCGCCCCCGGGCTCGCATGTCACGATAAGTCCAAAAAACCAAACTTACCCATAATGCGGCCAAAAACGCGCCCCCCCAAACTGCGGCCACCAGCAAAAGATTGCGTGTCAAATTTGGATTGAAACCCATCTTTCGCTCCTCAACAGCGATGGAAAAATTATAGCATACCCCCGCGCGTTCCATGATGTTTTATGATAAAGTAAAAGAAAAAGCCGAGAGGGGTACAATGTACACCATTCGAGAATGGCACAAAGCCGAGCGCCCCCGCGAACGGCTGGAGCAGCTGGGCCCTCAAAGCCTGAGCACCGCCGAGCTGCTGGCCATTTTGTTGCGGGTGGGCATGCCCGGCGAAAATGCAGTGCAATTGGCACGCCGCTTGCTACGGCAGTTTGAAGGCCTACCAGGCTTGCAACGCGCCAGTTTTGCCGAGCTCAAAGCCCAACGCGGCATCGGCACCGCCAAGGCCGCCCAAATCAAAGCCGCGCTGGAGCTGGGGCGCAGGCTCCAACTGGCCCAACGCGGCGAACGGCCCCGCATCAGCAGCCCCGACGACGCGGCCGCCCTTCTGCTCTACGAAATGAGCGCCTTGCCCCAAGAGCACTTGCGGGTCCTGCTGCTGGATACGCGCAACCAAGTCATCAAAATTCACGACGTGGTGCGTGGCTCGGTCAACGCGGCGCAAGTCCGCATTGCGGAAATCTTTCGCCAAGCCGTCTTGACCAACGCCACAGCCATCATCCTGGCCCACAATCACCCCAGCGGCGATCCAACCCCCAGCGCAGACGACATCGCCCTCACCCGCCAAGCCCAAGAAGCCGGGCGGCTCCTTGACATCCAAGTGCTCGACCACCTCATCATCGGCGACAACCGCTTCGTTTCCCTCAAAGCGCGCGGCTTGCTCTAAACCCGCGCCCGCCCACCACGCCCCACCTAAGGAAGGCCCCATGCAGGAACGCCACATCATGCTTCTGCCGCGTGAACATTTTTGGGACTGGGTCAAAGCCGCACGGCATTATGTGTTGACCTTTGGCACGGCCATCACCCCCGACCCTGCCAACGCAGGGCGCTACATGGCGCCCAACCAAACCGTCACCATCGTGCTGCCCCCCAACGGCTACCCAGCCCAAGGTGACATCCGCGCCTGGTTTGTTCAACACTACCCCGGCGTGCGGCTCGATGTGATTCCCGTCGAAACCCCAGCCGATTTGGAACGCATCCTGGCCAACCGAATTGCCGCGTTAGACCGTTACGGCGACAGCACGCGCCCCTTCCGGCTGCTGTGGCCCACCGATTACGCGGTCATCACCCAACCTTTTGGCGCGCATCCCGAAATCTACGCTCAATGGGGGCTGCCCGGGCACGAAGGGGTGGATATCCGCGCGCCCATGGGCACCAACATCTATGCCGCGGCCGACGGTGTGGTCTATCTGGCCGACAACGACCCCGCGGGGGCCTATGGCAAACAAATTCGCCTGCGCCACCGCGACGGCTACAAAACCATCTACGCCCACCTCTACGAGCTGCTGGTCGAAGAAGGCGATTTCGTCAAAGCCGGCCAAATCATCGGCCGGGCTGACAACACCGGCAACTCTTATGGCTCTCACCTTCACCTGGCCCTCAAAAAAGAAGGGGCTACCGAACGGGGAGAAACCGACTACCCCCGCGACATCATTGACCCCACGCCCTTTTTGGTGTGGCCCAACGCGGTGGAAAACGTCCGCCGCGCCCAATACGGCTGGGAACCCAACCGCTGCCTGGTCGGCGCGGCTTGCCGCCCCGACGGCCAATTCACCGAAGCCGATTTTGCCGTCGTCAACCAGGCCCGCCTGGAAGCCGTGCGCATCACCCAAGACACACCCGACGCTGCCATCGCCCGCCTTCGGAGCCTCAACCCCAACATCTTCCTCCTGGCCCGCCTCACCACCGACCTCCACACCGAGCCCCTTTCCCCCCAGGCCTTCACCGACCGCCTGAGGCCTCACCTGGCGCGGCTTTACGCCCAAGGCATTCGCTACTTCGAAATTCACACCCAGCCCAACCTCCACGCCAACGGCTGGATGGTGGGCTGGAACGACGGTGCAGCCTTTGCCGCGTGGTTTTTGGGGGTTTTGGCCATTTGGCGGCCGCAATTTCCCGAGGCCAAATTTGGCTTTCCGGGCCTTTCGCCCGGCGACGATGTGCCCAACCAACGCTTCGCAGCCCTCCGCTTCTTAGACCAAGCCGACCAAGCCGCGATTGCCGCCGACTGGTTAGGCGTTGCTTGTTACTGGAACACATATGTGGAAATGCGCTCCACCGCGCACGGCCGCGGCTTCGAAACCTACCGCCTCCGCTACCCCCACAAGCTGCTCTTCATCACCGACTTTGCCAACATCAATCCCCTCACCGACGACGACGCACGCGGCAACCAGTATCTCGACTACTACCACGACCTCCGAGAGCGCCCCGGCTTTGGGGCTGCTTTTGCCGATTTCCTCACCCCCGGCACTGCAGCCGCCTACTTGGGTTGGAGCGACAACCAAGGCCGCCCCACAGCCGTGGTTGCCCGCGTTGCCGAACGCACTTTCTAACCCCTCCCGTGGCGCAGCACACTGGCGGCCCCTCTTGGTCAAGAGGGGCCGCTTTTTGCACTCAAAAATTTCCCGGCAGAGCGCCTGCCCAAGCTCAAGCAACCTCTCGCATGGCCTCCCGCGCGGCCTCGATGGTGGCGTCAATCACCGCGTCGTCGTGGGCCAGGCTCACAAACCCCGCCTCAAATTGGGAAGGCGCCAAATACACCCCGCGCGCCAACATAGCCCGGAAGAAACGAGCAAAGCGCTCCGGA
>CAYLRJ010000081.1:0-43812 GCA_964386185.1 uncultured Anaerolineaceae bacterium
GATGGCGTCGGGTTTGGCTTTGGTTTCCAGCAGTTCTTTGGTGATTTTGTAGTTGGGCGGGGTCAGGCCCACATCGCCGGTGCGCTCGTCGCGCGGCTTGGTGTAGTCGGGCTGCACCACGGGCTCGACCAGAATGACATCGGCCTCGTGGATGACCTGCTCGATGTGTTCGGCTTCTTTGAAGTTGAGCCCCATTTCTTTGATTTCGGCCTTGAACTCGTCGGTCAGGCTCATTTCGGGCGGGGCGATGAAGGTGATGGGGCAGTCGAACTTGGTGAGTGCGTAGGCCAGGGAGTGCATGGTGCGCATCCGCATGTCGCCCACGGCAACCCAGGTGAGGCCGTCGATGCGGCCCTTTTCCCGATAGACGGTGTAGAGGTCGGTCAGGATTTGGGTGGGGTGCTCGCCCCAGCCGTCGCCGCCGTTGATGATCGGAATGGAAGCCCACTTCGCGGCTTCGGCGGGCGCGCCCTGCTGGAAGTGGCGCATTACGATGACGTCGCCGTAATATTCCAGCATGCGGACGGTGTCTTTGATGGATTCGCGGTAAAAGTCGCCGGCGCGGGTCATCTTGGGGTCGGCGAAGCCGGTGACTTTCCCGCCCAGGCGCAGCATCGCGGCTTCGTGGGCCAGGCGGGTGCGGGTGGAAGGTTGATAGAAGGCGGTCACCAGGGTTTTCTCTTTGAGCATGTCCACGTTTTTGCGGTTGCGGGCGATGGGTTCCATGTATTCGGAAACCTCAAAAACGCGGAAGAACTCACTGCGCTCAAAGTCCTTCAAAGAAAGAATGTCGCGGCCGAGGAAACTACGCATGGTACAACCTCCGAGTGTAGGATGACAGGGTGCAAGCCCTAAGCGTTTAGGGGATGAAAATAGTCTACCACCACTTGAAACGGGGGGGAAGGGTTTAAACGTCAGTCGTCTGACGAATTTTCGAGTTTGTAACGTTTGCCGAGCCGCGGGGAGGGCCTGGGGAAGGGCCTGGACAGCCCAAAATGGCGTTCAGGCGGTCGTGGGCTTCCCTAAGTAGTCCACCACGGCTAAAAAGGCTTTGACAACTTCGGGGTCGTAGAGCTTTCCTGCTTGGTTTTGGATTTCGCGCACGGCTTCTTCGTGCGGCACTGCGGGTTGATAGACCCGATGGTCAATCATCGCCCCGTAGGAATCTACGACGGCCAAAATCCGCGCCCCCAGCGGAATCGCTTCGCCCTTCAGCCCATAGGGGTAGCCGCTGCCGTCCCAGCGTTCGTGATGGGTTTCTACGATTTTGGCCACGGGTTCCAGGCGTTTGAGCGGGCGCAGAATCTGCGCGCCAATGAGGGGGTGCGTGTGCATGATGTGCCACTCGGTTTCGTCTAAAGGGCCGGGCTTGAGCAGGACGGTGTCGGGGATGCCGATTTTGCCGATGTCGTGGAGCAGGGCGGCCAGGCGGATGGTTTCGACTTCTTCGTCGCTCAGCCCCATTTCGCGGGCAATGGCAACGGCCCATTCGGCCATCCGTTTGCTGTGGTCGCCGTGGTAGGTGTCGCGGACGTCCATCGCGTGGGAGAGGGCCAACACGGTTTGCATGAAGTCTTCTTCCATGCGTTCGTAGGCTTGGGCGCGTTGGAGCGCGGTGGCGCCGATTTCGGCCAGGGCTTGCAAGGGGGGGATTTCCTCTTCGGTAAACGGTGCGCTCCCCCGCGGGCGGCCGACCAGTAACATGCCGACCACGTCGCCGTCGCGCGTTCGCAGGGGCAGCGCCAGCGCGGGGCCGATGTGTTGCACCCATTCGGGGTGTTGCGTCAGGGGCGATTGGTGCAACGCGCGAAACACCAGGGGGCCATTGTGGCGCAGTAGGTGTCCGGTGATGCCCTGCTGCGTGCTGTAAAACCGCCCCGGCAGGTCGGGCGGGAAGCCCCGCACGCATTCAATCACCGCTTGTTGTTTCTCTTCCCCCAGGAAGCGGCTCAGCAGCGCGCTTTGGGCGTCGCTGAGCCGGAGGGCTTGTTGCACCAGCATGTGCGCGATGTTTTGGGTGCCGCTGGCTTCGCGCAGGGCGGCGCTGGCTTCGGAAAGGGTGGTCAGTTGCCGAATTTTGCTTTGCAGACGCTTGACCAAGTGCGCGTTTTCCAGCGCGATGGCCGCATGGTCGGCCAGCATCTCGAGGAGGTTGAGCTCGCTTTCGTGGAATTGTCGGGGATGATGCCAGGCGACGTTCATCACGCCCAAGACGTTGCCGTGGGCAATGAGGGGAATGCTAATGATGGCGCCGTGCCAAGGGGTGTCTTTGAAGAGGGGGTCTTGGCTGGTGTCGGGGACGATTTTGGGCTTTTGGCTGCGGGCGACGGTGTAGGTGATGCCGTGGGGGCGAGGCGAATTGAGGGGCTGCTTTTGCACTTGCCCATTCCAGAAGGCTGCGGCAAAGGTGAGGTTTTCGCCATCGTAGAGGAAGATGTGAGCGTCGTCGGCGTGGGTCAGCGACACGCTCTGCTGAATGAGGGTGGTCAACACTTCGGAGACATCCAAACTCGAGACCAATTGAAGGCTGGCCTGGCGCAAGGCGTTGAGGGCTTGGCGTTGTTGTTGCTCGGTTTGGAAGAGCCGCGCGTTTTGGATGGCAATGGCCGCCGCGCCGGCCAGGGTTTGGGCGGCTTCGAGGTGTTGCGAGGTGAAGTGGTGGGGCTGGCTGCCTTCCAGGGTGAGCAGCCCAATGACGCGGTCGTCGTATACCAGCGGCACGCCCATCCACGAGCGGATGTCTGTGCTGAGGTCGGTGTGGTACCAGTGGGGGTATTCCCGCACGTCGGGGATGAGCAGCGGGCGTTGCATGCGGGTGATGTAAAGGGTGGTCGGCCACTGTGAGGGCGGCGGCTGGTATTTGTAGATGCGGCTTTGTAGGGTTTGGGCGTCGAATGGGTAGCCTTGCAGATAGCGAATTTCCAATTCGCCGTGAAGGTTGTAGAGCCAGACCGAAGAGCGTTCGTAGGGGATGATCTTTTTGAGCCCATCCAGCAGGCGCGCTAAGATGGTTGGCAAATCCAATGAGCGGTTGAGCGAGAGGATGAGGTCGGTCAGGCTTTGCATTTGGCGCAGGGTGGCGCGTTCCTGCTGGAGACGGATGGCGCGACACACCACCGCTGAAAGCCACTGCGCCCCCTTGGCCGTAAAATGGAGGTTTTGCGCGAGAATTTGCGCCTTGGTGGGCCAGCCCAAATAGAGCAGGCCAAACAGGTCATCGTCTAAGGTCACCCGGTAGACGCCCAACCAGCGCACACCTTGGGCTTGGGCTTCGCGGACCAAAATGTGCGCTGGGAGGGATTCGAGGGGCTGGATGTCCCAATCTTCGGTTGTGGGAAGCAAAGGCGGGGGTGCGATGGCTGAGCGATAGGTCAACGGGGTGCGGAAGTTGTAGGTGGCCAGGATCTCCGCAGCGTTGCCTCGTTCCTTGTCAAAGATGATTGAAGCCCCCCAACTTGCTTGTGCGACTCGGGCCAAGGCTTGCAAGGCCTCACGGGCGATGATTTGAGGGTCGGTGGTGCTCAAAACCTGGCGGTCAATTTCTTGGAAGAAGCGCGCTTGGTGGTTGAGGTTGTGGTGTTGCAAAGCCCGTCGAAGGCGCGCAGCGAACAGGGTGGCTTGGCGAGGTGTCTTGGGATGGTATTCACTGAGCCCCAAATCAAAAAGGCGAACAATGGCCTCTTCGGTGGCTTGGTCGGTTAATAGACAAACCGGCGCTGACAAGCGGTGCGCTTTCAGCGTCTGAAGCAGGGTTTCTGCGGTCATCCAGGGAAGGCGGTATTCGGTGATGATGCAGTCAGGGGACGCGTCGGAGACGAGGGCGTCTTCCCAGGCGGCCTGGGTGGTGATGGGGCGAATTTGCGTTGCGGGGATGGTCGTTGTGAGGATGTGTTCCACCCAGTCCAGGGCTTCTTGGTCGGTATCAACGATCCAAAAATGAGGCATGAGTGTCTCGGGGGGAGGCGAAAGTTGCCCCCATTGTACTACATCAAAAGCGAGTTTTAAAGTCTCTTTTTGCAAATTGGGGCAACCGCATCGCTTTGGGCCTGGCAGGCGTTCGGAGCGATTATTGGGCGGCCTGTTTGAAGCGGCGGGTTTCTTAAGTTAAAGGAAGGAACAATGCAGGCACGCTTAGGCTGTGGGCTTGGGTGATGGCCGAAGTGCTTGCCACTTTAGAGGCAGCGCGCGGGGTGGCAGCGCCAGCGCGCCCCGCGGCCGACGTTGGCAGGCGGCAGGGTTGCAATGGGTGAAAAGTCCTGGTGCAAAGGTGACGTTTTCACTTGCTTTTTCCCAAAAATTCGTTTATACTGTGGGTAGTTGTGGGAGAAAGTGTCGCGAAGTGGTATAACGCCGAAAACGGCGTTATTGCGTTTAAAAGGGAGATGCGAACACATGTTCTTGGGGCGCTACCATCACACCCTGGATAAGAAAGGTCGGCTGACCATTCCGGCGCGCTTTCGCGACGCGCTGGAAGGCGGCGCGTATCTGGTCCAGGGTTTCGACCGCAACCTGATGGTGTTGACGCCCCCGGTGTTTGAGCGCATCTACCGCCGGGTCAACGCATTGAGCATGACCGACCCGGTCGCACGCCAACTCAAGCGGCTCATTTTCTCCGCTGCCAGCCCGGTCGAGGTGGATCGTGCTGGGCGCATCCTGATCCCGCCCTATTTGCGAGAGGCCATCGCCCTGGAGGGTGAAGCCGTGGTCGTTGGGGTCGGCGACTACTTTGAAATTTGGCCTGCCACAGCCTGGGAAGAGCAAATGGCTGTTTTGCAAGATGCAGAGGCCAACGCCCAGCGCTTTGCAGCCTTAGATATTTCGCCCGTTGACGACGCTCCTTAGGAGGCCAAGATGACCTGGCCTCACCGACCGGTACTTTACCATGAGGTGCTTGCGGCCTTGCGCCCTCATCCGGGAGGGCGCTACGTGGATGCCACCTTGGGCGCGGGCGGCCATGCGGCTGGGATTTTGGAAGCCAGCAGCCCCAGCGGCCTGCTCCTGGGGCTGGATGTGGACCCCCAAGCCCTGGCCATCGCGCGCGAGCGGCTTCGCCCCTTTGGCGAGCGAGCGATCCTCCGCAAGGCTTCCTACACCACGTTGCAAGCCCAAATCGCAGCCTTGGGGTGGGACGCCGTGGACGGCATCGTCTTAGACCTGGGCGTCTCTTCCATGCAGCTGGATACACCAGCGCGCGGCTTCTCGTTTCGGGAAGACGCCCCGCTGGACATGCGCTTTGACCCCGAGCAGCCCCTCACCGCCGCCGATTTGGTCAACACCTTAGACGAAGCCGCCCTGGCCGACCTGCTTTGGCGTTATGGTGAGGAACGCCGCTCGCGGCGGGTTGCCAAGGCCATTGTGCGACATCGGCCGATTTACACCACCCGCCAATTGGCTGAAATTGTGGCCTCGGCTACCACCTCGGGCAAGCGTGGCATGCACCCCGCGACGCGGACCTTCCAAGCCTTGCGGATTGCCGTCAATCAGGAATTAGCCAACCTCGAAGCCGTGCTTCCACAGGCCATCGAAGTGTTGGCGCCGGGCGGGCGTTTGGCCGTCATCGCCTTCCACTCTTTGGAAGACCGCATCGTCAAACACTTTCTTCGCCAGGCCAGTGGCCGTTGCACCTGCCCACCAGAGATGCCCCATTGTGACTGCGAGGCCCAAGCCCTGGTGCGGTTGATTAAGCCCTTCCCGTTGCGCCCCAGCGAGGAAGAAATTCGGGCCAATCCCAGAGCGCGCAGCGCTCGTTTGCGCATTGCAGAAAAAATGGCATAGGGCTTGCAGGTAAGGAAAACATGGCTTACGCAACACGTTCCATCCGACAAGCATATCGTGAATTGCCCTGGCGGCAGCAACTGCGTCGCCTGGTGTGGGCGTTGGCGGCCGTGGGTGTGGTGGCCGCGGTGATGATGCTCGAAGTGCACTTTTCCATCCAAAACATTGTTTTGGGAAGCGAGTGGCAACAGACCCGGCAACGCACCCTCGCGCTTCAAAACGAAAACCTCGTGCTGGAAGGCCAACTGGCGCAACTGACCTCTCGGCAGGCGTTGTTGGCTGAAGCCAAAGCCCTGGGCTACCAACCCGTGAGCCCTGCCCATATGCACTACGTGCCGGTCCCTGTGGAGGCGCTTCCCGCGCCCGCGGTGACCTCCGAGCGGCCGACCACGCGGCTGCAGCCCCGGGTAGATGATGGCGAACTGCCCGAGGCTTATACCATCTCCTTGTTCAAGTGGTTGTTGCGCTACCTTTTCCTTGTGCCGGAGCCTTAACGATGCCCGATTTGCGCACCATGCCGTTGGGAAGAGACGCCGCATCAACCGGGGAAGCGCCTGAAGAGCACTCCCTGGTTTGGCGTTATTTGGCTATGCTGAGCGTGGTGCTGGTCATGGGGTTGGCCGTGGTCGCCCGTATGGTCACGCTCCAAGTAGAGCCAACCCAAGGGCTGGCCCCTGGCGCGGAATACCAAGAGATTATCGCTGTGCCTCGGGGTATGATTTATGACCGTAACGGTCACCTCTTGGCCGGCAATCAGGCTCGTTACCAACTGGATATTCGGCTGAGCGCCTTGCCAGAGTCCCTCATCCCGCAGGTGGGGCGTGAAGTTGCGCAAGTGCTCAGGCTGGATGCGGAAGCCTTGACAGACGTTTTGCTCCACCAAAAATCTCAAGGCACCGAGGTGGTGCAGATTTCCAAAAACGTCACCAAAGAGCAGCGCGAGGAGTTGGAAAAACTGGCCGAGGCGTGGGTTTACACCGACGCCGACGGCGCATTGCAGCATCCTCAGCGGGTGCTGAGCTTCGTGCCGCACATGGTGCGCTTTTACCCCGAAGGTGACTTGGCCTCGAACGTCTTGGGTTTTGTGCCCTCGCTTTCGGATAGCGGCCTGGAAGGCGTCGAAGAGCAGTATGATGCAGAACTGCGCGGCGGCACGCGCTGGGTGACGTACGCGTACGCCCCTTGGAACGCGGTGCAAGAAGAGCAAAACACCGCCCCGCCGCAGGTCCATTCGCTTTACCTCACCCTCGACCGCGACCTGCAGAGCGAGGCCGAAAAAGCCGCCCAAAAGGCCGTCAAAGACGCCAAGGCCCGCAGCGCCACCATCATCGTGGCCGACCCCTACACCGGCGCTATTTTGGCTATGGCGCAATATCCGCGGCCTGACATCCGGGATGACCAAAAAGTGTTGGCGTTCGTTGACAAATGGGAAGCCTACAACTTTGCCATCGAACGCCCCTACGAGCCGGGCTCGGTGTTCAAAATCGTCACCATGGCCGCCGCCTTGGATGCCGGTGTGGTCACCCCAGAAACCACCTTCATGGACACCGGCCGCTACCTGGTCGGCGCGATCCCTGTGATGAACTGGGACCGCAAAGGCCGAGGCGAGCAGACCATGACCGGCTGTTTGCGCTATTCGCTCAACACCTGTTTGGCCTGGGTGGCCTACGAAAAATTGGGCAAGCAGCGGTTTTACGATTACCTGGAGGCGTTTGGCATTGGCCAGCTCACGGGCATTGACCTGGCCAAAGAAGCCCCGGGCGGCTACTACTATTCCGCAGATAACCAAAACCCCGGCGGTTCCGATTTTGACGTGGCAGCGCGCGGCTTTGGCCAAGGCCTCTATGTCACCCCGCTGCAAATGGTCGTCGCAGCCTCGGCGATTGCCAACGGTGGCTATTTGGTGACGCCTCACGTCTTGTATGCCGAAAAGAAAGACGGCGCCACCTATCTCTATCATCCGGACGTGCAGCGTCAGGTCATTTCCGCACAGGTCGCGCAGGAAATGCGCCACATGTTGACCGAATCGCTCAAGGGCGAAACCAAGCGGGCCTTGGTGCCTGGCTACAGTGTGGCCGGCAAGACCGGCACCGCCCAGATTGCCGTGCCCGGGCAGGGCTACGTGGGCACTGACACCAACGCCTCGTTTGTGGGCTGGTTCCCGGCCGATAAGCCGCAATACGTCATCTATGTCTGGCTGGAACGCCCCCAGACCTCGCCGTGGGCTTCGGTGGTGGCGGCGCCCGTGTTTGCCGAAATGGTGCAGCGCATCGCGGTGTTGAAAAAGATCCCGCCTGACAGCGTGCGCGAATCTTTGGGTGCTGCGCAACCCTAAGGGTCAGCGATGCTTACTTTAGCCGATGTGGTTGAAGCCCTCACGGGCATACGCCCTCCCACCGATGGCGAAGTCATCACCGAAACGGTGGTGGATTCGCGGCAAGCCATGCCGGGCGCGATGTTTGTCGCGCTGCCGGGCGAGCGGCACGATGGGCACGCCTTTGTTGGGGATGCTTTTGCCCGCGGGGCCAGCGTGGCGTTGGTCGCACGGCCTGTGCCCGACTGTCCCACTTTAGACGTGCGGCCGGGCAAGTTTGACGTGGCCGCATGGCCCAACTTCCACACGCCGGGGTGTTTGAGGGTCGAAGACACCCTCGCTGCCCTGCAGCAGGTGGCCCGCTTTTGGCGGCGGAAGATGGCCCATGTTCGGGTGGTGGGCATCACCGGCAGTGTGGGGAAGTCCACCACCAAAGAACTGACGGCTCAGGTTTTGAGCAGTCGCTATCGCACCTTAAAAAACCGTGGCAATTTGAACAACGAAATCGGCCTTCCGCTGACGCTGTTGCGCCTGACCGAAGGCTATGAGCGTGCGGTGTTAGAGATGGGGTTCTACGTCCCCGGCGAGATTGCCTTCCTGTGCGAACTGGCCCAACCTCAAATTGGCGTGATAACCAATGTGGGGTTGGTCCATGCGGCGCGAGCCGGCTCTCAAGAGACCATTGCCCGGGGCAAGGCCGAGTTGGTCGAGGCGCTGCCGCCGGCCCCAGAGGGGGTGGCGGTGCTCAATTACGATGACCCTTGGGTGCGGCCGATGGCCGAGAAAACGCAAGCCCGGGTGTTCTTTTACGGCCTTTCGCCCGAGGCCGATTTGTGGGCTGACCAAATCGAGGGCTTGGGGCTGGAAGGGCTGCGCCTGCGCCTGCATCATCGCGGCGAGGCGGTGACGGTGCGGGTGCCGTTGTTGGGGCGCCATTCTGCCCATACCGTGCTGCGGGCGGCCGCGGTGGGCCTGGTGGAAGGCCTCTCGTGGGATGAAATTGTGGCCGGCCTGCGGATGGGGCATACCCAACTGCGGTTGGTAGCTGTGCGGGCTTTCAACGGCGCATTGCTGTTGGATGATACCTACAACGCCTCGCCACAATCTACCTTGGCTGCCCTCAACTTGTTGGCCGATCTTCCCGGTCGGCGGGTGGCTGTGTTGGGTGACATGTTGGAACTCGGCCCTTACGAACACGAAGGCCATTGGAAGGTCGGCTTGCGGGCTGCGGAAGTTGCCGCCTTGTTGGTGACGGTGGGCAAGCGGGCGCACATCATCGCCCAAGCCGCTCGCGCGGCCGGCTTGCCCGCTTCCCAAATCGTTGAGACCGAAAGCGCCGAAGAAGCGGTGCGGGTTTTGAAGAAAGTTTTACATCCCGACGATGTGGTGCTGGTCAAAGGCTCGCGGGGGGTTCGCATGGACCGCATCGTGAGCGCGTTGGAGGCCGAAGCATGATTACCCCCGCTCCCACTACGCTGGCTTTAGGGCTGGCGGCGTTGAGCTTTGTGCTCACCGTCATTTGGGGCGACCCGTTGTTGCAAATCTTACGGCATTTCAAAGTGGGCAAAATCATCCGTGTGGATGGCCCACAACGGCACTTTTCCAAGTTAGGCACGCCAACGATGGGCGGCGTGATGATTGTGTTGCCCGTGGCGTTCATGACCCTTTTGCTCAACGCCGGTTGGATTGTCGGCATGAGCATGATGGGCCGTTCGGTGTTGCTGCCTTTGGGCGTGTTGCTGGGCTTTGCGCTGTTGGGCGCCATTGACGATTGGGCTGGCCTGCGGGGGCGCAAGGGCGAAGGTTTGCGCCCGCGGACCAAATTTGGCTTGCAGGTCGCCTTGGCGCTTGTGGCAGCCTATGGCCTGCAGCATTATCTGCAGGTGCCCGAACTGTACATCCCGGGCATCCCTGAGCCTTTGTCTCTGGGGTGGTGGTACATCCCGTTGGCTGCCTTCATCATCGTCGCGACGTCCAACGCGGTCAACCTGACCGATGGCTTAGATGGTCTGGCCGGTTTGATTGCAGCCACTGCGTTTGCGGCCTACGGTGGCATCGCCCTGCTGCAAGGGCAGGTTTATCTGGCTCGTTTTGCTTTTACGCTGGTCGGCAGCATTTTTGGCTTTTTGTGGTTCAATGTGCATCCGGCGCAGTTGTTCATGGGCGATACCGGTTCGTTGTCGTTGGGTGCGACTTTGGGCGTCGTGGCCTTGATGACCGGGCAATGGTTGCTCTTGCCCATCATTGCCATCATCCCCTTGGCCGAGACCGCCAGCGTGATTTTACAAGTTGGCTATTTCAAACTCACCGGTGGGCGGCGGCTGTTCAAGATGGCGCCCTTGCACCATCACTTTGAGCTGCTGGGCTGGAGCGAAACCCAGGTCGTGCAGCGTTTTTGGCTGATTAGCCTGTTGGCAGCGATGATTGGCGTGGCCATTGCGGTAGGTTACAGTGGATAAATATCGCGGAAAACGAGTGCTCATCATCGGGGCGGGCCGTCAAGGCACCGCGTTGGCGCGCTACCTGGCGCGGCATGGTGCGCAGGTGGTGCTCAACGACCGTCGTTCGGCCAGTGCCCTGGAAGCCGCCCGCGCCGCGCTGGCAGATTTGCCCATTCAGTGGGCTTTAGGCGGGCATCCGCTCACGCTGCTGGACGGTGTGGATTTGGTCTGCCCATCGGGTGGGGTACCGCTGACGCTGCCGTTGGTGCAAGAAGCGCGGGTGCGGGGCATTCCGTTGAGCAACGAAGCGCAAATTTTCATGGAAGCCGCGCCCTGCCCCGTGGTCGGCATCACGGGATCGGCGGGGAAGACCACCACGACCACGTTGGTGGGGCGGATGGCGGGCAGTGCAGCCGAGGATGTGCGCGGTATTTCGTATAGCCACAATGTGGCGCCGGCAGGCACGCGGAAAAATGCCGCTACAGACGCAGCAGACGCTGCGCCCTCAACGCCCTCGGCGCCCCAAGCGCCCCCAGAAACTGAGGCGCCCTCTGGCCCAAGCGGCCAGGCCCCCCGCAGCACCTCGGCCACCGCAGCCGCTGCCGCAGGCCAAGCCCGCCAGCCCCTCCCCCGACGCTGGCGCCGCGTGTGGGTGGGCGGCAACATCGGCAATCCCCTCATCGCTGATGTGGACGCCATGACGCCCGACGATTTGGCTGTGATGGAACTTTCCAGTTTCCAGTTGGAGTTGATGACCGCGTCGCCTGCTGTGGCTGCGATCCTCAACATCACCCCTAATCACCTGGACCGTCACGGCACCATGCAGGCTTACACCGCGGCCAAAGCCCGCATCTTGACCTTTCAGCGCCCGCAAGATGTGGCCGTTTTAGGCTGGGAAGACCCCGGCGCTTGGGGGCTGCGGGCTGAGGTCAAGGGGCAGTTGATGGCGTTTGGCCTTGCGGAGCCGCCCGCAGGTGTGGATGGCACCTTCCTCGACCAGGAGACCCTGGTTTTGCGTCGCGGTGGGCAACGGGAACCCCTCTTCCCGCGGGCGGTAATTCGCCTGCGTGGAGAGCACAATGTGCGCAATGTATTGGCCGCTGCAGCCGTGGCTGCAGCGTTGGGCCTGGAACCCGCCCACATGCGCGCGGGTGTCGAAGGCTTTTTGGGCGTGCCGCACCGCTTGGAACTGGTGCGGGTGTTGGATGGCGTGGCGTGGTACAACGATTCCATTGCCACCGCACCTGAACGGGCGATGGCAGCCATCCGTTCCTTTGACGAGCCTTTGGTGCTCTTGGCGGGTGGGCGTGACAAAAAGTTGCCTTGGGACGCGTGGGCGGCTTTGGTGCGCCAGCGCGTGCGGGCTTTGATTGTGTTTGGCGAAGCGGCCGACCTGATTTTGGAAGCCTTGGCCCAGGCCGAAGGCCCTTTGCCCGAGGTCGTGTTGCGTTGCCGCTCGTTGGAAGAGGCTGTTCGGGCTGCTTCGCATGTCGCCCAGGCTGGCGAGGTGGTGCTGCTCTCGCCGGGAGGCACCAGTTTTGATGAGTTCCGTGATTTTGCGGAACGAGGTGAAAGGTTTCGAGCATGGGTGAACGCACTGTGAGCCAAACGAAGCGTTCTCGCACCCCGAGCCGCATGCCGGCTTGGTGGCAGGGCACAGACGGCGTGTTGATTTTTGCCGTCGCGGCCCTGTTGCTATGGGGTTTGGTGATGGTCTATTCCACCACGCCGCCTTTCCTGCGTAATTTTGGCGTCCCCGATGCCAATGGCAAGATTGACACCCTGGCATTGTTCCGGCGGCAGGCCGCGTTTGTGGCTTTGGGCGTCGGCATTGCTGCGGTGTTAGCTGCGGTTGACTATCGCCGTTGGCAGCGATTAGCGCCTTTGGTGTTGTTGGTGGTGTGGGGGGGGCTTTTCTTGACCTTGGTGATGAAGCACGTGGCCGGCGGCACGGGGCGGTTCCTGTTTGGCGGCTCATATCAGCCTTCGGAAATCGCCAAAGTGGCCACAGTGTTTTATCTCGCGGTGTGGCTCTCGCGGCGCAAAACGCGGTTAGGGTCGTGGCGCGATGGGGCGATGCCGCTGGCTGTGTTGGTGGGCGTTACCGCGGCCTTGGTCTTGGTTGAGCCCGATATGAGCGCTGCCATGACCATTTTCGCTTTGGGCATGATTTTGTATTTCCTCGCTGGCGGCAGCATTCGGCAGTTGGTGCTCTTTTCCTTGGCCGCGTTGCTGGCCGGCGGTGTGCTGTTGTTGCTCTACCCCGTGGGGGCAGAGCGCATGAGCAGCTTCTTGGCCGGTTTGCGGGATCCTCACCGGGCTTCTTACCAAATCCGCCTGGCCATTGCGGCCATCAGTCGCGGCGGATGGTTGGGCGTTGGCCCCGGTCAATCGGAAATCAAATTGCGGGGGCTGCCCCTTGCACACACCGACAGTGTGTTTGCCGTGGTAGCCGAGGAATATGGTGTGATTGGCGCCACGATGATGGTGGTGTTGTTTGGGATTGTGGTTTGGCGGGGCATCCGCATTGCGTTGGAGGCTCCCGATGAATATGGCCGTTTGCTGGCCGGTGGGTTGGCTGTGTGGTTGGGCATCGAAGCCTATATGAACATGGCCATGATGTTGGGGCTGTTGCCCCTGGCTGGCAACACGTTGCCCTTTATCAGTTACGGCGGCTCAAGTTTGGTTACCGCCCTTTCGGCCATTGGCTTGATTTTGAGCGTCGGACGGGCCTCGGCCCGAGAGCAATCTCAAGAGAGGAGTGATACCGGTGCGGTTGTTAGTTTGCGCCGGGGGGACCGGCGGCGGCGTGTATCCCGCGCTGTCGGTGCTTCAAGCCTTAGGCGATGACTTAGAGGATGTGCTGTGGGTAGGCGGCCAAGGCGGCATGGAAGCCGACCTGGTCACCCGAGAGGGTGTGCCATTTCGGGCGATTCCGGCCGCGGGTCTCCACGGCGTCGGCCTCCGACGGCTGCCGCGCAACACGTGGCAATTGGCGCGCGGCTATTGGCAGGCTCGGCGCATCCTGCGCGCGTTCCGCCCTGATGTGTTGTTTTTCACGGGCGGTTATGTGGCCGTGCCGGTGGGGCTGGCCGGTCGGCGCGTGCCCACTGTGCTCTTCGTGCCCGATATTGAGCCCGGGCTGGCTTTGAAATCTTTGGCGCGTTTGGCCGACCGCATCGCCTTGACCACCCCCGACTCAAAGCGTTTCTTCCCGCACCATCCGGGGTTGGTGATTACAGGTTACCCTGTGCGCCGCGATTTGCTCCAGTGGCGGCGGGCAGAAGCCCGAGCCCACTTTGGCTTGGATGACCGTTTCCCGACCTTGTTGGTCTTTGGCGGCAGCAAAGGGGCGCGTTCCATCAACCGAGCCTTGCTGGCTGGTTTGCAGGCCCTGCTGCCCCACATGGAAATTTTACACATCAGTGGCCAATTGGATTGGCAGGAAGTGGAAGCCGCCCGCGCGGCTTTGCCCTCTGCCCTGCGGGAACGCTACCATGCTTTCCCCTATCTCTACGACGATATGGGGGCAGCCTTGGCCGCAGCCGATTTGGTGGTTTCGCGGGCGGGCGCCTCGATTTTGGGCGAGTTCCCCTTGTGGGGCCTTCCGGCGGTGTTGGTGCCTTATCCGTATGCTTGGCGCTATCAGCAGGTGAACGCGGCTTATCTGGCCGACCGAGGCGCCGCGCGCATTTTGCCCGATGCCCAATTGGCAACCCAGCTGGTGCCAACGGTTTTGGCCTTGATGCAAGACGCCGAAACCCGGAGCCAGATGGCCGCGGCCATGCGCCGCTTGGCACAGCCTGACGCAGCCGAGCGCATTGCGGCTGTGATTCGGGATGCCGCTCATCGAGAGGTGCGAAAATGATGACGCTGGCGGGCGTGTTGTTTTTGAGCTTGATTTTCTTCGCCATTGCCGGGGCTTTGCGTGGCTTGTCCAAGGAGATGCTCGTCACCACGAGCGTGCTTGTGGCCATCTTGGTGAACATCTTGTTGGAGCGGTACGCCCCCTCGTTGCAGCCTCTCGTCCAAGCCAACGACCAGCGTTGGTTTTGGGTGCGTTCGCTGATTTTGTTGGTGGTGGCCTTTTTGGGCTATCAGACCCCGCGCTTCTTTCGGCCCCATAGCCGGTCGGTGCTTCAAGACGTGCTCTTAGGCTTGTTCTTGGGCGCTATCAACGGCTATCTGATCGTTGGCACTTTGTGGTACTATTTGTCGGTTGCCGGTTACCCGTGGCCGGAATTTGTGCGCGCACCAACGGACCCGTTGAGCATCCAGATTGCCCAGCATCTTCCACCAGTGTATCTGGGTGTGCCTGCCATTTATATTGCTGTGGCGGTGATGCTCATCTTGCTCATTGCGTTTATCGTATGAAACGGTCTTGGGAACACGTCCACTTCGTTGGGATTGGAGGCACTGGGCTTTCGGCCATAGCCCGCGTGTTGGCCGAACGCGGCTGGAAAGTGACGGGCTCTGACCGCCAAGCCTCATCGCGCACGGCCATGTTACAGGCCCTGGGGGTGGCGGTGGCTATTGGCCATGCCCCTGCGTGGGCGCGTCAGGCCGACGTGGTGGTGCGCTCTTCCGCAGTGCCTGAGCACGACCCCGACGTGGTGGCGGCCCGTGAGGCCGGGGTGCCGGTCCTCAAGCGGCGGGATTTCCTGCCCTATCTCACCGCGGACGCCCGTGTCTTGGCTGTGGCGGGTTCCCACGGCAAAACCACCACCACGGCTATGTTGGCCTGGGTGTGGACCGCGTTGGGCCAGGACCCGACGTTTATCATTGGCTCAGAGGCGGCCAACTTGGGCACCAACGCCCGAGCAGGCCAAGGCCCCGATTTCATCATCGAGGCCGACGAATACGACCACATGTTTTTGGGCCTGCGGCCTGCCGTTGCGGTGGTGACCAATATTGAACACGATCACCCCGATTTGTTCCCCACGGCCGAAGATTTTTACGCGGCTTTTCGGCAGTTTGTGGCTCAAGTGCGGGAAGACGGCTGGCTGATGGCCTGCGCCGACAACCCCAACAGCCGCCGTCTGGCTGCGGAAAGCGCATCTTCGGCTTGGACTTATGGCCTGCATGCGCCGGCTGATTATCAGGCCCAGATTTTGCGCCCCAATACCTCGGGCGGTTACGATTTTGCCTTCTCGTTTCAAGGGCAGGCGTTGGGCGAGGCGAGGTTGCAGGTGCCGGGCGAGCACAATGTGCAAAACGCGCTGGCGGTTTTGGCAGTGGCGCACCGCCTGGGGTTGGATGTGACGGCCGCGGCAGAGGCTTTGGCTGCTTTTCGCGGCACGGCGCGGCGCTTCGAAGTGGTCGGCGAGGCCCAAAACGTGGTGTTTGTGGATGATTACGCGCATCACCCCACCGAGATTCGGGCCACCCTGGCCGCTGCGCGGCAATACTACCCCGGCCGTGAGGTGTGGGCTGTGTGGCAACCGCATACTTTTAGCCGCACCCGCACCTTGCTCGGCGATTTTGCAACCGCTTTTGCACAAGCCGATGCCGTGGTGGTGACCGAAATCTATGCGGCTCGCGAGCAAGCCCCTGAAGATTTCGGCGGCCAGCAGGTAGCAGCAGCCTTGCAGCATCCGCGGGTCCACTTTGCCCCCACCCTGCGGGAAGCCGCCGCCGTGCTCGTGAGCGAAGTTCATCCCCCCGCTGTGGTGTTGGTGCTCTCCGCGGGGGACGCGCCTCAGGTCACCCGCTGGGCGCTGGAAGGATGGCAAGCCAAATGAGGACGCACGAAGACTTGTATCAGCGTTTAGAAGCCGTATTTGGCGCTCGCGTTGCGCGCGACGTGCCCTTGGCCCCTTACACGTCCGCGCGGGTTGGGGGCCCGGCTGATGTGCTCATCACCGTCCACAGCGCGCGCGAATTGGCCATGGTGGCCTCACGCTTGTGGGCGTGGGAAATCCCGTTTTGGGTGTTGGGCGGTGGTTCCAACATTTTGGTAGCTGACGAAGGCGTGCGCGGTGTGGTGGTGCTCAATCGGGCGCGGCGTTTGGCCTTCAATCAGGAAAGCGACCCGCCGACGGTGTGGGCTGAATCGGGCGTCAATTTGGGCAGCTTGGCCCGGCGGGCGGCTGCTGCAGGCTTGGCCGGCTTGGAATGGGCGGCGGGCATCCCGGGCACAGTGGGCGGCGCGGTGGTGGGCAACGCAGGCGCCCACGGCACCGAAATGGCCGACGTGCTCCAAATGGCCGAAATCTTGCATCGCACAGAAGGAAAAGGCTTTCGCACCCCAGACCAGCTGGATTACGCCTATCGCACCAGCGCCCTCAAAGCCGAGCCCGGGCAGGCCGTGGTGTTGAGCGCCACATTGCGCCTGCACCATGATGACCCAGAGGCAGTGCAGGCGCGGCTCGCGGCTTTGAACGAACAACGCAAAGATACCCAGCCGCCGGGCGCGTCGGTGGGCTCGATGTTCAAAAACCCCCCCGGCGATTACGCCGGTCGGCTGATTGACGCGGCTGGCTTGAAGGGCACCACCGTGGGCGATGCTGAGATTAGCACCGTTCATGCTAATTTCTTCGTCAACAAAGGTGAAGCCACAGCCCAGGAAATTTGGGCGTTGATGTATCTGGCCCGCACGACAGTGGCCCAAAAGTTTGGCGTGTGGCTGGAGCCGGAGATTCAACTCGTGGGCGCGTGGCCCGAAAGCGCGGTCGCAGCTTTGTACGAAGTCCAAGAACTCCCCCCGGCCATGCCAGTGCCGCGCCCCAAGGAGGACGCATGAGCGAGAAGTTGCGCTTGCTGGTGTTGTTTGGTGGCCGTTCGGGCGAGCATGAGGTCTCTCTCATGTCGGCGCGTTCCGTTTTGCGCGCGTTGAAGCCCGAAAAATACGACATCATCCCTGTGGGCATCACCAAACAAGGCCGTTGGCTGACCGGCCCTCACGCCCTGGAGGCGTTCCTCGAAGGCAAAACCGAGGCGTTGTTGCCGGTGACCTTGTTGCCCGACCCCTCGCGCCGTGGCTTGTGGCTCTTGGAAGACGAGGGCGGCCTGCGGCCCTATGCCCCGGTGGATGTGGTCTTCCCGGTGTTGCACGGCCCCTTTGGCGAAGATGGCACCCTGCAAGGGCTCCTGGAATTGGCCGACGTGGCCTATGTGGGCGCTGGGGTGGTCGGCTCGGCCGTGGGCATGGATAAAGGAATTTTCAAAGACGTCATGCGGGCGCACGGCTTGCCTGTGGCGGAATATGCGGTGTTGACCCGCCGTGAAATCGAGGCCGACATCAACGCCGCGCTCGACCGCTGCGAAGCCGTTGCCCCTTACCCCCTCTTTGTGAAGCCCGCTAATTTGGGCTCTTCGGTGGGCATCACCAAAGCCAAAGACCGGCCTTCGCTCCGCAAGGCTTTGCAGGTGGCGGCTCAATATGACCGTCGGATTGTGGTCGAGCGCGGTTTGGAGGCCCGCGAAATCGAAGTGAGCGTGTTGGGCAATGAGCAGCCAGAGGCCTCGCTTCCGGGCGAGATTGTCCCCGGTGACGAGTTTTATTCGTATGAAGCAAAATATCAAGACCCAACTTCACAGTTGCTCATTCCCGCACCTCTGACGCCTGAGCAGACCGAAACCGTGCGGGCCTTGGCGCTCAAGGTTTACCGAGCGGTAGATGGCGCAGGGATGGCCCGTGTGGATTTCCTGTTGGAAAAGGCCACAGGTGTGTTTTACATCAACGAGGTCAACACCCTGCCTGGCTTTACGCAAATTAGCATGTATCCGAAACTGTGGGAAGCCAGTGGGCTGGCGTATGCCGACTTGCTGGATCGGTTGATTGAGTTGGCCTTGGAACGCAAAGCAGCGCGCGACCAAACGCGCTGGGAGCGCTAACCCGTTTGGCGCAAAGGAGAACCCAAAGCCATGCCTCGTAAGCAAGACACCCTCACCCGAGCGGAAATGGTGCGGCGGCGGCGGAAGCAGCAAGCCCAGCCGCGGACGCGCGCCGCGCAAGCGCGGCGCACAAAGCCGCGGCGCGCCAAAGCCAAACGCACGGCCGCGCCCCAAACCAACACGCCGGTGGTGGTGAGCCGTTATGGGGTGGTGGCAGGGAGCACTGTGCAATCTCCGTCGGCCGTGCGGCGGCAAGTGCGGGTGGCTCGCGGGCGCAATGCCGAAGTAGTGGCCTCGGTGCCCAATGTGGCTTTGGGCTGGCGTTGGCTTTCTTTGGCTTTGAGCCTGGTGCTCATCCTCATCTTGTTCGCATTGTGGTATGCGCCGGCTTTTCGGGTGGATGTCCCGCAAATCGAAGGCACCCACTATCTCACCACGGAACGCATCGCAGCGGCCTTGCCGGTGTTGAATCGTCCGGTGGTTGCCCTTAATCCGCAAACGCTGCAAACCCTGCTGCAAAACCGTTTCCCGGCTTTGGCCGAGGCTCGGGTGCGGGTGAATTTTCCCAACCGCGTGGTTGTGGAAGTGCGCGAGCGGCAGCCCATCTTGGTGTGGAAGATGGGGCAGACCACATGGTGGGTGGATGACCAAGGCCTGGCCTTCACCCCTCTGGCCGAGGGCGTGCCTAAGGATGCGTTGGTGGTCAAAGCCGCAGACGCACCGCCCGATGCCGTAGAAGAGCGGGTGGGTTTGATGCGTTTGCTTTCTTCCGATGAGGTGCAATCCCTGCGGTCGCTGGCGGCTTACGTGCCCGCAGGAACGACATTGGTGTATCATCCCCGCTATGGTATCGGCTGGCAGGCGCAGGAAGGTTGGCAAGTCTATGTGGGCCGTGACCTCTCTGACATGGACAAACGCCTGCTCCTGTACCGTGCCATTGCCGACTGGCTGAAAACACACGATATTCATCCTGCTTTGGTGAGTGTGGCCTCGTTGCAGGCCCCCTATTACCGTCTGGAGCCGTGAAGTGGAAGCACCCGTTGTGGTTGGAATTGATGTTGGTACAACCAAAATCTGCACATTGGTCGCACGGGCCGAACCTGATGGCCGGTTGCGAGTGATTGGTGTGGGTTTGGAACCCTCGCGCGGCATGAACAAGGGCATGGTGGTAGATATGCAGGCGGCTTCCGATGCGATTGCTCGCTCGGTCGAGAAGGCTGCCCGCACAGCAGGTTTGGAAATCGCTTCGGCCTTGGTCAGTCTGGCGGGTTCCCACGTTTCAGGCGAGATTAGCCGAGGCGTTGTGGGTGTTTCGGGCGGCGTGGTGGATGCCCGCGACATCCAACGGGCGGTAGAGGCCGCGCGGGCGATTGCCATCCCTCACGACCGCGAGATTGTCCACATCATTCAGCGTTCGTTCCGCTTAGACGAGCAGGAAAGCGTCCGCGAGCCTTTGGGCATGCACGGCTATCGCTTGGAGGCCGAGGTGCACATCATCACCGCTTCGAAGGCTTCGGTGGCCAACCTGCGAGAGTGTGTGCAAAACGCTGGGGTAGAGGTGTCGCATTTTGTGCTCAACCCCCTGGCCTCAGCGGAAGCCGTGCTCACGGATACCGAGCGCGAGATGGGCGTTGCCATTTGCGACATTGGCGGCGGCACCACCGATTTGGCCGTTTATATCGGCGGCGACGTGTGGCACACCGCGGTTTTGCCGGTTGGCGGTAACCATGTCACCCGTGATTTGGCTTACCTCTTTCACTTGCCGCCCAGCCGAGCAGAAGAAATCAAAGTGCGCCACGGCCATACCATCCCTTCCGCAGTGCCGAGCGATGAAATCATCACCGTGCGTTCCTTTGGCGAGCAAGAGACCGTGCAGGTGAGCCGTCAGGAAGTCGCCGAGGTCATCGAGGCGCGCGCGAGGGAGATGCTGAGCATGGTGCGGCACGAACTGCACCGCTCAGGCTATGACGGACTGCTGCCCGCGGGCGTTGTGTTTACCGGTGGGAGCAGTTTGCTCAAAGGTTTCAAGGAAATCGCTCGGGAAGAATTGGGCATGCCCGTGCGCATTGCCAAGCCCGAGAAGATTTTTGGCATGGTGGATCGCATCCAAAGCCCGGCTTTTGCAACCAGCGTAGGGCTGTTGCATTGGGCGCAATTGCTCCAAACAGCGGCCATGCCGTTGGAGCCTCCCCGTCATCATCGCCCCAATGATTTTGGGGAGCGCTTGAAGAATTTTCTCCGTTCGCTGTTTCCGTAAAGTAGGGTTGATCCCAAGATTGGGTTGCTTATTTCGCCCCACAGTTCGTTTTGAGGAGGTTTCGTATGTTGCAAAATCCTGTTTCCCCCGTCGAAGGCGAATCTTTCGCCCGCATCAAAGTTGTAGGGGTAGGCGGCGGTGGTTGTAACGCCGTCAACCGCATGATCGAAGAAAACGTCCAAGGCATTGAATTCATCGCAGTCAACACCGATGCGCAAGCATTGTTGCTTTCCAAGGCCCCGACGCGCGTTCACATTGGCGAGAAGTTGACCCGCGGGTTGGGCGCGGGCGGCGATCCCGAGGTGGGCCGCAAAGCCGCGGAGGAATCGGCCGAGGAACTGTATCAGGTCTTGGATGGCACCGATATGGTCTTCATCACCGCGGGCATGGGCGGCGGCACAGGCACCGGGGCTGCCCCGGTGGTGGCCAAGGTCGCCCGTGACGTGGGCGCGTTGACCATTGGCGTGGTCACCCGTCCCTTCTCGTTTGAGGGCTCGCGGCGCATGAAGGCGGCCGAGGCGGGCATTGCTGCTTTGAAAGAGCAGGTTGACACGCTCATTGTGATTCCCAATGACCGGTTGTTGCAAATCGTTGACAAAAAGGCCGGCCTGCAGGATGCTTTCAAAGTGGCCGATGACGTCCTCCGCCAGGGTATTCAAGGGATTTCGGAATTGATTACCGTGCCCGGTTTGATCAATTTGGACTTTGCAGACGTCAAAGCCATCATGTCGGAAGGTGGTGCGGCGCTGATGGCTGTCGGCGAGGCCTCGGGCGAAGATCGGGCTCGCCTGGCAGCGGAAGAGGCGATTTCCAGCAAACTGCTGGACATCACCATCGACGGTGCACGGGGCATTTTGTTCAACATCACCGGTGGCCCCGATCTGACCCTCTTCGAGGTCAACCAGGCCGCGGCCATTATCAAAGAGGCTGCCCATCCCGATGTCAACCTCATCTTCGGTGCGGTTATTGACCCGAATATGGGCGATCGCGTGCGTGTCACGGTGATTGCTACGGGTTTTGACTATTCGGGCATGTCCCGGTCGCGTTTGCGCCCCCGTTTGAATGCGGCCGAGCAGCGCTCTCCGCGGGCTGGCGCGGGTATGCCCGAACCTCAACCTCGGCCCGCAGAGTTTGCGCCGCGCACTTTTGATACCGATGATTTGGACATCCCCACGTTTGTGCGCAAACGACTGAAGCAATCTCAGCACCGCTAAACGTGGTGTGAGGGCAGCGAAGACAATTAAATCATCCTTGGTGGTTATGCCGGAGACGGCAGAGCGGCAGTGTGTCTGATTGCCGCGGCTCGCGGTCGGCCCTCCTCCCGCCGCGGGTCTGCGGGGGTGTCCCTTGGGGCACACCCCTGCTATGCCGTGTCTGGTGTTCGTGGGGCGTTGTGTTGAGGGCGGCTTGATGCTGCCCTCAACACCTTTTAAAGCCGCAGCATGTGGGCTGGGATGTCTGCGTAATCTATGAGCCCGTTGCCTCTCTTTGCGTGCTTCCCCCAGCTCGCGAAGTCACCCCCGCCCCCATCTCCCTTCGCCCACTGCCCCCATCCGCCCCAAAACTGGCATTTCTGGCTGCGGTTGTGCTCGTTTTAGGGTAAAATGAAATTGGTCTTTTAGGTTCGTTGGTCTTTTGGCCTTATTGTGGATGAGAGGAGCGAAATCATGGCCAAAGAGAAGATTTTAGTTGTTGATGATGATATTGATACCTTAAAACTGGTCGGGTTGATGCTCCAACGGCAAGGGTATCAAATCGTGGTGGCTAACAGCGGTCCTAAGGCGTTATCGTTGGTGCAAAAAGACCCGCCAGATTTGATTTTGTTGGATGTCATGATGCCAGAGATGGATGGGTTTGAGGTCGCCCGACGGTTGCGTTCTGACCCCAAGACAGCCGATATTCCGATTTTGATGTTTACGGCCAAGAGTCAAGTAGAAGACAAGCTGGCGGGTTTTGATGCAGGGGCAGACGACTACCTGACCAAACCGGCCCATCCGGCCGAATTGTTGGCTCGGGTGAAGAAACTGTTGCGCCGAGGGCGGGAAGTTAGCCCGACCAAGGAAAGCGAAGAGAGTGGGCCGCGGGGTTGGACCATCGGCATTGTGGGCGTGAAAGGCGGGCTGGGGGTTTCCAGCTTGGCGCTCAATTTGGGGTTGGTGTTGCACCAAGAAAGCAAAAGCCCGGTTTCAGTGGCCGAGTTGCGCCCTGGGCAGGGCACCATGGCGATGGAGTTAGGATACCCGACGACGGGCGGCTTGGAGAGTTTGCTCGCGACGCCTGCCACCGACATTACGGCTGCCCAGGTGGAGCGGGAGTTGGCCACCTACATTCCCGGCGTGCGCTTTTTGTTGGCCACTTTTGACCCGGGCAGCGCTCACTATGTCGAAAACGTGGCGGGCTTAGAGCGGGTGACAAAACACCTTCGCCACACTGCACGCTTTATTGTTTTGGATTTGGGCCCCCTGGGGCAGGCGCATTTGCCTGACCTGCTGCCCCTGTGCGACGAGGTGTTGGTGGTGGTAGATGGCCTACCCAACACCATCAAGATGGGCAAGATGGCCGTGGATTATCTTCTGCAGCAGGGCGTGGGGCATGGGCGTCTGAGCGCGGTTTTGTTGAACCGTGTCCGCTCAGATTTGCAGATCCCGTGGTTGGAAGTGCAAAGCCGCCTGAACATCCCCGTCGCCACGGTGATACCGCCGGCGCCGGAGCTGGCTTACCAAGCGCATGATCGGAGCTCACCGATGGTATTGATTCAGCCGCAGAGCCTGGTGGCAGCCCAGTTGGGTAAACTGGTGCGGCAACAGCTGGAAAAGGCGAAGGGGGCGGTATGAGCATGGTGGATGTCGAGGCCGCTTTGCTTGCCCAAGCCGCGCAAATCGTGCGCCAGGCTCGACGGGGCGTGATTTTGACCGGTGCGGGCGTTTCGACCCCGTCGGGCATTCCCGACTTCCGCTCTGAAAACAGCGGCTTATGGGCGCGCCACAACCCCATGGAAGTGGCCTCGCTGGCGGCCTTTCGCCACCATCCTGAGCGGTTCTTTGCTTGGATGCGTCCGCTTTTGCAAGACATGTTGCAGGCCGAACCCAACCCTGCCCACTACGCCTTGGCGGCGCTCCAACAGGCGGGCTATTTCCCAACCCTGATTACCCAAAACATTGATGGCTTGCACCAACGTGCTGGATCGCCGCGGGTGTTGGAGGTGCATGGTTCCCTGGAAACCGCCACCTGCACCATGTGTTACGAGACGTATCCCAGCGACCTGTTTTTAGACGACTACCTTGCCACAGGCGCTGTGCCACATTGCCCTGCCTGTGGCGGCGTACTGAAGCCCAACGTCGTGCTCTTTGGCGAGCAATTGCCGTGGCAAACCTGGGAAGCCGCGGAAGAAGCCGCCCGAGCGTGCGACGTGATGCTCATCGCGGGCTCTTCGTTGGAAGTCATGCCCGTGGCCCGCTTGCCCGTCGAGGCCGCTCGCCACGGCGCAGCCATTGTGATTGTCAACCACACCCCCACTTATATGGACGAGCGCGCCGACGTCGTCTTGCGGGGCGACGTCGCCACGCTTCTCCCAGCCCTTCTCGAACAGGTGAAAGCATCATGACCACGACAACGACGCTTCATCACGACATGCTGACGGCCTACCGTCGCTTGTTAGACATCTCGCGCGACTTGGCCGCCACGCTGGATTTGGATGCCCTGCTGACCCGCATCGTCCAGGCCGCAGCCGATTTGAGCGACGCTGAGGCCGCTTCCATTTTGCTCTATGACCCCCAGCGCAAAGAACTGCGCTTTCAGACGGCCACCAACCTCTCCGATAGCCTGAAACGAGGCGTCTGCGTGCCCCTCGACAACAGCATCGCAGGGTTGGCCCTCCGCCAGCAGCGGCCGATTCGCCGCGAGCGTGTATATGCCGACCCCAACCACTACGGCCATCTGGATAAATTGACCAAAGTCCAAACCCAAAGCCTCTTGGCCATCCCGCTCATTGCCCAAGGCCAACCCATTGGCGTTTTGGAAGCCGTCAACAAACGGAATGGTGCATTTACGGACACAGACGAAGAGCTGCTGACCGTGTTGGGCGCCCAAGCTGCCGTAGCCATCCAAAACACCCGCCTCTTCCTGCAGTCAGACTTGATTGCCGAATTGGTGCATGAAATTCGCACGCCCTTAGGGGCGATTTTGGCCGCAGCCCAACTTTTGCGTTTGCCGCAACTCTCGCCCGAACAACGCGAGCAAACCGTCGCGGCCATCGAAACCGAAGCCCGCTACCTCAACGAGTTGACCACCACCTTCCTCGATTTGGCCCGCTTGGAATCAGGCCGCGCGCAATTTGAGCGCACCGAATTCGATTTGCGGGAAGTTGCCGAAGAAGTCGTCCAACTTTTTGCCATGAAGGCCAAAGAGCGCAACATCCAAATCGAAGTGGACTTCCCCGCCGACTTCCCCAAAGTGCGCGCCGACCGCAACAAAATCAAGCAAGTTATGGTCAACCTGGTCAGCAACGCGGTGAAATACAACCGCCCGGGGGGGCGCATTCGCATTGCGGGCTACGCCTCTGAAGACGAAATCGTGTTTACCGTGAGCGATACCGGGCCGGGCATTGCCCCCGAACACATGAAACACCTCTTCGAAAAATTCTATCGTGTGCCAGGAAGCGAAAAACGGGCCACCGGCTCTGGCCTGGGGCTTTACATCTGCCGCCGCATTGTCGAAGCGCATGGCGGCAGCATCCGTGCCAAGAGCAAAGTCGGCGAGGGGAGCAAGTTTATCGTGACCTTGCCTCGCTCGTGACACACTGATGATGGGCAAAGCATCCCTGACTCGCCGAGACGCCTTGAAATTGGCGTTGTTAGGATTGGGAACCGTTGCCTGGCGCCCGCTCTTGCCTCGCACCGACGTCGCCCCGCCGCCTTTTTTGGGGCTGGTGCGGGTGACCATTGACCGCGTCCCTGTGCATCGGGAGCCCGCGCTGCGCAGCCCGGTGGAAGATTACCTGGGGCGCGACCAGGTGGTGCGGGTGTTAGAAAAGGTGGTTTCCCCTGAAGGGCCGTCGTACAACCCCCGTTGGTATCGCGTGCCAGGCGGCTTCCTGCATTCGGCTTATACCCAACAGGTGCAAGTGCGCTTAAACCCGGTCGCGCCGGCTGTGCCCGAGGGCGGGCAATTGGCCGAGGTGACTGTGCCCTACACCCGTTGCTGGCAATTGAGCCCCGAGGGGGAGTATATTCCCCTGTATCGGCTCTATTATGGCTCGGTGTATTGGGTGACTGGCGTGCGCTTGGGGCGCTATCGAGAACCGCTTTACGAAATTACCGATGACATCCTCAAAGTGCCTTATTACGTTTACGCGCCTTATCTTCGCCTCATTCAGCCAGAGGAATTGACCCCGCTTTCGCCGGATGTCCCCCCCGGCGAAAAGTGGATTGAGGTCAACTTGCGGACGCAAACTTTTCGGGCTTACGAAGGGCGCAAGGTCGTTTTGGAAACCAAAATCTCCTCGGGCATCCCCAGCGATCAACCTACCGACAATGGCATCCCGACCCGCACGCCCTCGGGGCGGTTTGGCGTGTTCCACAAGGTGCCCTCGCGGCATATGGGCAATGGCGATTTGACGGCTTCGTTGGAAGCCTATGAACTGCCCGGTGTGCCGTGGGTGAGCTTTTTTGTGGATACAGGGGTGGCGTTTCACGGCACCTATTGGCACGACAATTTCGGCCGCCCTATGAGCCACGGCTGTATCAACATGCGCAACGAGGATGCGTTGTGGGTATTCCGCTGGACCATGCCCCCGTATGAGCCGATGCAGCCCGAGGCCAAGGGCCGCGGGACTTTGGTGTGGGTGCATGAGTCGTAGGCCACCCGGGCCGTGGGGGCGCGGGTTTAGGCGCGTTGGCGCAGGGCCTCGAGCCCTCGGATGAGGAAGCCGCCCAGGATAGCGCCCAAAGTGCCGAAGATGAAAAGCCATTTGGCCGTGGTCAGCGCTCCTGCCACCCAAGCCAGGGTCGGCGACCAAGCCGGCCAGCGGCCCAAGAGCACGGCGAGGACGATATTTTCGCCATAATCGCAGAGCACGCCCGCGAGCGGAAGCCACACCCACCAGCCCGAGAAGCGGGGTCCCCAACTACGGGCCAATAAAAGGGCCAGCAAACTGCCGTAAAGGCAGGGGTAAAGCGCGTCGAGGGTGAGATGCCCCCAGAGGGTCTGCTGCCGCGCCGCGGGGCTATAGGCTGCCAGCCAGTGCGCAAGGGTTTCTGGGCGGTAGGCGAAGTGGGTGTCGGGTAAAAAGTCCAGCCCCAGCGGCGCCATGTGGGGCAAGAGCCCAACGTTGAAGACCACCACCGCCACGCCAAGGGCAACAATGCGTGGCCATGAAGCCCACTGAGAAAGGCGGCGCGTCCAAAGGGCGCTCATTTTGGCTGCCTCAGCAGGTCGTCCAACGCGGCCTGCAGGGTAGGGTAGCGGAAGTTGAAGCCAAGTTCCAACAGGCGGTGGGGAAGCGCACGCTGGCTGGCGAGGAGCACCTGGCTCATTTCCCCAAAGAGCAGGCGGAGCGCCCAAGACGGTATGGGCAGAAAAGCCGGACGATGGAGGCGCTGCGCAAGGGCGCGCGTGAGCTCGGCGTTGGTGACCGGCTGGGGCGCGGTGAGGTTGAAGGGGCCTTGGGCTTGCTCGTGGGTGAGGAGGAAGGCGATGGCTGCAACTTCGTCGTGGATGTGGATCCAGGGCATCCATTGTTTGCCCGAGCCCAAGGGCCCCCCCACGCCCCACCGAATGGGGCGCAGCATTTTGGGCAGTGCGCCGCCCTCACGGCTGAGAACCACGCCGGTGCGGAGAATCGCGCGGCGGATGCCCAACCCTTCGACCGATGACGTGCTGGCTTCCCAATCCACGCACAAGCGGGCCAGAAAATCGTCGCCGGGCGGGGATGTTTCATCCAGCAGGGCGTCTCCCCGATGGCCATAATAGCCCACCGCGGAGGCCTGCAGCAGGATTTTCGGCCGAGGCTGGGCCAGGCGGAGGGCCGCGGCCAGGGCTCGGCCGTTTTCCACTCGGCTGGCATACAGGGCTTGTTTGCGGGCTGAGGTCCAGCGCGCTGCGGCGATGTTTTCCCCCATCAGGTTGATGACTGCATCGGCCTGGCGGAGCACCCGCGCCAGCGCGTTGGGGTCCTGCGGGGTCCATGCCACCCGGGGGATGTGGGGCGGGAACCCCGCGGGTTGGCGGTCGGGGAAGCGGGTGAAGACGGTCAGCGTGTGCCCCTGGGCGGTGAGATGCGTCACAAGGGCTCGGCCAATGAGCCCGGTGCCACCGGTCAACACAATGTGCATGGTCTTACTCCTGGATACAGGTGGCTGGTCAGAGATCGCGGTAGCGCCAGAGGAGTTCCCAAACGCCCAAGGCGGCTTCGACCTGAATGCGGAACGACATTTTCGACTGCCCCCAGCGTCGTTCGGTAAAGTAGATGGGAATTTCCACCATCCGCAAGCCTTTTTTGTGGGCCAGGTAGGCCATTTCAACCTGGAAGACGTAGCCGTTGGCGCGCACGCGCTGGAGGGGGAGTTGGGCCAAGGCTGTGCTTCGCCAGAGGCGATAGCCGCCTGTGACATCCCGCACGGGGATGCGCAGAATGCTGCGGGCGTAGAAGTTCCCAAAGGTGGAAAGGGCTTTGCGCCAGAGGGGCCAGCGTTCGTCCAGTTTGCCGCCGGGCACGTAGCGTGAGCCCAAGACCACGTCGGCGCCGGCTTCCAGTTGGGCAGCCATTTGGGGCAGCGCCTCGACCGGGTGGGAGAAGTCGCTATCCATTTGGGCGATGGCGTCGGGCTGCGTTTGCAGGGCCTGTTGGAACCCTGCCAGGTAGGCCGGCCCCAGCCCGGCCTTACGAGGCCGGTGGAGCACGTCAACCCGCCCGGGATAGCGCTCTTTGAGCGCTTCTGCGATGTCGCCTGTGCCGTCAGGGCTGTTGTCGTCCACCACCAAAATGCGCAAATCAAGGGGCAAAACGAACAAAGCGGAAACCAACCGAGGGAGGTTTTCCGCTTCGTTATAGGTGGGAAGGACAACGGTGATTTGCACGGGTGTTTTTAGCGTTTGAGGAAGGCGTCTTTGAGTTCGCTGATGTCCACAAAGGGGCCGTGGGTGGCACGCAGTTCTTTGATGCGGATGGCGAGTTTGCGTTGGCCGAAGTCGCCGCTGAGGCGGTCTTTGAGGGGGTAGAAGTAGTCTAAGGCTTGCTCCAGCCTGCTGCGGATGCGCTCGGCCATTTTTTCCACGTGCGCGGGGTGGGTGATGATGATGAAATCGGTGGGGGAAAGGTGGCCAATGAAATCGTTGGGCGTGCCGGTGTCGCGCACCGCGTTTTGAATCATCAGGCTTACAGCCCGGAGGATGTCATCGGAGGTGACGAAGCCATAGCGTTCGCGGAAAGCATCCAGGTTGAGCAGGGAAACCAACAGGGCTGCCCAGTTGGGGTTTTCGAGCATTTCTTGGAGCCGCTCATCCACCAAGGCGCCTTCGGGCAGGTCGGTGACCGGGTTGGTGATGGGGCCCATGGATGCGCGGCGGAGGGCGTTGCGCACCCGCAGGCGGAGCTCTTGGATGTCGAAGGGTTTGGTGATGTAGTCGTCTGCCCCTAAGCTAAGGCCTTTGAGGCGGTCGCTGCGATCGCGCTTTTCGGTGAGGAAGATGATGGGAATGCGCGACGTGCGCACGCTGGTGCGCAAACGTCGCGCGACTTCGTAGCCATCAATGTCGGGCAGGCGAATGTCCAAAATGACAAGGTCGGGTGGCGCGATTTGGCACGCGCGAACACCGTCTTCACCCCAGTTGGCTGTTTGGACGTCGTAGCCTTGCACCCGGAAGTAGGCGGTGAGCATGTCGGCGACGTCCAAATCGTCTTCGATGATGAGCAGCCGGTGACGTTTGTTGGTTCCCACGGTGCTTTTACCCGCTTTAGCCGATTGGTTCTTTTTGGATGATGAATTCGCAGACGTCGTCGCCTTTGGCCACGCACTTCGATTCGTTGACGCGGAATTCGTGGCCGCCGGAGACCCATTTGAGCCCTTCTTGGAGCAAACCTACGGCCATGTAACAGACTGGTTTGTCGGTGGTGCCTTTGCGGCCCCAGCAGACCGGACAACGATGGATGGTGTAAATGAATTCGTTTTCGCGTTCTTCAACGGTGGTGATTTGGTCGCTGACCTGGGTAAAGATTTTGGCCATCGCGGGGAGGCCAATGCGCAGTTTGGCACTTAGGGGAAGCACTTTAAAGGCCAAGTCACCCACACCGGCCAGGGCGCCGAAGTTGCGGAGCCCTTCGGCAAAGGCGGCTCTTCCCGCCCGCAGCGCCAGCCCACGGCCCCCGCGCGGCCCATACATCTCTTCCAGCGCTAAGTTGATGGAAGAGAGGTAGGCAAAGTCAAATTCTTGGTTGAGGTTTTCGGCCGGCGGGTTGTCAATGAGCTGCGAAAGATGGGCCAGGTTGAGGATGGCGTTGAGCCCGTTCTTCCCCATGACGTCTTCCAGCGCGTCCAGGATGATGCGCGCAATTTTGTTTGGGTAGTAGTAGCCACTTTCAGGAATGGGGTCCATAGCGTATGCCCTTCTCTTGACAAGATACTTTTAGAGGAGTTTGGCAATATCCTCGGTGGCGCGACGCATATCCAGGAAAATCAGGCCCAGTTTGGCCTTTTCGCGGGCCAATGCGGTCAGCACCGCGTCTTCGCCTACGGCCATGAGCACCACATAGCCCTTCTCGCCTTTGATATAGACCTGTTCCAGCGTGCCGCGCCCTAATTCGGTGGCGATTCGTTCGCCCAGCGAGAGCATGGCTGCCGACATGGCGGAGACGCGATCTTCTTCGATGCCTTGCGGCAAGGCGGACGCAATGGTCAAACCATCCACGCTCACGATTGCTGAGGCTTCAATGTCAGGAGAGGAAGCCTGCAATTCGCGGAGCCGTTCTACCAGTTGTTGGGTGCGCGACATACTCAAGGCCGTACTCCTTTCGTTGATGAATTGGGATGCTCAGATGAGTGCGTTGATACTGTAGCACAAGGTGCGTGGTGTGTCAAGGCCGTTCTGAGGGCCGATCTTTGGCTTGTGCGTTCCGTGGGGCAAGGGTTTGGGGCGAGGGGTAGGTCATGGGATGGGCGGCCGCCAGATGAATGTCCAGTAGGTGGTGGCCACGGCTGAAAGGGCAAAGCCAAGCCAGAGCGCGGTTTCCAGCCGCTGCGCCGCGCGCTGCAGGTGGGGCGCGGGAGGGCGAGGGGCACTGGCGGCTTGTTGGGCCAGGTGGAGCAGGAGGGCGAGCCCCAACAGGTTGCTCAGCAGCGCCGAGCCCCCATAGGCCAGGAAGGGAAGCGCCACGCCGGTGAGGGGCAGCCACCGGAGGTTGCCCCCCAAGATGAGCAGGCTTTGCCCGCCGTAGTAGAGCCCGATGCCCAGCGCTACCGCCCGGTGGAACCCTGTCAGGCGCTGGGCTATTCGGAAGGCGCTGTGGGTGAGCAGGGCCATCAGGCCGATGATGCTCATGGTAGCCAGCCATCCCCAGATTTGCCCAATGGCTGTGAAGATGAAATCGGAATGGGCCAGCGGGGTGAGGACGGGGGTTTGCAGGCCGGTTCCCCAGAGGCCGCCGCGGTGGAGGGCCAGCAAGCCTTGGATGATTTGGTAGCCGTGGGTGTGTTGGGCTTGCCAAGGCGCCAGCCAGGCCTCGGCGCGCAGGCGCACAATGGGCACCCAGCGGTAGCCGAGGTAGGCGCTTGCTGGCAGCAGCACAAGGGTGGCCAGTAAGGGGCGGGGGTTGCCGCTGATGGCGTAGGATAGGGTTACGAAAAGGTAGAGGAGGAAGCCCGCTGTGCCGAAATCGTGTTGCCATCCCAGCACGGCGATGGCCAAGGCCGTGCTGCCAGCGGCTATCCAGAGGTGGCGTGGGGTGGGGTGCTCTGCCCAGATGCCGAGGGCGATGATGAGCAGCAGTTTGTAGATTTCCGAAGGCTGAAAGAACAGCCCGCAACACCCCAACCATAGCCTGGGGCCGTAGCCCAAGGGGGTTGTGCCCCAAGGCACGGTCAGGAAGAGCAAGAGCAAGCCGCCGGCCAATGCTCGCTCGACCCAGGCCCGGGGTGGGGTGGTCCAGTGATGGGCTACCCGCAGGAGCAGGGTGGCTGCGGCGGTGTCTAAGAGCAGCCAAAGGGTTTGGCGGAGGCCAAAGAAGGGCGAAAGGGCCCATATGGTTAGCGCGCCCCATCCGGCCAGCCCATAGGCCAGGGCGATGAGCCCCTCGGGCGCCTGCGGGGCTGTTTGGCGTGCGGCTTTGCGGAAGAGGGTGAGGGAGATTGCCCAGATGGCGACGGTTGCCCACGGCCCCCAGCGCAGCCACGGGTTCCCCGTTGCCCACCGCGCGGCGGTCAGCGCCGCGGCATAGCCTAAAACGAAAGCCGCCGCCAGCAAGCGCCAGCGGGCGGCAGAAAAGGTGGTTTGGGAAAGCCGACCCGGATTAGCCAAGGTATTTGTCCACCAATAGGCTGAGTTTTTGGCGCGTTTCGGGCGGGATGACGGCTGGGTCGGTGATGAGGGCGTCGGCCAGCGCGTCGCCGCACGCGCACGTTCGGCTTTCGGGCAGGTGTTTGACCAAGTTGCGGATGGCTTCCTGCGCGATTTTGATGTTGTGTTGCAGGGTCTGGATGACCATTTCCACGGTGACGGGTTCCTCGCTGACGTGCCACACGTCATAGTCGGTGATGTGGGCCATCACTGCGTAGCACATTTCGGCTTCCCGCGCCAGGAAGGCCTCGGGCGAGGCGGTCATGCCGATGATGGACATGCCCCATGAACGGAAGACGTTGGATTCGGCCCGCGTGGAGAAGCGCGGCCCTTCGATGGTGATGAAGGTGCCGCCCTGGTGAACGGTCGCGCCTGTGGCTTGAACGGCTTCGTAGAGGAGGCCCGAAAGTTGCGGGCAAAACGGCTCGGGCACGCTGACGTGCGCAACCAGCCCTTCGCCAAAGAACGAGCGTTGTCGCTGTTTGGTGAAGTCGAAAAGTTGGTCGGGAATGACAATATGGCCGGGCGCGTAATCTTCACGCAGTGAGCCGCTGGCGCTGACGCTGACGATGCGTTCCACCCCCAGGGTTTTCAGCGCGTAAATGTTGGCGCGGTAGTTGATTTCGGAGGGCATGATGTGATGCCCTTTGCCATGACGGGCCAGGAAGGCCACCCGGCGGCCTTCCAATGTGCCCAACACGATGGGCGCGCTGGGTTTGCCAAAGGGTGTTTCGACGTCCACTTCTCGGACGTCGGTCAGCCCTTCCATTTGATACAGGCCAGACCCCCCAATGATGCCGAGGGCGGGTTTTTCAATGGTCATGGCGTCCTCCGTTCACTCGTCCTTGGGCGGCCATTTGAGGCGCGTCGTGGTATGCAAATCGGAGACGATTTCGGGGTTTTCGTAGGCGTTCTCTTGTAAGGGGCGGGTGACGCGTTGCCCGTACACCAGGGTCATGCCTGCCAGCAGGATGACATCGCCTGGGTAAAGGATGGTCGCGGTGATGCGTTGTTGGTTGACAAAGGTGCCACCGGTGGAATCCAGGTCGAAGAGCATGTAACGCCCGCGGTTGGCGCGCAGTTGGGCGTGCAGCCGCGAGACGCGCGGGTCGTCTAACACCAGGTCGTTGTCGGGACGGCGCCCAATGTGGATGATGGGTTGTTCCAGCGCGAAGACTTGGGTGCCGTTGATGATGAGGTAGGCGTTCGGCGGCACGACGTTGATTTGCGGCGCGAGGGGCACCCGTTTGAGGTGCTCTGGCTCCCAGATTTCGGCTTGAAGTTCAAAGCCTTGCGGCGGCGGTGTTGAGGCGACTTCCAGCAGGACGCGAGGAAGGACAGCAAAGCGCAGGCCCGCGTCGTGCCCGGCTTGATGGATGGCAATGGCCAGTTCGTCTAAAATGGGGCTGTTGTGACGCAGGATTTCTGCCTGTTGCAGCGGCAAGGTGATGACGTAGCGCGTGGGCGCGAGGGGTAGGGCACCCTCGGCCGGCGGTTGGTTTTGCAGCAAGGCTGTGACCAGCGCTTCTAACAGCCCGCGCGCGGTGTTGGGCGGAAGCGCTTGCCAAAACCGCGCCGCCCGTGTTTCTAACAGGCGCTGAAGGTAGTTGTGAAGTCGCGAAAATTGAGCATTCATGGCGTCGGCCGTAAGACCATAGGCTGCATAGATTATAGACGAAAACGCGCAAATATGCAAAACTTCGGCTGCCGAGAAGGCTGCCTGTGGAGGGGAACGGGGCGCAAAAGCTGGGAAATCTTGTGAGGTTGGCCGGTCGGGTTTCCCCCGGTTGGGCGTTCAGCCTTCGTCGGGGAAGGTGAACGCATAGCGCTGGGCAACGTCTGCAAAGCGTTGCGCCAGTGCTTGCATGGTGATGCCCAGGGAGGAGATGTCATACCGATTGGTGCTTTGGTAGGCGCGAACCTTGGGCGTGGCCGCACGCAAATAATCGGTAAAGGCCTCGTCAATGGGCATCTCGAAGTGGTGGTAGATGTTTTCGATGGTGCGTTGAAGGTCGTTTTTGAGGTCGTCGTAGCGGATGCGGATGTATTGTTTTGGAGGAAGTTGGGCTAAATCGTCCCACAGCCGCAGGTACCAAATGCGGTTGTGCTCGATGATGGCGTCAATCAGGTCTTGGGAAGGCGGCTGGCAGCCATACATGCGCCAATGCCCTTGCCAGAGGGTCACCGAGGAAGGCACCACCTCGGCCGGATGGCGCACCAAATGGATAAAGCGCGCATCGGGGAAGATCTTGAGCAGGTCGGGGATGGCGCTGGAGAGGGAAGGTTGTTTGGAGAGGTAACGTTTGCCGCCGTGGGCGTAAACATGGCGTCGGATCATATCATGGTAAAAGGCCATGTCTTTTTGGCGGCGCTTTGCAGGCACCGCGCGGCTGTAATCGCGGTAGGGCGCCAACAACTCGGGGAAGGGGAAGAAAGCCAACAAGTCGTACGTTGAGGCTTTGAGCAGCAAAAATTGGTCTTCTTCAGGCTGGGTAAAGCTAAAGGGATGTACGCGCAAGAAGGCTTGCACGTGGGGCTGTTGTGCCCGATGGGCTTCCCAGGCTTGGAAGCGCTGATAAAGCCACCCTTTGAGGCGTTTGCGGTCAAAGCGCAGGAGCGCTCGCACGGCCTTGCGTTCTACCAGCGCGGGGGCGAAAAACACTTCCCACGCGTCGGTGGTGGTAAATTGCGGGTCGTGCAAGAGGGTCTTGAGCAACAGGGTCGTGCCGGAGCGATGCGGCGCGACGATGAACACCGGGGCTTCAACGGTTTGGCGGCGAAAAGCGGGGAAAAAAAGATAATCCAGCCACCAACTCACGCGATGGCCGAGATAGAGTAACGGAAACCCCACCACCGCTCCGGCCAGGAAGCCCACCCTGGCGGATGAGAGCGGAGCGATGCTTTTGCGGCTTTTGAAAAGGTTATGGGTGATGAGGCGAAGATAAAAACCGAGGTTGAAATCCATAAGTCGTTGCGATGACAGCGTTGCGTTATAAGATGATCTAAATATAGCACATTTTGATAATTTTGGGGGATGTTTGGCAAAACACTTTGGGGTGACCAAAGGGCTAAAACCAAGCCCCTTTCGTCTGGGGAAAGCGCGCGAGGGTGGGCTTCCCGGCTGCAGATGAGGAAGGCGGAGGCGCTTTAGGCCCCCGAAGCGTTGGGGGCAAGGTGGAGATGCAGGCCAGGCAGGTCAATGGCCGTCACGTGGACGGTGATGGTGGCGTTGAGGGGCAAAGGTGGCTTGATGTGCAAACGCTCGCTAAGACCCAGCTGTGGCAAAATCACCTTAGCCCAGGGCGGCTGGTTTTCGACCACCACGGCCTCGCCTTCCCAATCAGGATGGCCGAGCAAATAGGCCAGCAGCCAGTGCCGCCGTGAAAGCCGTTCAGCCTGGCGGACGCGTTGGACCGCACTTTCGATGGCCCCGATGCGTTCGAGAATTTCTTGCTCTGTGAGCAGAGGCGCACCGCGTAGGTGAGCCCAGAGCTGCTGATGGACGACCAAATCCAGATAGCGCCGCAAGGGGCTGGTGGCCTGGACATAAAAAGGAAGCCCCAACCCGTGATGAGGTTTGGGATGGGAGGTGTAATGGCTGGGGCGGAGGGTTTTGCGCCGGGCATACGCGCCTGCCAGACCTTCAGGCAGGGAGGCGTCTGGGGTGGCTGGGGGTTCTTGGGCGGTGTAAGGCAGCGGCAGATGGTGTGCCTGCGCGTAGCGGGCCAAGGCTTCGCCGGCCAAGAGCATGGCCTCGCGCACCATTTGGCGGCTGCGTAAGGGGAGGATGGGCTTGAGGCGGATGGCGCCATTTTCCACCACCACTTTGACTTCTGGAAGCCAAAACGTGATGGCGCCGCGCGCAGCACGCAATTTTTCGCGTTGAGCCATTCGTTTTGCCAGCGCGGCCAGGGCGGGGATTTCCTGCAAGCGTTGTTCGGCTTCCGAATAGCTGAGCCGCTCGACCCGCACCCACGATGGCACGACTTCCACAGCCTCGATTTCGCCCGTGGGCGTCAGGTCAATGCCGATGGAAAGCGCAGGGGAAGGCGTGGTGAGCCCCAGGGCCAGGTGGGCGCGAGCCTCATCGGGCAACATGGGCACAGTGGCCTCGGGCAAATACAAAGTGGCTCCCCGGGCTTGGGCTTCCAGGTCGGCAGCGCTGTGGGGCGGCACGCAAGCTCCCACGTCGGCAATATGCACCCAGATGCGTTCCCCTTCGATGCTCAGCGCGTCGTCGGGATCTTGGCTATTTTCGTCGTCAATGGCAAAGGCAGGCAGATGGGTGAGGTCGCGGCGCGGGAAGGGGGGCAAACCCTCCCACGGCACCGTGGGGGCTTCGAGGGGCAGCCCCAGCCGCACCGGATGAGGATTGACCATCGGCGTCCAGAGCCCCCATTGGAGGAGCAAGCGATGGGCGTTTTCGGGGCTTGCTTGGAGGCCAAGGGCTTTGAGCGCGCGGCTGTGGGTCGCCCTTCCGAGGGCCAGGGCTTCGATTTCGTGCAGGAAGGGGGCGTCGGCTCGGGGGTCGGGGTGGCCTTGGCGAGCGCGCGCCAGGAAGGCGCGCCAGGCCTGGGCTTGTTGGGCTTTGCGGCGTCGGGCTTGTTGCTCGGCTTGCACTTGGTCTTTTGGCCGAGCCTGGATGCGCTCGGGGGTGCCCGTAAAATAGAGCCCATCGGCAACGGCTTGCCATGCTTGCCAGGCGTGTTGCGGTGTGTTCGCGCCAAAGAGCAAGGCCGCCAGGTCGGCCAAGGTGACGGTTTCGCCTTGCAAGAGGGCCCACGCTTCGCGGAGGTCTTGCTCCGCGGGCGGGGCTGCGCGGGGAATTTCGGCGCATGGCCCAGGGTGCAGAAGATGGACGTCTTTGAGGCGCACCTTGCGCAGGCTGCCGTCGGGCAAGCGCAGGCGAAGCGTTTTTGCTGTGGATTCAACAATCAGGGCTGGTTGCCCTTTGTAAAGCACAAGCGCGTGAGGTTGCATTGTGGTAAGATTTTGGAAGGTTCGGCCGCGGTCGCCCGGGAAGCGCCGCAGGGCCGAAATTTGCCAAGGAGGAATGGCTTTTGTTGACGTTTGCACCGCGTTCCCGCACCCATTGGGCGCTGTTGGCCGTTGTGGCCTTGGTGGGCTTGGGTTGGATGGCGCTCACCCGCGCCCCTGTGGAGAAGACGACCGCCGGCCCGCCGCCGGCGCCGAAACAGGGCTTCTCTGCCCCTGATTTTACCCTGCAAACTTTGGACGGCCAACAAATAACCCTCCACGCCTTGCGTGGCAAGGTGGTGGTGATTAATTTTTGGGCTACTTGGTGTTCGCCCTGCAAAGCCGAGATGCCGGCCATGCAACAGGTGTATGAGGCTTATCGCACCCAAGGCTTGGAAATTTTGGCCATCACCGTAGAGCGAGACACCGCGGCCATTGAAGCCTTTGTTCAGCAGTATGGGCTGACGTTTCCCATTTTGTTGGATTCCGAGACGATGGCCGCTCGGCAATATCAAGTCCACGGCACACCAACGACCTTCTTTGTTGACCGGCAGGGGGTTATTCGCTGGGTGGTTGTAGGGGGGCCTATGAGCGAAGGGTTGTTACGCTCGAAAGTCGAAACCCTTTTGAAGGAGGCGCCCTGATGCTTCCCTATCTCAACATTGGGCCTGTGATGGTGCAATTGCCAGGTTTGGCGTTGTTGTTGGGGGTGTGGTTGGGTATGGAACTGGCCGCTCGGCAGGCTGTGCGGTTGGGGCTTTCGGGTGAGCGCGTGGTCAATGTGGTCTTTTGGGGCTTGGGCGTTGGGGCTGTAGCGGCCCGTTTGGGCTACGCGGCCCGTTACCCGGATGCCTTTTTGGCGTCTCCTTTGAGCCTGTTTTCCCTCAATCCGCAGACTTTGGACCCTTGGGTGGGGCTGGTTGCAGGGGTGGTGGCCGCGTGGGCTTATGGGCAACGGCGCGGGCTCCCTTTGCGCCCCACGTTAGACGCCCTCGCACCCGGCTTGGCCACGTTTGCCGTTTTTGTGGGGGTGGCGCACGTCTTGAGTGGCGATGCCTATGGCATGCCCACGTCGCTGCCGTGGGGCATTGAACTTTGGGGCGCGAAGCGGCATCCGACCCAGTTTTATGAGGTTTTGTTGACCACAGGCGTGTTGGCTTGGGTGGGCGAGCAAGGCCGAAAGGCCCGCGGCGACGGAACGCTCTTTTTGAGCACGGTGGGGCTTTTGGCCGCGGTGCGGTTGTTTGTGGAGGGCTTCCGTGGCGATAGCGTGACCTTGAGTTCCGGTATTCGGGTCGCGCAGGTGGTGGCGTGGGTGGTGTTGTTGGCTGTGGTGTGGCTTTATCCCTTTTGGCGGGCGCAAGCGCCGGAAGGCCATCCGACCACGTCCGCGGCGCCGCGTGGCGCTGCGTCGCGGCGCAAGGCTCGTGGGGCTAAAACGCGCCGCAAATCTCGTTGAGAAGTTCCCCCGACGTATCTTTGCACCGCGTCGGGGGTTTTTTCTTTACGTGCGGGGCCTCTGCTGGCAGGCTCGCAGAGGCGAAGTCAGATTCCAATTCGAAGCCAAGGAGTGATGGATGAGTACGCATGCTCAAGCAACAACTTCTGCTCAGGGGGAGCAACCCCAACAAAAGCCTCCCAACCTTTGGCAATTGCTCAAACGGAAGGAGGTTTTTGGATGGACGATGTACGACTGGGCCAATTCGGCCTTCCCTATGATCATGATGTCGTCCATTTTACCGATTTACTATTACAAAGTGGCTGGTGCCAATTTGCCGGGCAATCATGCCACCGTCTATTGGGCTTACACCACGTCCATCGCGTTGTTTATCGTCGCTCTGCTCAGCCCCATCGTGGGCGCAATGGCCGATTTTAGCGGCGCGAAGAAACGCTATTTGACGGGGTTTGCCCTGCTGGGGATTTTGGGCTCCGCGTTGCTCTATGGCGTCTATAGCGGCGATTGGCTCAAAGCCTCGATTTTCTTCATCATCGGGAACGTGGGCTTCGCGGGCGCGAATGTGTTTTATGACTCGTTGCTGCCGCACGTGGCCGCAGAAAATGAGCGAGATATGGTCTCTGCCGCCGGATATGCCATGGGCTATTTAGGCGGCGGTTTGCTTTTGGCCATTTCATTGGGGCTCATTATGACCGCTCCTGATGAAAAAGTGGGCTTTTATACCCGCTTGTCTTTTTTGCTGACCGCGCTTTGGTGGTTGGTTTTCATGATCCCTTTGTGGAAGTGGGTGCCCGAGCCGAAACGCCGCGTGTTGCCTGAGGAAGTGGGCATGAACCCTGTGCAAGCGGGCTTTAGCCGTCTGTTGACCACGCTGCGCAAGGTCAAGCGTTATGATGAGTTGTGGAAGTTTTTGCTGGCGTTTTGGCTTTACAACGACGGGATTGGCACAATCATCAAGATGGCGACGATTTACGGCACAGAAATTGGCATTGATTCCAACACTTTGATTGCGACCTTGTTGATGATTCAGTTTGTGGGCATTCCGTTTTCGTTCTTCTTTGGCTGGTTAGCGGGCAAAATCGGCACCAAGCGAGCGATTTACATCACTTTGGGCGTGTACACGCTGATTTCCATTGGGGGATATTTCATGAGCCAGGCGTGGCATTTCTGGCTGTTGGGGTTTGGCGTGGCCACAGTGCAGGGCGGCTCACAGGCTTTGAGTCGGTCGTTGTTTAGCCAAATGGTGCCGAAGAGCCAATCTTCGGAATTTTTCGGCTTCTTTAGCGTGAGCTCGAAGTTTGCAGGCATTTTAGGCCCGTTGCTGTTTGGCTTCGTAGGGCAGCTGATGGGCAGCAGCCGGCTGAGCATCGTTTCAATCGTACTCTTCTTTATCGTCGGGGGCTATATTTTGACCCGCGTGGATGTGGAAGAGGGCATGCGTGTGGCGCGCGAGGAAGAGGCCTGGCTGGCCAAGGAAGCCGTGACCTCATAACCTGCTTGGGCTGAGCCCCAATTTGGCGAAAAAACAGCGCACGGCCGCGTAAGGCCGTGCGCTGTTGGTTTTGGGATGGGCGCGGTGTGTTGGGGGCTGGTTGGACGGGCTTTTGCGTTTTCAACGCCCTCCGCAGCAGCCTTGCGCCTGGCGGTTTAGGCCAGCTCGGTAATTTCACCAGTCACGGTGAAAAGGGTGCGTTCGCAAATGTTGGTGACTCGGTCAGCCATGCGTTCCACGTTGTGGGCGGCCCAGAGCAGGTAGTTGGCTTGGTCAATGGTCTTTGGGTCTTGAATCATGAAGGTGATGAGCTCTCGGTAGATTTGGTTGTAGAGGGCGTCAACCTCATCATCGCGTTGGGGAATGGCGCGGGCTGTGGCAGCGTCGTCTTGCACAAAGGCGTGCAAGGCATCTTCGAGCATGGCGGTGGCGATTTCAGCCATGCGGGGGAGGTCAATCAGGGGTTTGAGGAGGGGTTTGTCGCCCATGAGGATGTTGATTTTGGCGATGCCTTTGGCGTAGTCGCCCATGCGTTCCAGCTCGCCTGCGATGTCTAAAATGGAAGCCAGCAGGCGGAGGTCGTGGGCCAGGGGTTGTTGCGTGGCAATTACTACCAATGCCGCGCGCTCGATCTCGAAACGGAGCGCGTTGATTTGTTGGTCGGTGTTCATGATGCGCTCCGAGGCTTCCACATCGCGGTGTTTGAGCGCCTCGATAGCGTCCAGCATGGCTTGTTTGACCATGTCGCCCAGGCGGAGGATTTGCGTTTTGAGGCTTTGGAGTTCGGTTTCTAACACTTTGCGGGGCATGGGGTCGTCTCCTTGCGAGGGGAAGGGGAATTATCCGAAACGTCCGGTGATGTAATCTTCGGTCAGTTTTTGTTTGGGGTTGGTGAAGAGTTCGACCGTGGGGCCAAATTCGACCAGGTAGCCTGCGCGGTCGTCGTCCATGCTGAGAAACGCGGTGAAGTCAGAAATGCGGGCGGCTTGTTGCATATTGTGGGTGACGATGACAATGGTGAAGTTTTCTTTGAGGGTTTGGATGAGGTCTTCGATATTGAGGGTTGCGATGGGGTCCAGCGCGGAAGTGGGTTCGTCCATGAGGATGACCTCGGGCTCCACAGCGATGGCGCGAGCGATGCACAGCCGCTGCTGTTGCCCACCTGAGAGGGCCATGCCCGATTGCCCCAATTTGTCTTTGACGTGTTCCCACAGCGCGGCAGCGCGCAGACTGCGTTCGACGATTTCGTCTAACACGGCTTTCTTGCGAAGGCCTAACAAGCGGGGTCCAAACGCTACATTGTCATACACGCTCATCGGGAAAGGGTTGGGCCGTTGGAAGACCATCCCCACTCGGCGGCGAATATCCACCACGTCTTGCCCCGCGCCATAGATGTTTTCGCCATCCAGCAATACCTCACCCTCCACGCGCGCCCCAGGAATCAGATCATTCATCCGATTGAGCGCACGCAAAAGGGTGGATTTCCCGCACCCTGACGGGCCGATGATGGCGGTCACGCGGTGTTCGTAAACTGGGAGGGTGACATCTTTGATGGCCCGAAAGTCTTTGTAATAGACTGAAAGGTTGTTGAGCGCCATTTTGACCGCCAGGTTGGCAGTATCGCTTGGCTGAAAGGTGATTTGAGGTTGCATGAGGTTCCTCCGAGAAAGGCGCGGGTTTAGCCATAAAGTTTGCGGCGGCGATAAGCCAGCCAGACTCGGGCAATGATGTTGAGCCCCAGTGCCAAGGCCATCAAGACAAAAGCAACAGCCCAAGCCTGTTGGATGCGTTCCTGATAGGGTTGCTGGGCATATTTCCACAACGTCAGCGGCAGCGCGTCCGCGGGCTGTCCGAAGATATTGCCGAGAATTTGCCCCAAGCTTTGATGATAGTGAATGCCGTCGCGGATGATGCGGCCGATTTCGTAGTTATCGTTGCCGAGGGCGGTGAAGAGCAAAGGCGCGGTTTCGCCCACCGCGCGGGCAATCCCCAACATGATGCCTGTGATGATGCCCTCGGCCGCAGCCGGTAGCACCACTTTGAGCGCCGCCAACCATTCGGGAGACCCCAGGGCCAGGGCCCCTTCACGCATCTCTCCCGGCACCAGTTTGAGCATTTCTTCGGCTGAGCGCAGCACCACCGGCAGCATGATAATGGCCAACACAATGCCGCCCGCAAACGCGGAAAAGTGCTTTTGAGTCACCACAATGACCGCATACCCAAAAAGGCCAATGACAATGGAAGGGATGCCGGCCAGCATGTCGGTGCTGAAACGCAGCACGTGGGCCAGGGTTGTGCTCGGCCGCGCCAAAAGGTAGAAGGCGGCCAGCAACGCCAAGGGGATGGCGATGAGCGAGGCCAGGGTGACCATGACAAACGTGCCCTCGATGGCATGGAGCACGCCGCCCCCCGACATCCCCATCGGGGCTGGTAGGCGGGTGAAGAGGTCTAAATTGATGTATTTGCCCCCTTTGAGTATGACGTAGACGGTAATCCACACCAAGGGGATGATGGCCAGCACCACGGTGACGCCCGTGAGCGAAAGCATGAGGATGTTGGTGATTTTGCGGTTGCGGTAGTTGCGGGCCAAATCAATGTGGGTGTAAATACTTTCGTTCATGGGGGTTCCCCTTTTGACTTTAGGTCGCCAGGCCGCGTTGGAGGGCTTGGGCGGCTTCCTGTGCGCGTTGGGGTGGAAGCGGCAGCAAGGGCGGCCTGACGCCCCAGGTTGGGAAGCCATGCAAGAGGTGCAGTGCGGCTTTGATGGTTGGGCCAAAAGGCGGGAAGGCTTCCAGCGCGTCGCGGCCGCGGTCGAGGGTGGCTTGGGCTGCGGCCGCGGTGCGGCCTTCTTGGTGGGCATCCCACACTGCGCGCAGCCACGGCGAGGCCAAGTTGGCCAGCGCGGTGATGGCGCCGCCCGCGTGGTGGGCGAGGGCGTGGGTGAGCAGGCGGTCGTTGCCGCTGAGCACCAGCAGGTCGTCGCCAAAGCGCGCGCCCAGGGCCGCGGCGTGGTCGGGGTCGCCCGTGGAATCTTTGAGCCCCACAAAATTTGGGAAGGCATCGTGCAGGCGGGCGAGCAAATCCAACGAAAGCCCCACGCCCGAAACCTGCGGGATGTGATAGCCCAGCAGCGCGCCGTCGGCGGGCACCGCGGCTTGCAGCAGCGCGGCGAACCAGCGGTAGAGGCCTTCTTCCGAGGCGTTGCGGAAGTAATACGGCGGCAACACCACCACGCCATCGTAACCCAAGTCAAAAGCGGCTCGGGTCAACGCGATGGTTTCGCTCAGGCTGGGGGTGCCGGTGCCTGCGAGCAGGCGGAAGTCGGGGTGAGTTTCCCGCACGCGGGTGGCGGCTTGCATGACGGCCAAGCGCTCTTCGGGGGCAAAGGAAGGCCCTTCGCCGGTCGTGCCCAGCAACAGCGCGCCGTGGCAGCCGCGTTCGGCCAGGAAGCCCAACAAACGGGGAAGGTCCTCGGGGCGCGGGGTGCCGTGGGCATCGGCAGGGGTGACCGCGGCGGCGTAGATTCCGGCCAACTTGTGCATGGGTGGCTCCTGAGGCAAGGATGCTTCTATTTTACCCCAGCCTGGTGTTTCTCGGTGGAAAATCAGGGGAGCAAACCCAGGGCGGCCGCGCGAGAAATTGCGAATGAGGAATTGCGGGCTGGGGGCGGGGGTGATTTTGGGAGCGTGGTGAAGAGAACGCAGATGGACGCAGATG
>CAYLRJ010000082.1:0-40158 GCA_964386185.1 uncultured Anaerolineaceae bacterium
CATAGGGCCGCACCACCATGCAGCCCCGCACGGGCGCGTAGTCGGCCAGCTCGGCTTTGAGCACCAGTTGGTTGTACCATTCGGCAAAGTTTTCGCTTCGGGAAGGCAAGGTGTTGCTCATAAATCCATCCTTGGAGGGAAAATTAGCGGGCTAATTGTACCAAATCGCTGCGTCCGGCAACTTGCAACGCCCATCATTTGCCCACCGGCACAGCAGCCAAAAGCGCGGCCAGCGCGGCTTCGCCGTTGGGGACAAAGTGCAACGCCTCGCGAGCGGCTTCCGTGATGTATTGCCCTTGGGCTTTCAGCAAGGTTTCGAAGGTCTGCTGCCAGCCGCGCCCCACCAGGATGAGAGGCTGCGGGGGCAGGGCATGGATGACCCGCAAGTTCCAGGCCAGGCTGATTTCCAGCAGGGTGCCTATCCCGCCGGGCAGGGCAATGGCCGCGTCGGCTTCGGTGGTCAAGATGCGGAGGCGGTCAATGAGGGTTTCGGTGGCCCTGACCTTCTGCACCCAGGGGTTGGGGCCCAAGGGGCGATAGCGTTCGATTTCGGCGCACGTCACGCCAATGGTGCGGCTTCCTCCTTCGACCGCACCGCGCGAGACGGCTTCCATCGTGCCGCCATAACCGCCGGTCATCACAGTGTAGCCGGCTTGCCCGAGCAAATAGCCCAGGCGATACGCGGCTTCATAGTCGGGTTGACCCGCTTTGGGGCTGGCACTGCCGTAAACAGCGATGGTTGGCATGGGAAGGCTCCTCCCAAACAAAGATACCCTATTTTGCCTCAACTTGGGCTGAGGTGCAAGGGGCGCCAGACGAAACCATGGATTACACCGGCTTTTTGTTTGTGGTCGTAGGGGAATTTGGGAAAAGGGCAAAGAAGCGCAGACGCGCGCAAGCAGCCAAACCAACAAAAAAGCCTTTGCCCAAAGGCAAAGGCTTACAAATCCGTCGTGGCGGCGATTATGCCCATCCCTGGTTTTTGACAAAATCGGTAATAATCGGAATGGTCACCGACTTACCCTGATAAGCCTGGATGCCCAGATAGAGCATATACAACCACACGAAAAGAGGGAGACACGCCAAAATCAGCGTAGCGCCTCCGACAATCGTCAACACGACGTTGACCACCCCTAACACCAGGGCTTGCGCGTTGTGTTCGCGAATGAAGGGGCGGTTCTTCTTTTCATCCCAAAACATGATAATCAAGGGAACGATGGGAGAGAAAACATAGGTCAGCAACGCCCATAACTTATCGTCACTGGTGATCTCTTCTCCCTGGGGTGCAACTTCCTGCGGTGCTTCAAACGACTCGTTCATATTACCTCCAAAGCAATGGATTTGGGCGTGCCACTACAGTATAACATCAATTGCGCGCTTCCAAAGCAAGGAAGCAAGCCAAGGGGAACCCGCGTCGCGCAAGTCCGCCTTTGATCGCGCCTTTGTGGAGAGCACCCTAAAGCAAAAGCCCTCGGCCAAAGCAAGCAGAGGCTTCCGGTCCAGGCTGCCTTTTCTGACAAAATTAGCGCCCGCGTGGCTCATGACCAACGCGGGCGCTCGACTTTCAACCGCGCTGAACCCTTGCACACAACACGTGAGGCCAAGCCCAAGCGAAGGCTACACTGTTTGGCGGAGCCGGCGAGCCAAGAAAATCACCACAATCAACAACGCAGCCACCGCCAACAAGCCCGGCAGGCCCACGTCATCGGCAAAGCCGGTCGTCGCCAACGCGGTGGGGCTGGGGGTCAAGGCCCAGGCCGCCACGTTGGTGGCATAGATAGCGGTCGCGGTCAGAGCAAAAGCCGTGGGGTCAATTGCCGGCGTTGACGTGCTGGTGGCAAGGGCTACCACAGGGGTCGGCGTAGCCAACGCCGCCGCGGAAAGCGTGGGGGTGGGCGGCGAAGTCGGGGAAGGCGCAGGGGTCGCCGTCCACAATGCGGCTTGCGCGGTGGCCGTCAGCCCTTGAGCAATGGCCGTGTTTTGGGCATTGATCTGCGCGACCTGCGTCTCTTGAGCATGACGCTTGGCAGGCATGATAAACACAGCATAGATCGCCAACAGCGCCATTGCAATGACCAAAAAGCCTATCAACGCGGCCACGGCAATCAAAAAGGTCTTGTTGCTGTCGGTGGGCTCTTCGGGTTCAGACCCTAATTCGGGTTCTTCCTCGAACCCCAAATCTTCAATCGGCTCGTCGAAAGGCGAAACGTGTTCTTGATCATCATCAAAGACAGACATCGGCTTACTCCTCGTTTGGGTTCAGGCGCTACATTTGCACCAACACTTCGACATTGGCCACAGGCACCATGACGCGATCGCCGTTTTCCAATCGGACTTCAACGCCAGGCGCGCGCAGGCCATTTTCGAACCGCACCAACCCCGGCGGCACATCCACCACGCGCGCCAACATCCCAACATACGGCGCTCGCGTCAAGCGCACGGTGACCCCTTCTGAAAGTTCCACGGCTTCGGGCGGCTCAGGCGGCACTTCCGCATTGGGCAGCGGAATGATCACCGCCGGCCGGATGCCACGATAACGGTCCATCGGCTCGGCCAAGACGGCCACGTGACGGCCTTCGCTGGTGACCAACAAACGGAATGCTTGCGGATCCAAGGCCCGCGCCCCAAAGCCATCAAGCACCACAATTGGGAAGGAGACCTTCAAAGCCTCAGGGATGAGCGAAGCCGGCATGCTTCCGACGATGATGCCTCGCACGGGCAGGCTCTCGGCAACTTCCAAAGTGTGGGCGTCTTCCAACCGGCCGGCGACCACCACCATGCCTCGCAACTCCACGCCCAAGGCCGCGGCATCGAGCACGGCGTCGGGCGATTTGCCCGCATTATAAAGCAAGCCGTAAGCCAGTTTGCCGTTGCCCCAAACCCCATCAATGACCGAGCCAGTGGTGGTGAGCTCAACGCCTTGCCCAGCAAACACCTTGCTCACCTTGCCAGGGAACCCCGCGGGAAGTTCCCAAGGGCTCACATATTCCCGAATCAACACTTGCCCCTCGCCGGCCAACACCACTTCGCCATCCACGGGCGAGTTGACCACCTTGCGGAACACGCCACCCTTCTGGGCCAGCGTTTCCCCTTTGCGGATGACCTCGCCCACATGGCAGACCAGGTATTCATCAGCTTCGTCGCGCGGCACACCCAGGCTTCGGGCAATGTTGATGAGGTGGAAGCGAGGCTCCAGATAGGCTTCCGCCACGGTTTCGGTGGCCTTCACAATCTTGCCCTGATTGACCACCACCCGCCCCGGCACAGGCAGCAGGCGCTTTTGCCTCACCTTTGCCACCGGCATGATGCGTACAACCGGCCTAATGACGCTCATGCTTCACTCCTAAACGCACCTTTGCAAGAATCATGCCGTCAGCCGCCCAAGGCGCTGAGCCAACGGCTGTTTTGCTCTCGTCGTTGGGCAGGATCCGCGGCCAACACCACCGGCCGCCCGCGGGCGTCAATCACCAGCCCCAGCCTGCTTCCGTTGACCACCACGGTGCCCCGCCGACCAGGGCCAAAGCCGGCATCCGCCCGCCGCAACGGTTGAATTTTCACCGTGGCCGTCTGCCCCGGCCGCAGAGGGATGACCCGCAACGTGCCGGTTTTGACCTCTACAGTGCCTTGATCGCCGCTGCTGGTTTCAATGTTGAGCCGCAAAATGGGCGTGCCCGCCTTGGTGAGATGATGCACCGGCGTGATGACCGTGGCCAAGGGCACAAAATGATGCGATTCCAGCACCTGCACCCCCAAAATGGGGTTGAGGTCTGCAGCCCCGCCTAAGGATGGCAAGAGATGGTTCTCATCCAACACAAAGGTGGTCACACCGCTCGGCTGGATGCCATCCAACAGCATCAACAGCGCTTGCCCCGCGGTGGGCGCCTTGGTGAGGATGCTCCCCGAGGCCAAAATCGGCTCAAAATAAGGCAATTGCGCTCCAAACCGATGCCGTATGCTCACCGGGAAATCGCGCCACGCGTGCCGCAAAGCCACCCGCAAAATCTGGCGCGCCAAGGCTTGCTCGACCGCGATGTCTTCGGCGGTCATTGGGATGCTGTCAGGATGCAAGGCTTTGTTGTACAAATAATCCACCACGCGTTGCCGAGACACTTCAATGGGCAGCCAACGCAAAATGTATTCCACCGCCGTGTGTTTCAACAAATCTGGCAGGCTGCTTCCCAGCCCCAAGGCGGTCATGGTCTTGAGCGTGCCCTCGCCACCCCAGGCCGCGGCGACCGTGGTTGCCTCTGCGCCAATGTCCACCCCTAAAACGCCTTTGGCCGGGTCGTAAACTCGGCTCAAAAAGCGAATCATCCGCCCAAACGCATACGAGGTGGGGTAAAACGTGTGATGTCCGGCCAGAGGCGCCAACCACGATTGCAGGCCGCCCATCTGCCGGGAACGGACGTTGCGGAAAATTTGCAAAAGGGCTTCTTGAGCGGGGCCTAATTGCTCCTGCTCCAGAGCCGGGCGCACGTTGGGGGCCGTATGCAAAGGCACCAAGCCTTCCAGCAGGTTTTGGACTTCGGGGAGCACCGCCCGATTGCCTGCGAAAAGCACTTCGGGGCGCTGCCCTTGGGGAATCAGATAAGCCGCAAGCCCGACGGCTTCGACCATTTGCAACACCGACTGGGTGGCACCTTTGTCCACCCCGCCGGCCATGATGACCACATCGGGGCGGGCGCGCACCACAGTATTGATGCGCCCAGCGGTATGGAGGCGGTCGTTGAGGTGGAGTTGGGCTTCGATGCGGCCGTAGATGGTTTCGGCCAACCGGCGGGCGCTCCGCAGAGAGACATCTTCCAACACCCCGGCCACAACCACCCGCAGCGGCTGACCCGCAGAGAGGGTCAGCACGACCTGGTCCACCCCTGCGCCGTCGGACGTGGTGGGCACGATGAGCTGCTCTTCGCGATCAATGAGCACCCGCCCGGTGATGCTCTGGATTTGGTCAATCGCGTTCCGAATGCCCTCGCGGACGTCGTGCAATGGGGCATAGGCAGTGCTGGGCGCGATGCCCATCGCTATCAGACGATAGCGGTCCTCCACCGCATCGAAAAGCATCACCCGGGTGTGGGCGTTGCCCACATCCACGGCCAACAAACTATCGGCATCCACCAACGAAGTTGCCATCATACCTCAGCGTTTAATGGGGTAACAAGGTGAGCAAAAACTGCCACAAGGTATTGACACTGGCCGAGAGGGCGGTTGCCGCGGCCAAATAGACGCCGGCAAACAATACGCCAAAGGTCACGGCAATGAACCACTCGCCCACACGGGCCAGCCACGAAATCCACCGCCGCCGCGCGGGCGCACGATGGGGTTGCGGGTGCGCGCTAAAGTGGAAGTAGGCCAAGGTGGTCACCGTGCCGACCAACATAAACAAGCCCGTCACCATAAACTCACCAAAGCCCACCCCCTGGGCGGCCATCAGATGCAAGTTGAACGCATCGGTGGTGGCTACGGTCTGCGGGAAAATGGTGCCCTTGACCGCACCACCTATCGCGGCCGCCGCACCTACGCCAACCAAAAAGGCCACCGATACATTGCCCAAACGGCTCACGTTGCTTTGAAAAGCCTTGGTGAGCAACAACAAAACCAGCAACAGGGGCACCAAAAGCAACCAACGATGGTCAAAAATCAGGGGTTGCAACAACATCGGCCACAACACACTGCGCACCGCCACGGCCCCTGCGTAGCCGGCGCTCACACCAATGAAAATGTGCATCGCCCAGCGGAATACCGCCCAGTCACGCAGGAAGACGTAACTGAGCACCACCACGGTGATGATGAAGCCGAGGAAAGCACCTAAAATTGCCGCTATGTTCATGCCTCTTCTTCCTCATCTGCAGGCGGGGCCGTGCGGGCCTCGCGCCAGCCTAATGCCAGGTTGTAAATGCCCGCTAACACCATGAGCACCACCGCAACCCAAACAATATAACTGTAACTGCCCCATTGGCCGTGGGTTGCCTCTGAGATGGTCTGCCCACGGAGCGCAGCATACGCCAGGCCGCCTTCCAGCCCGGTCACCAAACCATGCACCTGGTGCGAGGCGGTTTCGTAATAAGGCTCAACCATCGGCTCGGCCTGGGTGCTGATGACCATCACCAAGGGGGTGTCTTCATCCAACACCGGGCGCACTTGCTCAACCCACGCTCGCGCGGTTTCCGCATCTTCGGTGACGACCACCACCATGGCAAAATCGGCCAAACGCTGGACAGAAGCCAAAGCCGGTGTCTGCCAAATATCGTCAATACCCGCGCCGCGGCGGAAGACCATCTGCGGCGCGTGGGCAAAGGCATACAACCCCGCCGTTCCACCCGGCAGATACCCTAAGTTGAGGTAATTCTCGCCCGGGACGCCCTGCCAGGCCAAGGCTTGGCTCAGGAGATGGGCGCTCAAGTCTGGCCCTGTGGGCTGGGTGGAAACCACAATCAGCCGGACGTTTTTGGCCAACAAATCGCTCAACAGGGGAGCAGCCGCGGTTTCCATTTCGCTGGTGAAGCCCGGGCTGTAATCCACGGCCAGCAACACCGGCGCATTTTCAGGCACTTTTTCAACCAAGCGCTGCGCATTGAGGGCCGCGGGTAAGATTTTCGACGGCAACGCAGGGCGAAGCGGCGGCACAAGCAAGGGGAGCAGCGCAGCCAAAAGCAACAGCCCACCGATCAGCCAGCGTAGCACTTGCTGTTGGGAAATCAAGCCAGGTTTGGGCGGAGGTTGAGGGTTGAATTCCTCGTCCAAGAGCGTTTTCAAGGCCTCGACTTGGGCCTCTTGCTGCTCGGTCAACACCAACCGCCCCCCTACCAAGGCGACTTTGCCGGGCTTCATGAAGGTGGATTCCGGAGGGGTGATGACCCCTCGCAGCCCAGCCAAGGGGCCTTGGGTCTCCAGGGGCTCATCGCCTGCCACCGCGCCCGGCGAGGCAGCCGTAATGGGACGCATGGCCTCCAGCCATGAGGGCAGTTCACCCTGCAAGACCGGCGCTTCTTCTTCGGCCTCGGCTTCCGTTTCGGTGGAAGGAGGCAACAAAGCCCGATCGTCGCTTTCGATTTCTTCGGCTTCTTCGGGAGAAAGCCAATTCAACCAGTCGGGGGTTTCGGCCAACAGTTCGTCGAGGTCTTCAGCGCCTTCAAACACGAAAGGCTTGGGAGCGGCCTCGGTTTCGTCAGAGGGCGCTTCAGCTTCGCGGGCCTCATCGGCCGATGCCTCGCCGCTGCTTTCTTGGGCTGCGGTTTCCAGCGCGGCCAGCCAGTCCGGCAGGTCAGCACGCTCAGCAGGCGCGGCTGCTTCGGGCTCGGCCGGCTCGGGCGCACCCGCAGGCGCGGCTTCGCTCAGCCAATCCGGCAGGTCGTCGGCACGCTCGGCGGGCGCGGCTGCTTCGGGCTCGGTCGCCTCGGGCGCACCCAGCGTATCCAACCAATCCGGCAGGTCGTCGGCGCGCTCGGCGGGCGCGGCTGCTTCGGGCTCGGCCGGTTCGGGCGCACCCAGGGTATCCAACCAGTCCGGCAGGTCGTCGGCTCCGGCAGGCGCGGCCGCCTCGGGCTCAGTCGGCTCGGGCGCGGCTTCCGCCGATGCCGCAGGCGACGCTCCAGCCGGTTCTTCGCCCAACGATTTGAGCCAATCGGGGAGTTCCTCTTCTTCATCCCCCATGGCAGCCCAAAGGTCTTCGTCTTCGGTCGCAGGCGTCTCTGGCAATACGGCTTCGCTTTCTTCCCGCAAGGCCTGCAAGATGTCTTGGGCTTCGTCTTCTGAGGGGGCATCTTCCTGGATTTGGCGCATCCAATCCGGCAAATCTTTTTGCAGTTCCGCGGTGCCCAGCGGTTGCGGGGCCTCGCCAGGGCGCAACGGCTTGAGCCGCGCGTGGCAATAGCGGCACACTTCCGCGTCTGCCGGATTGGGCTTTCCGCACATGGGGCAACGCACTTGTTCGCTCATGTCATTCACCATAAGGGCGGTCGCTCCCCAAGAGGATCCGCAAGCCTGTTGCGACGGTGCCCAGGGCTACGCCCAGCAGGATGCCGCGAGCGCCGGCCGCGGCCGGCACTTGAGCCAACCAAGGGCGCAAGGTGTCACTCAGGAAGGGCAAGGGGCCGATGCCTGGCAATGCCACAGCCCCCAACAAAATCAACACCGCTGTGCTCAAAAAGAGCACCGAAAACGGGCCCGGACGACGGCGCAAGAGCCGCACGGCTGCGTAAGTCAGGGTAAACGCGAGCAAGCCCATCAGGGCAATGCTGGCAGGGATGATGATGGACTGAAACAGCCATTGCACGGGGGCGCTGGCCGGGGCAAAGACCAAGGTCAAGGCAAAGGTAAACCACAAGGTCAGCACCAGGGCTGCGCTTGTCAAGCGGCCTGAGCCGCGACGGCGCACCTTAGCCCAGTGATATTGGCTCAAGTTAATCACCCCCACCACCAACGCGGCGCCTGCCAAAATCACAGCCCACTGCAAAAAGAGCATGCGCAGGCCGGTGAAAACCTGCAAGGGGATGAAATAGCCCACCAAAACCAACAGGCCCACCGCCATTGCCACGGCTGTGGCGAGAGGGGCGTTCATTTTGAGGTTCACAGGGCACCTCCTAACAATTTGAAGAGGGCCCCACCCAACATGGCAGCGATGAGCAGCCAGCGGAAGATGTCTTGCACCAGGGTACTGGTGCCGTGCAGGCCGCCAAGGCCCATGTAGGCGCCGCTGGCGTACACTTCTTCACCGATGAGGGGCTCATCTGCCGAGGCGTAGAGCACGGCTTGGGCGGCGATGTTGTCGGTTCCTGCGACGGTCAGCGCGTCGTGGCCGCTGCTTCCATCGGCAATCAGCGCGACTTCCGGGCCAAAACTACCCACCAGGAAGTTGGCCGCCACCGCATCGTCTTCGGTGATGAACATGGCGCCCACGGCGTAGGAAAACGGCGTCAGCCCTGTCACTCGGGCATTGGTCGCGCGATAGCGGCGTTCCTGATCCGCGGCTTTGTAAGCGGCGTGGAGGGTGCTGCGCGCCAAAATGCCCAAGGGGCCTGTGCCTGCGCTGGCCACCGCGGGGCGATCGCTCACGGCGGTAATTTCTACAAAGTGCTGCAACGCGCTCAACCCCACAAACGCTACTGCGGCCTCGGGGTGGGTGATCTTGCCCCGCCCTAAGGAAATGTGCAGCCGCTGGCCTGATTCCACCGTCAGGTTCACCGCTCGCCGCAACCGCGAAAAAGCCCGCAGGGGGCGCAGATCGCGCCCGGGCTTGGGCTGTTTGACCACCCGCAGAATCACCATCAGCAGGCCAAACAGCACCACAAAGAGCAAACCTAAAATGCCTGTTGCGCCGGTAAGGTAGGATGTCATGACGACGATGCTCCCGTCTGCTGCTGAAGGGCTCGGGCCAATGCTTCCCGTTGGGCGGGATCTTCCAGCAAGGTATTCAGGGCCTGCAGGCTCTCTTCAGACACCCAAGGGGAAAGCAAAAAACGGCCGCCCGCAAAAGCTACCCCGCCTACGACCCACCACGGCTCGCCGGCCTCCAGGAGCGTGAGCGCCAAGGGCGCCAATCCCCGCTCCCGCAGGCGGCGGGCCCAGCGGGCAAAGCGGGTGGTTTCCGGTGAAGGGGAAGAGGGCGTGGTCATGGGTACGAGGGGGTTGGTCTCCCGCTTGTCAAAAGGGCTAACAATGCCAAAACGACGCCATCCGCCTTCCGAATCGCGCTTTGGCCCAAAGCGATCATCCTTTAGAGTATAGCATATTTTAACTGCACGTAAACCGCGCTTTTCCTGAGCCGCGGCTTTGCCAAAGGCAAAGCGCTGCGTGAGGCCGCCCCCAAGGGCTGAGAGCCCCCAAAATTGCTTGGTTCTCCCCCGAGAAGCAGGCCTCACCTTCTTTGTCGCTCTGGAGCCGGCGGCCGCGCGTAGGAGAAAAAGGCTAAACCGCTCGCGAGCCAATTTGCCGCGCGCAGGCCCTTCTGGGCTGCTTGAGCGGCAATTTCGGCCGCGCTTTCCCCGCCGGGCCGCAATCAGCCTCACCCGCGGCCGGGCCAGAGGCTGATATAATTCGGGCAAGGTTGTTACCGAGGCCACGATGACATCTGCTCGCGCTTTTCCCCCACCCCAACGCTCGGGGAGTCTCTTTCAAGCCGTTTTGGCGCTTTTGCTGCTCGCTGCGGCTGGCGTGCTCTATTACCGCGCGGCTTTGCTTCCCATCGGGGGGGCCTTCCTGGTCACCCTTTTGCTGGCCTTGGCGTTGACCATTCCCGTGCCTTTTTTGCTCTACGGCTGGTATGCGCTCCGGCGGGCTTCGTATGCGGTTGACCGCGATCGGGTCCGCCTGCAGTGGGGCTGGCGGATTGAAGAAATTCCCATGACCCAGGTGCTTTGGGTGCAGTGGGCCGATGCGCTGGGAACCCCGCTGCCGTTGCCCAAAATCCGCTGGCCGGGGATGGTGGTGGGGCAACGCGTCAGCCCGTTGGGGAAGGTGGAGTTTATGGCAGCCACCACAGCTCCTCTGCTGGTGATTGCCACAGAAAACGGGCTGTATGCCATTTCGCCAGCCGACGCCGAGGGCTTTTTAGAGGCCTTTCGGCGGGCGGCCGAGGAAGGGACGCTGGAAACCGCGGCCGTGCGCTCGCAACGGCCGACCCGCTGGTTAGGGGAAGTTTGGCGCGACCCCTGGGCGCGCGGGATGCTCATCGTGGCGTGGGTAGCCGTGCTCGCTGCGCTGGTCTGGAGCAATCTTGCGGCTTCGGGCGTGGCCGTTCCCGGCGCGGTTGGGCAAGACCCCGCGGCCATCAACCGCGCGGTGTTGTTGGCCGTGGCTGCGTGGCTGTTTCAGGGGTTGAACCTGGGGTTAGGGCTGTTTGCTTATCAATCGCCGCGGCGGCGGGCCATGGCGTATCTCATTTGGCTGGCAGGTGCCTTGGCCGCGATGGGGTTTTTAGCCTCGGTGGCCGTGGTGCTTTCAGGAGCAAGTGGATGATTTCAACGACGCAATGGATTTTCGGGTGGGCTGCGGCGGCAGGCGTGGCCTGGGGGGCTTATCGCGCGAAAGCCCTGGACCGCAGCGGGGCCTGGGCGGCGCTGGTGGTCGGCGGCGTGATCTTTGCAATGGGCGGCTGGGCATGGGCTTGTTTGCTCATGGTGTTTTTTGTCTCGTCGAGCGCGCTTTCCCGGGCTTTTGCCCGCCGCAAGCGCGCGCTCAGCGAAAAATTCTCCAAGGGCCACCGCCGAGATTGGGCACAAGTTGCAGCCAACGGCGTGTTGGCGACGATTTTTGCCGCTCTGCACGCCTGGCTGCCGCAAGCCTCTTGGCTGTGGGTGGCCTTTGGTGGCGCGCTGGCCGCTGTCAACGCTGATACATGGGCCACGGAAATCGGGGTTTTAGCCCAAAGCACGCCTCGGCATGTGCTGACCGGGCGGGCTGTGCCGCGCGGCACGTCGGGGGGCGTGTCGGGGTTGGGGTTCGCGGCCGCGCTGGCCGGCGCCGCGCTGATCGGGGGATGCGCCTGGATTGGACACGCCACCGGCAAGGCTTTCGCGGCCATCGCCTTGGGGGGCTGGCTCGGCGCATTGCTCGATTCGGTGTTAGGAGCCACAGTCCAGGCAATTTACTATTGCCCTCAATGCGACAAAGAAACCGAACACACGCCCACCCATACCTGCGGCACACCGACCCTCTGGCGCCGCGGCTGGCGCTGGATGAACAACGATATGGTCAACTTTTTGGCCTCGCTTGTGGGCGCGGTTGTGGCCGTGGGAGTGTTTTTGCTAATCTAAGGGCAAGTTTCCCACCCTTGGCGCCCTGGGAAGCCGCGGGGCCATCGAAGCGGGCGCCTTCCGAGTGAAACCTTTTTGCCTCCCTACCGCGGAGACGCTTTGGCGCCCCTAAGCACCTTTTGTCCGCTTTTGCCTGCAATTGTGTTTGTTTTGCCATGAAATCCCCGTTACGCCTTCACGAAACCCGTTTCATCGTTGCCCTCCAGGAAGCCCTCATCGCCCTGGCGCCGTTTGTGATTTTGGCGTCCATCCTCACTTTGTTTTCCCAGCTGCCATCTTACTTCGGCTGGCAAAACCTGGCCTTGCTCACCCCCATCACCACCCTGGCCGACAACCTGCGGCCGTTCACGTCCATCGCGGTGGTGCTTTCACTCGCCTATCACTTCGCTTGGCACTATGAGGTGGAACGGGTGCAGGCTATGCTGCTGACCTTGGCGGTGTTCCTGAGCAGCCGGGCTTTGCTGCCCTTGGTCTCCCCTTCTGATTCAGCCCCGCCTTTGCTCTCCTTTGGGCTGGACCTTTGGCAAATCCTCATCCCCATCGCGTCGGTCTTCCTCTTGAAGGCGCTGCTGCCGTTCCTCAAAATCTCTCTCGATGCCAAACGTTGCTTCACCTATTCCTGCCGTGTTTTGCAATATCTCTATGCTTTTCTCGTGGGTTACGCCGTGCTCCTGGCAGGATGGTGGGGATTGCAACAAATCGGCGCGGTGCTGGCTCACGATACGCGCACCCTGGCCGAGGCCATCCCCGATGGGGTGCTTTTGATCTTGCGGACTTTGGTTTCCCAAGGTTCTTGGTTTTTTGGCATCCACGGCAACCGCCTGGCCAACTCGCTCTTCGGCACTGCGCTTTACACCCGAGAAATCTTCCCCAATTTGACTTATGGCCAGTTTTATCGGCTCTTTGCGGTTTCCGGTGGCTCGGGCATGGGGCTTTCACTGCTCATTGCGCTTTTTCTCACCGCGCGCGAGCCGCACAACCTCAAAATCGCCCGCATTTCGACGCCCTTTGTCCTTTTCAACATCAATACTTTCCTCATCTATTGTTTGCCCGTCGCGCTCAACCGCTTTTTGCTGCTGCCTTTTCTGCTCATTCCGCTGCTCAACCTCACCATTGCGTATGCCTTGCTCGCCACGTTCCCCGTCGCCTTTCAGACCGCGCAAGTGCCCTGGACTACGCCCGTCTTCCTCGACGCGTGGATTGTCAGCGGCGGCAATCTGTGGATTTTGACGCTGCAGCTCTTCCTCATCGTGCTGGATACGCTCATCTATCTCCCTTTCCTCAAGCAATTTCTGCGCACCCAAACCCCCACCTTTTATCAGGATAACCTCAACCGCCATCTGGAACTCCCCGAGTCGCTGCACATCCGACAGCATTTGAACCTCCACAAAGCCCAACATCAACTCATCGAAGCCAACCTCCGGCTTGAAGATCTCACCAACCTGCTCACGCCTGAAACCCTCTTCATCTACTATCAGCCCCAAGTGGACGCCCAAACGCGCCAATGCGTGGGCTTTGAGGCTTTGTTGCGCCTGCAAACGCCTGGGCATCCGTTGCGGGGTCCCTTTTTCCTGGAAGATGTTGAAAAGGCCGGGCTCTCACCCATCCTCGACTTGTGGGTCTGCAACCAGGTCAAAGAACACCTCCAAACCTGGGAAGCCCAAGGCTTCACACCGCCCACCATCAGCATCAACCTCCATCCCGATACCATCAACAGCGACGAAGCCATTGACAAAATCATCCATCTTTTGGAAGGCGCGCCCATCGAATTTGAGATTGTCGAGCGCTCTCTGCTCGAAGGCGAAAACTCCGAAGCCAACCTCTTAAAAATCAAGCGCCACGGCTTTCGCGTTGCTCTCGACGACTTTGGCCAAGGTTACTCCAGTTACCGCCTTCTCTCGCAGATAGACATTGACACCGTCAAAGCCGACATCAGCCTCATTCCCATGCTCAAAGAGCCCAAAGGCCAGCTCATCTGGCAGCATATGATTGACTTATGCCATCACTTGGGCATCAAAATCATTGCCGAAGGGGCAGAAACCGAAGAACAAGTCGCCACACTGACCCGCATGGGGGTCAACACCATTCAAGGTTTTTACTTCTCGAAGGCCATCCCCATGGAAGAAGTTCCCCACTACCGCCCTCCGCGCCCCGCCGCATCCGCGCGCGAGGCAAGATAACCACGCGGCCCCACAAGGGCGGCGCTTGGCCTTTTGGGAAGCCGCAACGTCCACCAACCCCCTTGCGCAACCTTCCCTTTTTGGGTATCCTAAACATGCCGGGGTGGCGCTGCCGCCTCGGTAAGCCCATCTCTCCAAGGAGCGTACCCGTGGACATTCAAGGCAAGCATGTGCTCATCTTAGGCGGCTATGGCCTGGTCGGCCGTGCAGTGGCCCGGGCGTTGCTTCCTCATCGCCCTGCCCGCCTGGTGATTGCCTCGCTTCGCAAGTTTGAAGCCGAAGAAGCCGTCCAACAATTGAAGGACGAATTCCCCGACAGCCCCACGCAGATTTTACCGGCGTGGGGCGATGTTTTTCTTCGGGCCGAATGGCAGCGGGAAGACATCCTGCCGCGCCAAGCCGTGCTCGCCAACCCCGAAACCCGTCAACGCTTGCTCGACGACATTCTCGGCAGTTTGGATGAAGACATCCTGGAATCGTCGCTGCTCTACCAACTCATCACCGGCACGTGGGGCGACTTGGGCGGCCTGCCAGCCCACATTGTGGTGGACTGCATGAACACCGCGACGGTGGTGGCCTATCAGGATGTCTATACCACAGCCCGCCATCTCAAAACGCAACTTGCCAAGCCCCAAGCCGATGTAGATTGGCACGAAGAAGTCGAGCGGCTGCTGGCTTCCCTCTACATTCCGCAGCTGGTGCGCCACATGCAAATCTTCCACGCCGCGATGCAGCGCGCAGGCACCCAGGCTTACATCAAAGTCGGCACCAGCGGCACCGGCGGGATGGGGCTCAACATCCCCTACACCCACGGCGAGGAAAAGCCCTCGCGGGTGTTGATGTCGAAAGCCGCGGTAGCGGGCGCACAGACGCTGCTCACCTTCCTGATGGCCCGCACCCCCGACGGCCCCACGGTGGTCAAAGAAATCAAACCCACCGCGATGATCGGCTGGAAGCAAATCGGCTACGGCCCCATCAAACGCCACGGCAAGCCCTACATCCTGTACGATTGCCCGCCTGACCAAGCCGTCTCAGTGGACGACCCCGCCAACCTGGTGCGCGAAGGCGACTTTGGCCAAAAACAAGACCGCGTGTTAGAGGCCGTTTACATCAACACCGGCGAAAACGGCCTCTTTGCCGCGGGCGAATTCGCCATGATTACCGCGCTGGGGCAAATGGAATCGGTCACAGCCGAAGAAATTGCCCAAAACGTGGTGCTGGAAATCTTGGGTGGCAACACCGGCAAAGACGTGATAGCCGCGTTGGACGGAGCCACCATGGGCCCCACCTACCGGGCGGCCTACCTCCGAGGCTCGGCGCTCAAACGCCTCCGCCAGTTAGAGGCCCAATATGGCGAATCTGTGGCTTTTGAAATCCTCGGCCCACCGCGGCTCTCCAAATTGCTCTTTGAGGCTTTTCTCCTCAAACGCGCTTATGGCACCATTGACAAAGCCCTGGAACCCACCCCAGCCGAAGCCGCAGCCACGTTAGAAGCCTTGGTGAAAGAAGATGCCGACTTGCGGCAAAAAATAATCTCGGTGGGCATCCCCATTCTGCTCAGCGATGGCAAACACCTCCTGCGGGGCCCCATCATCAAAGCCGAAACCGCCAACCAAGGCTGGGTGGACCTCACCCCAGACAACCTGGCCCTCTGGCAAACACGCCTCCAACGCTTGTTGGACGAAATTCGCCTCCAAACCAGCGGCGACACGTCTTCCCGTTACGACCGGATTTACCCCGCCGCGCGCGAATGGGCGCCCCACGACCTGACCATCCACATCGGCGAACTGGTGGGGTGGCTCCTCAACACCGAAGAACGGGGGTTCCGCTTTAAACGCTAAGCCATGACCGATTGCCCAACCAGCCCCACCGCCTGACAGGCTCGGCAAAAAAGTAAGGCGCCCGCACCAACAACAACGCTGCGGGCGCCTTTCAGCCTACACCTGAGCCCGCCATGACCGCCCGCGCTCGCGGGCGGTCGTGCAACGTCTATCGCCCCCCTTTGGACCACAAGCAGAACAAAAAATCTTCAAAATCGCAAGAAGTTACAATTCAATAATGATTTTGCGATGATTTAACGACATAAAAACTTAGGTTTTCTCCTTGTCTTGTGCGCAATCTCACGATAAACTTGGGCGCGTATGATTCGGGGGCAACGAAATCATCCGCTCTTTGCCCCCTTAAGGCAACTTCATCTCCATGATCCTTAAAATGTTGGACCATTCCGTTTTCATTTAAGCAGTTTTGCAGAAAGGCAATCCTAACAAAAGGCCTGGCGTGCCTTATTCGCACAATCCGAATATTTTTCCCTGCATCGCCGCTTACTGCCTTGAGGTGCTCAGCTTTCTCACTCAAGGCTTTTTTGTTGGAATTTTGCACCGCCTTTGGTTTTTATTCGCTTGCCATGCTCTTCTATGCAATAAGAAAGGTTGTCACTATGATGAAGCAGGCCACATCTCTTGCACAAACCCTCCACGACGTCCTCGTCCGCATGGCGGCTCAAGCCGTAATCCTGCTCAGCCCTTCAGGGAAGATCATCGAACACGCTGGAGGCATCAAAGGGCTGGACGAGGAAGCCTTAGGTGTCCTACTGGCACAAAGCATGTCTGCCTTTCAACACCTGATTGCCAAAGGGCAACAGCAACAAATTTTCTTCGCCTATCAAGATGCGTATTACCACTACGCCGGCACCGGCACCTATCGCAGCCCCTTCCTGGTTTCCATTTTTCAATCGCAGCTTCACCGCCCCCCGGCCTTGGGCACAACGAAATTTTGTGTCAAGCGCGCCTACAACCACATAGGGCTGGAGGGAGCGGACGAGGAAACCCTTCCCGACGAGGCCCCCTCGCAAAGCGAGGCCTTGTCTCAATCGTCGCTCCTCGCCGTATTCCCCCGCACTGCTGGCGCCGACACCCTCCAAGTTGTTCCCGACCTCCACGAAGCCCTGGAAGAAACCGCCCAAGAGCTGCAAGCCCGCCTCTTGCTGGCCGTGGACGAAAGTGGCACCGTGGTTGATGCCGTCGGGGAAAGCGACCGCTTCAACGTGGCCGAAATCGGTGCGCTGGCCGCGGGCAGCCTGGCCGCATTTGCCGAGGCCAGCGCCCTGGCCGCCCAGCAGCCCCCCGAAGACGCTCAAGCCATGGTGGTTTTGGAAGGCCCCCAAGGGGTTATCTTGCTCGCCCGCGACGAAGGCCCCTTGGCCTTTTTGGCGATTTTGCCCCCCAATGGCTTCCTGGGCATGGCGCGCCTCATGCTCAAAGACTTGCTCCGCCGCGAATGGGATGTGGTGCAATCGGCTTGGGATGACTTCCACATTCCCCTCCCAATCGAAGAGATCCCCCTGGCCGACATTTGGGCAAAACCCGAGGATGCCGCATGAGAGTCAACTACAAAACCCGCGAACTCCAAATCAAAATTGTCTATTACGGCCCTGCGCTGGCGGGCAAGACCACCAACATCCGCCAGATTTTCAACCATGTTTCTCCCGACCGCCGCAGCGACCTGACCGTGGTAGATACCGACGGCGACCGCACCCTCTTTTTCGACTACCTCCAAGTCGAGCTGGGCACCATCGGCGGCTTTACCCCGCGCATCAACCTTTACACCGTGCCCGGCCAGCCCATCTACGCGACCACCCGCAAAATTGTGCTCCGCGGGGCCGACGCGGTGGTCTTCGTTGCAGACAGCGCGCCCGAGCGGGCCGACGAAAACCGCGCCGCGTGGGAGCAGCTCCACCAACACCTCCACGCCCTTGGCTTGGCGGCCGACCTTCCCATTGTGGTGCAGTGGAATAAGCGCGACCTTCCCCAGGCCATGCCGGTGCCCCACCTCAAATCGCTGCTTCGCCTCAATGGGCATTACCCCACCTTCGAAGCCGTTGCAGTCAAAAACCTGGGCGTGCGCGAAACCTTCGAAACCGCCCTTCGCCAAGTGTTCCAAACCACGAGGTGACACCATGCCCCCCGCCCTGACCCGCAGCCAACAGCTGGAAAACATCCTCCACAACCTGGTTGCCCACCACGGCTTCGTCGCGGCAGTTCTGACCACGCCGTTGGGCTTGCCCCTTTCCTCTGCCTTGCGAGACGACCGCTCGCTCTCCGACATTCTGGCCGCGGTCGCCCCTGTGCTCGAGCAAGCCGCCCAACGCAGCAGCACGCGCTCGGGCCTGCACGAGGCGGATGAAGTGGTCATTCGCAGCGCAGACCGCACTCGGCTCATCTGCCGCTTTTTCACCATCCAAGATCAGCCGCTCATCCTGGCCAGCATTGTTCCCAAAGGCGTTGCCTATCGGCGGGCAATGAACCAGGCCCTGCGCGCCATCCGAGAAGCATGGCAAACCACCCAAGAGAGCGCCCTATGAGCATGCAAGGTCAACTTACCGAAGTGGATGTCCCCAATGTTATCGAACTGGCCCGGCAAATGCCTGCCCCTGTGGCCGTGCGCTTGCGGCTTCCCGACCAAAGCGAAGCCCACATCTTTGTCGAAGATGGGCAAGTGGTCCACGCGGTTTGGGGAGGCCTGGAAGGGGTGGCAGCCCTGGCCCGCTTGTTTCCCCTTCAAGAAGGCACTTTTGAACTCGCGCTGAACCAAACCGCCCCTCGCCGCACCATTCAAGGCCCCTGGAACAGCGTGCTTTTAGATGTGCTGCGCCGCCTGGACGATGCGCAAGCCGACGCTTCCGGCGAGGCAGCCCCCGCGGCCGCGGCCTCGCTCGCTGACGATTTGGAACGCCTCTTGGCCGAAAGCGACTTCCAGGGCGCGGCCGTGGTGGGGCGCGATGGCCTAATCTACGCCGCACACCTGCCCGCCCACGGCGCCGACGAAGACCTCTTGGGCGCGGTCGCGGCTTCCATCTTTGCTATCAGCGCCCGCAGCGTCCAACAGCTCAAGCGCGGCAACCTGCTCCGCACCCTCATCCAGGGGAAACACGGCAACATCATCGTCACCGTCATCAACGAAGAAACCCTCTTCGTCGGCCTGGCCTCGTCAGAGGTCAACTTGGGGATGGCCTTTGCCGAAGCCCGTGCCATCTCGGCCAAATTGGCCCACCATTTGGCCACCCGTTGACATTCTACCCAAGGAGGTGCATTGTATGACGCAAACCCCAGCGCAATTAGCCGAAGATTTGCGAGCCCTCAAGCAACAACGCAAAGCCGGCGAATTGGACCTGGCAACATATTACCAACACCTACTCCGGATGGTCAGCCAACTGGCCGACGCCTTGACCGAAGAGGTCGGCCATTTATCGCAAGAGGAAATCGCGCATCAGGTCCCCCTGATGCTTCTCTTCCTCGAAGAACAAATTCGCAAATTTGGTGAGCGGACGTAACCCCCCAACATCCCTTGACCCGCTTTCCCATCCACCCGCAAATTTTAGGAGGCAAGACAATGGCCAAAAAAACCGGCGAAATCTTAGCCGAACATCTCAATCAATTGTTGGAGCAATCATCCGACATCGAAGGCGCTGCCGTAGTGGGGATTGACGGCCTGGTGTATTCGGCCAACATGCCCTATCGAGACATGGACGAAGACCTCACCGGCGCGGTAGCAGCAGCAGTGTATGCCCTCAGCGCCCGCAGTGTCAAACAGCTCAAACGCGGCGACCTCACCCGCACCCTCATCCAAGGCGACGACGGCAACATCATCGTCACCGTGATCAACAAACAGACCCTCTTCGTCGGCCTCACGGCCAAAGACGTCAACTTGGGCATGGCCTTTGCCGAGGCACGCACCATCTCTGCAAAACTGGCCGAGGTATTGCAAGATTTTGCCTAACGGCCTTCGAGCCTGCCACCTTGGCTTGGCTCTTGCTCGCTTTCAACCTTTTTCTCTTTCAAGGAGACCCTCATGATGGCAGAAACTGCCGCTCAACTCAACACCTCTTTGCGCAACCTCAAGCAACAACGCCGCGACGGGGAACTCACGCTGGCCGATTATTACACGGCTCTGCTCCACATGGTCGGCGAGTTGGCCTCTTCGCTGACGGAAGAGGTCCACAACATGGACGAGGAGGAAATCGCGCTGCAAGTGCCTCTCATCTTGCTCTTTGTTGAAGAGCAAATTCGCAAATTTGGCGACCGCACCGATTGACCCAAGCCATTCCTCGGCAAACGGCCTACGCCCAGCAGCGAACCACACAACCTCGCGTCCTGGTGCGCGACGCCTGTGCAACCCAAAAGCGCCAAAGCCCTCCCCTTGAGGGCTTTGGCGCTGGTGTTTTTGGGAGATGCCTTTCTCTCATTGCTGAGGGCCGCGCGAGGGCAGCCGGCCTATCCAGCACGCGAGCCTGGGCCGTGCGGCGTCAATATTCCACCGGGCTAAATTGGCGCAGCTTTTCCAGGCGGTGCCGGGCGATGATCTCTCGCACCGTGCCTGTCAACCCCCGAACCACCAGGCTGTGGGTCTGTGCGCCTTCGCCAAAATATTTCACCCCACGCAGCAGTTCGCCGTCGGTAATGCCGGTGGCGGCGAAGAAGACATCGTCGGAGCCCACCAAATCGTCCATCGTCAAGACCTTGTCAAAGTCATACCCCATCTCTTGGCCCCGCCGCAGCTCCTCTTCGTTGCGGGCATAGAGCTTGCCTTGGATTTCGCCCCCCATGGCGCGCAACGCGCACGCGGCCAAAACCCCTTCGGGGGTGCCGCCAATGCCCAGCAAGACGTCAATCCCCGAATCTGGCCAAGCCGTCATCAGCGCGCCGGCCACGTCGCCATCGGGAATCAGGCGGATGCGGGCTCCCAAGCGGCGCACTTCGGCAATCAATTCGGCATGGCGGGGGCGGTCCAAAATCACGACGGTCAAGTCGCGGATGTCCATATCCTTGACTTTGGCAATGCGCCGCAAATTGACTTCCACGGGCGCTTCGACGTCAATCATCCCTTTGGCCTCGGGGCCGACGGCGATTTTGTGCATATATACAAAGGGGCCGGGGTCAAACATGGTGCCACGGGGTGCAACCGCCACCGTTGCAATGGCGTTGGGCAACCCTTTGGCGACAGGGCGCGTCCCGTCAATGGGGTCCACTGCGATATCCACTTGGGGCGGATCGCCCGTGCCAACGTGTTCGCCGTTGTAAAGCATGGGGGCTTCGTCTTTTTCCCCTTCGCCGATGACGATGATGGCGTCCATCTCGATGGTGTTGAGCACCAAACGCATGGCATCCACCGCGGCTTGGTCTGCGGCCTTTTTATCGCCACGCCCCATGAAACGCCCGGCGGCCATCGCTGCGGCCTCGGTAACCCGAACCAATTCCAACGCGAGATTGCGTGTAGGTGCAGAGGAATGCGCCATTCCGACCTCCTTTGCCTGCTCAAGACACGAATAAGACAAAGTAATACGCCAACACGCCAGCCCACAGCCAAGAATCGACGCGGTCAAACGCCCCGCCGTGGCCGGGCAGCAAATGTCCAGAATCTTTGACGCCTGCCTGACGCTTGAACATGCTTTCGCCCAAATCGCCCAGGGGGGCCAAGGTGCTAATCAACAGCCCCAACAGAGCGCCCGAGGCGGGGGTCAGGCCTACGATGGGTTGGGAGGCCAGCCCGGCATACACCGCGGCCAGCCCGGCGCCCGCCGCGGTGCCCGTCAACACCCCGGCCAGGTAGCCTTCCCATGTTTTTTTCGGGCTCAAGCGGGGGCTGAGTTTGTGTTTTCCCCAGGCGCGGCCGGCAAAGTAGGCCCCGCTGTCGGCAATCCAAATAATGGGCAACGCCAGCAGCACCCACCACGCGCCCGCGGGCAACTGTCGCAGCGAGATCATATAAGCCCCCAAAAAGCCCAAATACACCACCCCACTCAGCGAAACTGCGAAATCGGTGCCGCCTTCGGGGTGTGCGTCTCCTTGGTGCTCATAGGCCCACAGATGATAGGCCATGAGCGCCAAGGTCACCACGGCTAACACCAGGGTGTCGTAGCGGAACCCGCCCCAATAGCGGGCCAGCATCCACGCCAGGGCACCGGCCACCATCAAACCACGCGCGGGGCGGCGCCCAACCGCGGCGAAAAGGTTGGCGTATTCCCACACTGCTGCCGCCATAAAAAAGGCGACCATCGCCAAATAGGCCAGGCCGCCCGCAAAAATCAGCGCAATGCCAATCGGGAGTAAAACAACTGCTACCAAAACGCGTTGTTTGAGCATAAGCCATCAAATCAAGGAAAAGTCTTGTCGCAAGGTCGGTTCATTCATCAGGATCCAGCACACGGCCAAAGCGACGCTCTCGCCGGTTGTAATCGGCAATGGCTTCCAGCAAATGCTCGCGGCCAAAGTCAGGCCAAAAGACCGGGGTGAAATACCACTCGGCGTAGGCCGCTTGCCAGAGCAGAAAGTTGCTGGTGCGGATTTCTCCTGACGTGCGAATCACCAAATCAGGGTCGGGCATGCCCGCGGTGTAAAGGTGGTTGGCGATGGTCTCTTCGGTGATTTGCTCGGGGGGGATGCCTTCTCGCACAATTTTCCGCACAGCCTGCACGATTTCGTCGCGGCCGCCATAGTTGAAGGCCACGTTGAGCACCAAGCGGTGGTTGTTTTGGGTTCGCTCAACAGAGGCTTTGATTTTGGCCTTCAGGCTGGGGCGGATGCCATCTAATCGGCCCAAATGGCGAATTTGCACCCCCTCCGCGTCCAGTTCGTCCAATTCCTTGTCTATAAATTCTTCCATGATCTCCATCAGCCCTTCCACTTCTTCTTTGGGGCGGGCCCAATTTTCAGTGGAAAAGGCATAGATGGTGAGGTAGCGCACGCCAAATTCTACACAGGCGCGAATCACTCGCCGGAGGTTTTCGGTGCCTGCGCGGTGCCCTGCCAGGCGCGGGAGGTTGCGCGCTCGCGCCCACCGTCCGTTGCCATCCATGATGATGGCGATGTGGGCCGGCACTTCCCATTGAGGGTCTAACTGAGGAGCAGCGGGCGAGGTGGAAGGCAACTCACACCTCCATCACTTCTTTTTCTTTGCGCTCGCCCAGCGCCTCGGCTTTCTCAATGTATTCTTTTGTGAGGTCGTCGAGTTTCTCTTCAGCCCGTTTACGGTCGTCTTCGGAGATGAGTTTTTCTTCTTCAAACGCTTTGAGGTCTTTTTTGACGTCGCGGCGCACGTTGCGAATGGCAATGCGGGCTTCTTCCACCCGATGGTGGACGACTTTGACCAATTCCCGCCGCCGCTCTTCGGTGAGGGGGGGCAAAATCAGGCGAATGTTTTTCCCGTCGTTGTTGGGGTTGAGGCCCAAATCCGAGGTTTGGATGGCGCGCTCAATCGCGCGCAGGGTCGAAGGGTCAAAGGGTTTGATGAGCAGTTGGCGGGGTTCGGGAACGCTAATGGCCGCGAGTTGCATCAGGGGGGTGGGCGTGCCGTAATATTCCACTTCCAGCCGCTCCACCAAAGCCGGGCTGGCGCGGCCGGTGCGAATGCCCGCCAGGTCTTCTTCCAACGCCCGAATGGCGCCTTGCATTCGGTGTTCGGCATCTTTGAGGGCGTCTTTTATCATAGGGACCTCCTCCGAGGGGGATTGGCTCAGTCGGTGTGATTATTTTATCATGCGTTCTCAGGGGCGACTTTTCGGAAGACGATCCCCTCGCCGTCTTCGGCCACGTCTACTTCGATGGTGTCGCCGGGCGCAAATTCGCCGCTCAGCAGGCGGATGGCCAAGGGGCCTTCGACGTATTTCTGCAAGGCCCGCCGCAACGGGCGTGCGCCAAAGTCGGGGTCGTAGCCCACGTCGGCCAGGTAGTCGCGCGCGGCTTCGGTGAGCCGCACGGTCAGGTCGCGCTCGGCCAAACGCTCGGCCACTTCTTGCATTTGCAAGTCCACAATCCGACGCATGTCGTCGCGGCTCAAAGGTGAGAACATGATGATTTCGTCAATGCGGTTGAGGAACTCGGGGCGGAAGGTTTCTTTCAGGGCTTTTTCGATTTTCTCTTGGGCGCGGCGGTCTTCGCCGCTGGTTTCGCCTTGCAAGAAGCCCAACGAGCCCGAGCGCCGCACGAATTCGGTGCCCAGGTTGGAGGTCATGATGATGACCGTGTTGCGGAAATCTACCGTGCGGCCTTGGCCGTCGGTCAGTCGCCCATCGTCGAGAATCTGGAGCAGCGAGTTCCACACTTCGGGGTGGGCTTTTTCAATTTCGTCGAACAAAATCACCCGATAGGGTCGCCGCCGCACGGCTTCGGTGAGTTGGCCGCCTTCTTCGTAGCCCACGTAGCCCGGCGGCGCGCCAAACAGGCGCGAAACCGAGTGCTGTTCGCGGTATTCGCTCATATCAACCCGCACCAGCGCGTCTTCATCGTCAAACAGGAACTCGGCCAGGGCTTTGGCCAGGGCTGTTTTGCCCACCCCCGAGGGGCCAATAAAGATGAAGGAGCCAATGGGGCGCCTGGGGTCTTTCAAGCCCGAGCGCGCCCGCCGAATGGCGTCGGAGATGGCCGAGATGGCCTCGTCTTGCCCGACAATGCGTTCGTGGAGGCGTTCTTCCATGTGCAGCAGGCGCTCGGCTTCGGTTTCCATCATTTGGGTGACGGGGATGCCCGTCCATTGGGAAACCACTTCCGCGATGTCTTCCGCATCCACGACTTCGTCCAGTTGGTTTTCGGCTTCCCATTCGGCTTTGAGGCGCCGGAATTCTTCTTCCAGGCGCAGGCGTTCCATCTTTTTGGTGGCCGCGCGCTCGTAGTCGCGCGCTTCGCGGGCTTGTTCCTCTTCGGCTGCCAGGCGCTCGATTTCGGCTTTGCGGGCTTTGAGGTCAGGCGGCAGGGAGTAGAGGGCCACGCGGAGTTTGGCCGCGGCTTCGTCAATCAGGTCAATGGCTTTGTCGGGCAAATGGCGGTCGGTCACATAGCGGCTGGAAAGTTTGGCCGCGGCCACCAAGGCTTCGTCGGTGAAACGGACGCCGTGGTGGGCCTCGTAGCGGTCGCGGAGGCCGCGCAGCATCTCAATGGTGTCTTCAATGCTGGGTTCTTCGACGTAAACCGGCGCGAAGCGGCGCTCTAACGCGGCGTCTTTTTCAATGTATTTGTGGTATTCGTCCAACGTGGTGGCGCCGATGCACTGCAATTCGCCTCGCGCCAGGGCGGGCTTGAGCATGTTTGAGGCGTCCATTGCGCCTTGGGCCGCGCCCGCGCCGACCACGGTGTGTAACTCGTCAATGAAGAGGATGATTTCCCCTTCGGAGCGTTTCACCTCTTCGATGGCGGCTTTGAGCCGCTCTTCAAAGTCGCCCCGAAAGCGCGACCCCGCGATCATGGCGCTCAAATCCAGCGAGACAACCCGCTTGCTGGCAAGGATTTCGGGCACGTCGCCGCTGACGATTTTCTGCGCCAGCCCTTCCACAATGGCGGTTTTGCCCACGCCGGCTTCGCCAATTAGCACCGGATTGTTTTTGGTGCGCCGCGAAAGCACTTGGATGACCCGCAAAATCTCTGCATCGCGGCCGATGACGGGGTCCAATTTGCCTTCCCGCGCCATTTGGGTGAGGTCGCGCGAATATTTTTCCAGGGTGCGGTAGCGCGATTCGGCCCGCCGGTCGGTGACGCGTTGCCCGCCGCGCACTTGCCGAATGGCTTCATAGACGCGCTCTTTGGTCACCCCGGCCGCGGCCAGCAAACTGGCTGAGGGGGTGTTGCGTTCGTTGAGAATGGCCAAAAACAAATGCTCGGTGGAGATGTATTCATCTTGCAAGCGGTTGGCTTCTTGGTTGGCCATGTCAACGATGCGCTTGACGCGTGGGGTGATGAAAATTTGCCCCGCACCGCCGCCAAAAATGTTGGCTTTGGGCGTGGTGCGCAAGATGTGGTCCACCTGCTCGAGCAAGCGCTCCGCATCCACGTTGAGGATTTCCAAAATCTGCGGCACCACCCCTTGCGGTTGCTCCAGCAGGGCCAGCAAGATATGCTCGGTATCAATTTGTGTATGGCCATAGCGCTGGATGAGTTCGGCGGCCCGCTGGGCAACCTCTTGGGCACGCTCGGTAAAGCGGTCAAAACGCATCATAGGGGAACCCTTTTCTCAAAAGTAGCGACAACGGTGTAGCAGAATTATATCATCGGCAGCCACGAAAGGCGCGGCCGGGCGTTTCGTGAGGGAAGCCGTCAGCGTCGCCGGGGTTAGGGGGTAGCCGTGGGCGAAGGTGTGAAGGTGGGGCTGGGCACAGGGGAAGGGGTCGGCGTCAAGGTCGCGGCATACATGAAGGGCACCCAGCCCACCCTGCCTTCTTCGTCAATCACCTGCACCCATACCAGGCCGCCGTCAATGGTGATGTGGTTGGTGATGCGTAGCAGCGCGCCCTCAGGCAGGCTTGCAATAATGGGGCCGTTGGGCGATTGACGCAAGCGGACGCCCTTCCATTGGGTGTTGGTCACCTTCCCCAACGCGGGTGTGGGGGTGGCGGTGGGGGTAGGGGTGGCCGAGGGGGTGGGGGTGTGGGTCGGCGTGGGGGTGTTGGTGGGGGTAGGGGTTTGGGTTGGGGTGGGTGTGGGGGTGCCGGTAGGCGAGGGCCCCGCGGTGGGTGTAAACGTGGGCGTGGGCGGAATCAACGGGTCCAGTTTGGTATAGAGGATTTGGTCAATCACAATGGAGACCGGTTGCCCCAGGCGGTCTGCGATGCGGCTCTGGAGCATCAAACTGTCTTCATAGCGCAAGGGGCGCTCGGTGCGCACCTGGAGCGCCAAATGCAAAACATCGCCCCCGCGCTCAATACGAATGCCAGCCAGTTCGCCACCGATGCGCTCCACCTCTTCGGCCGCGATCTTGTCAATGAGGCTGGTTTCCGCAGCCTGCCTGACAAAGCGGGCGCTCAAATAGGCCAGCGGCACAAACAACAAAACGACCAAAAACCCCGAAAGGCGCAAAGTGCGGGGCAAATCGCTCAGCGAACGGGTTTGGAAAAGGGTAATCTGCCCAAAATCCAAGATGTAGAAAACCGCCATCGAAGCAAAGGCAATGGCAATGGCGTTGGTGAGGAAAAGCAAAAGCGCGCCGCCTGCGACTTGCCAATTTCCCATGCCCAAACCAATCCCCACCACACACAGCGGCGGCATCAAGGCGGTGGCAATGGCCACCCCTGGCAAAGAGGGCGACACCGAGGGCAACGCCCAAGCAAAGGCTGCGGCCGCACCGCCGGCTAAGGCAATGGCCAAATCAATGGGCCCTGGCCGCGTGCGCGAAAGCACCTCGCCGGGCATCTGCTGCAACGGAGCAAAAGGCAAAGGCCGATTGATCAACGTCAAAACCAAAGCCGTAAACACAGCCACCAGCGCGCCCCGCAACAACGCCGTCGTGGCATCTTTCAACAGCTGCTCGTCGCCCGTCAGCGAAGAAAGCCCCAAACCCAAAATCGGGGTCATCAAAGGCGCGACCAACATTGCCCCAATGACCGTCGCCCCCGAATCAATCAACAAGCCCAAGGTCGCAATCACACTGGAAAGCAACACCATGAGGAAATAGTCAAAGTCGGGATGGGAGCCCTCGCGCAATTGAGCGATGACCGTTCCCCGACGTTTGGCATCCACGCTGCGCATCTGCCGGCGCCACCATCCCAGCAGGCGCATCCGCCGGGAAAGGCGCGGCGGCTTGACGCTGGCCGCGTGTTCCGCACGCTCTTCTGAAGAAGAGAGGGGCTCAATCTCGGGCGATTTCATGGGCAAATGGATTACTCATAGCGTAATTTGAGTTCGGAGACCGGCAAGACAATCTGGCCTTCTGCAGGGTCACCGAGCAAAGTCACCTCTTGGGGCGCGGTGCCTGCCTGATAGGCCGTGAAGGCTGCCATCAGGGCGTCTAACTCTGCGGGGGAATACAGCCCTTCGGTGGGCAGCAAACCTTGCAAAATGCGATGGCGGGTAAACTCCTCAAAAATGCGCATTGGGTCGGGCAAATCCAGCCCCAGGTTGCGCAGCAGCAATTGGCGTTGAATGCGTCCTTCCAGATGGTTCTTGTGAAAGGGAAGATGGCCCAAAAGGGCTGCGTAGGCAGCGTGGGGGTATGTTTCCAAAAATTGGCGGGGGGCGTCTTCCGTGGGGTAGGGCTGATACCCCATCCGCGCCAGCTCCCGATAGAGGCGGAACCCCTGCCGCACCCACGAAGGGCACGCGCGCGCGTCAGCAGGCGTCGGAAGCATCCGCAGGTTGTGCTGGCGGAGCAAAAATTCGGCCACCCGCCCTTGTTGCCACCGCCCAGGGCGCAACGAAGCGGCCAAGGTCCCGCGATAAGCGGGGTCCTGCAAAAGCCCTCGCGCCGGCGCCTGGGGCGACGCAATCGCAACCACTGCCTGTTTCTGCCCCCCACAAAAAGCCACCACCTCGGCCAAATCGCCCTGGCCCAACGCCAACAAACCCAAATCGCCATCCAACGCGGCATACGTCCACGGGCGATCAGCAGCCGGAAGCACCCCAACATAAGTCACCGAAGGCAGCCACATCTCAACCTTCCTTCTCACAAACGAACCATGATGCTTTCAGTTTAGCCCAGGTTGGCGCTCAGGTCAAATGGGAAGCAGGACGAAAAAAGCCCAAACAGCCACTGCGCCGCGGCCCAGCGTGGCAAACCCACCAGGCCGCCCCCACACCCGCCCCAACTTCCCCGCGCACCTCCAACACCGCCGCACACCCGGCCCCCTTGGCCTGAGCCCTTACCTGAGCCCTTAGAAATAGAAAAATTTCTCTCTTGATTCCCCTTGCAGGACATGGTAGGATACAAACAACCACCCTCACAATTGCCGTTTCGACAACCACTCTGTTTGGGGAGAACTGCCATGGTCACTTTTGACGCTGCCCGTCAGTGCATTTTGCTCCACAACCTCTCCGACGAAATGCTGGCTCGCGTGCTCGCCTTGGGGAGCGAAGAAGAATACAAGGAAGGCGACATCCTGGTGCGCCAAGGCGAACACGATGCAAAAGTTTTCGTGCTCTTAGAAGGCATGGCCCGTGTGCAAGTCGCGACCATCTACGGCAACAACCAAGCCTTGGTTTACCTCGGGCCCGGGCAACTCATCGGCGAAATCGCCCTGGTTGACGGCGGGCCACACTCAGCCACGGTGGAAGTGGTCCAAACCCCAACGCGCGTCTTGACCTTTGAACGAGACGCCCTATTAGCCCTTTGTGATGAAGACCCCCGCTTAGGCTACCACCTCATGCGCAACATCGCGGCAGATTTAGGCTTCAAAATGCGACATCACAACCTAAGCGTGGTCTAAAAACATTCGACCTTTTCCTAAGGAGGGGGGCGCTATGCCACGCTACAAGGTGAGTTACGTGATTCCTTCCGATCCTGGGGCTGGCGTGATTCTCAGCCAAAGGGAAGCGCCACGTGTGGGTCAGACCATCCATCTCCACAACAAAGATTATCGCGTCGTCGAAATCATTGATCTACTACCGCGGCAAGGGCCGGTCATCTTCTTACACGCCACCTTAGAGCCCATCACCTCAAAAGAACCCGGAGAAGCCAGCGCCAGACCTTAAAACTACTTTAGAAAGGTTCTTTCCGCACCACGTCGTAACCTTGCAGGAACGTTTGAAAGCGACTATACTTAATCCGTCGTAACCCCTTACTCTCTTAGGAGGAGCAAGTATGCGCAAGAAACTGTACGTTCTTCTCGCCATGCTCCTGGTAGCTGTGATGGTGCTGAGCGCCTGCAGCAGCGGCCAGAGCACGGCCACAACGCAGCCCAGCACTGGCCAAACCGAGGTCACTCAGGCCCCGGCTGAGGCCACTCAAGCCCCGGCCGAGGCCACCGAAGCCCCGACAGAGGCTGCGACTGAAGCCTCGGGCGAGGTAGATTGCGCCAGCCCTGACGTGTTCTGCGTGGGCCTGGTCACGGACGTTGGTCAGATTGACGACAAGTCCTTCAACCAATCCGCGTGGGAAGGCGTCAAGATGGCCCTGGACAAGGGTGTAGCCGACAAAATTGACTACATCGAGACCACCGACGCCAAAGACTACGAAGCCAACATCGAACTGTTTGCCCAACGCGGGTATGACGTCATCGTGACCGTGGGCTTCGCGCTCGGGCAGGCCACCAACGCCATGGCCAAGAAATACCCCAACATCGACTTCATCGGTGTGGACCAATTCCAGGCCTGGGCCGTGGATGACGACAAGACCAACGACCTCCCCAACATGGCTGGCTTGATCTTCCACGAAGACCAAGCGGGCTTCATGGCTGGTGCGCTGGCCGGGATGCTGACCCAAACCGGCACCATCGCGGCCGTGCTGGGCACCGACCTGGTGCCGCCGGTGGTCGCCTTCAAAGAAGGCTATGAAGCGGGCGCCAAATACATCAAGCCCGACATCAAGGTCATCTCCACCTACCACCCCGGTGGGTTGGAAAACGCCTTCACCGACCCCGAATGGGGTGCGGCTACCGCCCGCCAGGCGATGGACCAGGGCGCTGACGTGATCTTCGGCGCTGGCGGCAAGACCGGCAACGGCGCGCTCATCGAGGTCGCTTCCGCGGCCAAATCGGGCAAACACGTCTACTGCATCGGTGTGGACACCGATCAGTGGTACACCGTGCCCGAAGCGCACGCCTGCCTGGTCAGCAGCGCCATGAAACTGATCACCCCTGGCGTGTTCGACCTGATTCAGAAAGCCAAAGACGGCCAGTTCCCCAGCGGCAACTACTTCGGTGAAGTTGGCCTGGCCCCGTTCCATGACTTCGACAGCAAGATCCCGCAAGAGGTCAAAGACAAACTGAAGGAAATCCGCGAAGGTTTGTTGAACGGCACCATTGACACCGGCTACAAACCCGGCGGGTAATTCCCTCAATTGGGGAACCAAGCGGCTCGACGCTCGTCGAGCCGCTTTTCTTTTCCCCACCTCTGCAGCCCTTGGTCAAACGGCGAGCCCCAAAGCGACCTTGCCCCCAGAGGGCGAAGCGCGGCTCGTCTCCTCCGCGGCCACCTCATCCCCTGCTATGCGGGGCGCCACGCGCGCCCGCGCCGCCCTCCGCGCCGCCCTCGCCCTTGCCAAAAGCGGCCGAGGTGCGTTATAATGCCCCACGCTATCGGGGCGTGGCTCAGCCCGGTTAGAGCGCACGGTTCGGGTCCGTGAGGTCGGCGGTTCAAATCCGCCCGCCCCGACAGCAAAAAAGCCCCTCCCATGGGAGGGGCTTTTTTTGTTGCTCACGCGCACCAAATGTCAACTCGCGGGTTGACAAATGCCAGAGGTTTGACTCACCACGCGTCTTCGGGATGCTCCAACCCCAACACCGGCGACGCTCCTTCGCCATCGCCTAACAAATCCTTCCAAAAGTCATCGTTATAACGCCGCGAGCGCACGGGCAACGGCATGGGCACACTCCATCCTAAGAGCAACACCTCTTCCTTTTCCTGCAAACGGGAAAGCATCCCCCGAAGTTTGTCGCGCCCCGAAAGCCCCGAAAGCACCGCCCGAATGTCTTCTTCATCCCCCAGCCAGCCCGAAATTCGGGTTCCCAACTGCGACATCACCTCGTCGTAAATTTGCGAAGGCCGCTGGTCAATGATGAGCAGGGTCACGTAATACTTTCGCAATTCGCGGGCGATGATGCTAAACGTGGTTTGCGTGGCCATCTCCCGATTGAGCAGTTTGTGCGCTTCTTCAATCACCACCACCAACGGCGGGGGCGGGGTTTTGGCTTTGCCAGCCCGATAGGCGTCGGTGCGCTTCACCCAATGTTCACGGATCTTGCGGGTCAGCAAGTTGGTCACCAGCAGATAATCCAACTCGTTGTCATATTCCCCAAACGACAAAATCACGTGGCGGCCGTTTTCCAGCGCGGCGATGATTTGCTCCAAGCCTTGGGTAGCAGCTTCTTCCACCAGATAGGCCTTGTCAAAAATACGGCGCAGTTTGTTGTGTAACCCCTCGGCGGCCATCACGTTGGTGCCCGCCTCTTGGGCCCACGCGGCGACGCTATCGGCCGCGGGTTTGCGGACGGTTTTGCCGTTGTCGTCTACAAACACTTCTGTTGCGCCTACCCGCATCTTGCTAAACGCCGTCAGCCACTCTTCGCCAAAGGAACTATAGAGCGCGTGCAATGTGGTGGGGGTGGTGTCGCGCAAGTTGAGCGTGCGGGAAAGTAGCAAAATGTCCTCCGGCTCAATATCGCGTTGCGCGATCAACAAATCCAGGTCAGGCCGTCGGCCGCGAATAAGGGCGTTCTTCCCCAGGCCGACCACCAACACCTTGTTGTGAAACTTCGTTTGCAGCCCCACGACGCGCTGGTTGGTATCCGAGGCTACATCGTCATACGCGTATTCGTTGTGCATATCAAACACCAGCGTCGCCGCGGCCTGATGATGAATGAGACCAGCCAACAAAATGCGGGTGAGAAACGACTTGCCCGTGCCCGTGGCGCCGAAGATCCCGGCAGAGCGCTGCACGAATTTTTCTAAATCAATCCGCACCGGATACCCTTGCTCGCGCGTATAGCCAATGACCAAGCGCTTCGCGCCAGCTTTGCCGAAAATTTCTTCGATGTCGCCCTGGGTGGCCAGCCGGACCTCCGCGAGGTGCGAAGGAATGGTCTTGATTGGCTTGGGGCGGGGGGCCTCTCGGAGGCCGGCATCCACCTCACGCCAAAATTGCTCATACGCGGGGTCGGAATCCGCGGGGCCCCGTTCCACCATCAACACCGGATACATCGCCAAATTGGTATAAAGCGCCTGCTCCTGGAGCATGCCAGCCAACGCGGGCGTAAAACGCTCACGAATTTGCTCATCCGCAAACCGCTCGTTGGTCGCAGCCAAGCGCAAATCGGTCACCAAGCCATAAAACAAATACTGCCCACTCTCGGTGACCACAAACGCGCCTTCCTGCACTTGCTGAGGCGGCACTGTCAGCCGCACGATGAGCCCTTCCTGCAAGCTGCCGCCCACGATGTAGCCAATCTTGTTTTGGTCCGAAACATCAGCAGACATGACAAAACTCCCAAAGGAAACAGAAAATCAGGGTAAAATCAAAGAAAGCCTCAGGAACACCGCCAAAAGGAGAAACGATGAAACTGCTCATTGCCGTGGTGCAAACCGCCGACAGCAACGCCGTGGCCGACGCCCTCATCGAGCAAGGCTTTCGGGTGACCAAACTGGCATCCACGGGGGGGTTCCTCCGCCGCGGGTCCACCACCCTTTTGCTGGGCGTCGAAGACGATCAGGTAGACCAGGCCATCGAAATCATCCGCTCGGAATGCAGCCAGCCTGCAGAGCCCGCGATCAAACAAGGGGCCATTTTCGTGCTGCCGGTTTCCCGCTTTGAACAAGTCTGAGCCTACCCTTCGTCGGCTTCCCAATAGTCAGGCTCTTGAAAAGCCTGCACTTGATAGGTAAACACTTCCAAAGGGCGCTGCCAGCATGTAGGCTCAGCGCCCATTTTCAAACAAAGATGCGCTAAAAACGTCACAGGGTCCGGCAGGCTATGCCAAACCTGGGGCAAAAAGGTCGCCTGACGCCATCCATCGCGCAACAACACCCCATCTACGCCGGGGCGCAAACGGGCCAGCAGGTCTTCAGGCGAGGCATACACCAAAGGCTGCAAGGGGGTGAGGTAAGAGACTTCCAAGGCGAGGTTAGGCAACTCAGGGGGCCTCACAGGGGGAAAGCGCGGGTCGTGCAACGCGGCGTCAATGGCATGCGCCCGGACGTCTTCCGCCAAAGGGCGGGTGGCCACAATGCTGCCGATGCACCCCCGCAAACGCCCGCTATCTTTGGTGCGCAAAGTGACAAAGGCAGCCCCAGGCTCGCGAAGCCGAGGCGGCAAATCAGCAGGCAGCGGCGGCAAAGCCTGGCCTTGCACCCCGGCCTCTAACGCCTCACGGGCCAAACGCAACAACCATTGCCCTTCTTGCGGTGTCAGCCGGTTCTCCTGCGTCATAACTCCCTCCATATCGTAAACTTCGCACCCACGCTTACAGCAAAACACCTCACCACGCCCAGCCCCCGCCCTCTGGGCGCGCCTCCATCAATCTCATTATACCGCGCGGCGCTCTCTTTCATCGCCTCGCCCCCCGCAAAACACAACCCTAACAAATTGCTCCCAACGCCGCGCTTTTGCTTGACGTGGGGGTGAAGCGGTGTTATCCTTGCACTGCATCGGAGGCACGGAATTCCCGCAGCCAAAGAGCAATACCCAAGGCGGCGGCCGAGGGGCCGCTGCAATTTTTTTGTAAGGAGATAGTTAGCATGTCTGAACGTTACATCGGTACGGTTAAATGGTTCAACGCCACCAAGGGTTTCGGCTTCATCGGCCGCGAGGATGGCGAAGACGTCTTCGTTCACTACAGCGCCATCCAGATGGACGGTTACCGTTCCCTGGAAGAGGGCCAAAAGGTGGAATTTTCCATCGAGCAAGGCCCGAAAGGCCTCCAGGCTGCCAACGTGGTGCCTCTGTAAACCACCGGTCGCTCACCCTTACAGCCCGTCTGCGGACGGGCTGTTTTTTTTATTCTCAAACCTGCGTGCGCCCGGAAAGCGCTATAATAAAAACAACCCGCTGCCAGGAGGCCCCCATGCACGCCCGTTTGCTTCGCCTACAACAAGCACTCCAACGTGCCCAACTCGACGCCCTCGCCCTCAACCCCGGCCCCTCGCTGACCTACCTCACCGGCCTACACTTCCACCTCATGGAACGCCCAGTCGTGGCCTTCTTCACCGCCACGGGGGAACAAGCCCTCGTGCTGCCCCGCTTAGAAGCCCCCAAATTGGCCCATCGCGACGACTTGCTCGCCTTCTTCTACGACGACGACCCCGCCCAATGGAGCCAAGCCTTTCATCAAGCCATCCAAGCCCTGCATTTGGAACGCAGCCGCATTGGGATAGAGCCCGAACGCCTCCGGGTGCTGGAATTACGCTTCCTGGAAGCCGCCGCGCCGCGGGCCCAATTCCCCTCGGCAGCAGAGGTTTTGGCCTCCCTCCGCATTGTCAAGGACAGCGCAGAGCTGGCCGCCATGCAAGAAGCCGTGGCCATTGCCCAAGCCGCGCTGGAAGCCGCCCTCCAGGCCTTCCGCGTAGGGATGACCGAAAAAGCCCTGGCCGCGGAAGTGGTGTTGCAATTGCTCCGCCACGGCTCTGAGCCCGAGCTGCCCTTCCAGCCCATCGTCGCGGCGGGGCCCAACGCGGCCAACCCCCACGCGACCCCCACCGACCGCCCCATTCAAGCCGGCGATTTGCTCATCATTGACTGGGGCGCAACCTATCAGGGCTATTTTTCCGACCTCACCCGCACGTTTGCCATCGGCGAGGTGGACGCCGAGCTGGTGCGCATCGCCGAAGTGGTGCTACAGGCCAACACCGCGGGCCGCGAAATCGCCCGCCCGGGCTTGCCCGTCGGCAAGGTGGACGCCGCCGCCCGCAACGTCATCACCGCCGCGGGCTATGGGGAATATTTCACCCACCGCACCGGCCACGGCCTGGGGTTAGACGTCCACGAGCGCCCCTTCGTCTTCGCGGGCAACGAAGCGGTCTTGCGCCCTGGCATGGTTTTTACCGTGGAGCCGGGCATCTATCTTCCCGGCCGCGGCGGCGCCCGGGTTGAAGACGATGTAGTGATTACCACCGACGGCGCGCACAGCCTGAGCGATCTGCCGCGCGCACTCCGTCGGTTGGCGTGAACCGCCCTGCGCGCGGCGGGCTGCGCCCCCTGATTCACAACCAGGGGCGTGAAAGGCTCGGCCGCGGCTGGGCTTCCCACGCTGTAGATGCTTTTCCGCCCAAAAACTTCCCCAAGCCGTCAGCTTGTGCGCGGCTGACGGCGGTTTTGAATGCGTCGCTTGACCGCGTCAAAGAAAATGCGGTCTTCCTCATCAAAACGCAAACGCCACAGCACGACCACAAAAACCAACGCGCCCAACGCCTTTTTGGTCAGGCCGGGCATCAGCAAAAAAGCGCAAATACCACGACGCGGGTTGCTTGAAATGCTGGTTTTCCAGACGGGGGTCTTCCACAAAACGCCGGTTGAAATAATACAACTCTTTTTGCGGCGGCAAATAAATTTTAGGATGCTGCCGCAACATTTTCGCCAGCCAAGTGGTGCCGCTCTTTTCAGCGCCCACAATGAGGAAGTCTATTTTTCCGCGCGTTACCGACGTGGTCATCGCATGCCACCATTCTTTTTCGCTGTATCCTACCACGCGTCAGGGGTTTCAACAAGAGAGGCCTCTGAAGGGCCAGCCACACGCGGGCGCCGCATCTTTGGGCTGCGCCGCGAACCCCAAAACAAAAAAGGCCCTTTCTGCGGCTCAGAAAGGGCCCAAAACACGCCCAAAGCGCATTTACAACCGCGGGGCAGTGGCCAATTCGGCGGTTTCGCCGGCTTGGGCTTCCAAAACGTCGGCGCCTTGGCGTTGCTTCAAATGAATTGGGGTCAAAATCTCAAAGGTGTTTCCCCAAAAAGCCCGCCGTTGCCCCACCGCAAAAGTTTGCCCCTGGCGGAGGCGCTCCAACAACGCCTGACGAGACAAAATCTGCGGGCCGCCATAAACATGAGGCCAACGGCGCAGATACGCCCGCGCCCACACCACGCGGCCTTCCGCGTCGTGCCGCACAGCATCAATTACGCCGTCGAATTCTCGGGCCATATTGCTCCTCCGAAAAAGGTGAAGAAGTCGGGGCGGGCGGACTCGAACCGCCGACCCCCGCGTCCCAAACGCGGTGCGCTCCCAACTGCGCTACGCCCCGGATTGCGGCTTGCTTTCAAACCAAGTATAATGCCCCCACGCGTGGGCGTCAAGCATCCTCGCTCAAGGGTGCAAGCGCGCGCCCTTCTCTGGCAGGCCGAGAGGGGCGCTTCCTCGCGACTGCACAGCCCTCGGGGCAATCCACTTTGCCGTTGCTACGGCTGGGAGCCGCCATGCACACCTCACTTTCCCCTTCTGAAGTTCGCCTGACCTTCCCCGAACCCCACATCGGGCTTTTGCAAGTCAACCGCCCCCATGTGCTCAACGCGCTCTCGTGGGAAGCCATGCAAGCCTTTGGTGAGGCCGTCGAAGCCGCTCGCCTGGCCGCCCCACGGGTGCTGATTGTGACCGGCAGTGGGCGGGCTTTCATTGCCGGCGGCGATTTGAAACAACTGGCCGATTACCCCACAGAAGACGATGGGCGGCGCATGAGCCGCCTGATGACCCGCGCGTTACACAACCTGGAAGCCCTCCCCTTCCCCACCATCGCGGCCATCAACGGCCCGGCCCGCGGGGGCGGCGCAGAGGTTGCTTTGGCCTGTGACCTCCGCATCTTGGCCGAAAACGCAGATTTGGGCTTTGTGCAGGTCGCTTGGTTTGTCACGCCTGGATGGGGCATGGGGCAACGCCTGTTGCGGCTGGTCGGCTACAGTCGCGCGCTGGAATGGCTGCTGACCGGAAAAGTGCTCACCCCCCACGAAGCCCTGACCCACGGGCTGGCCAACCGCGTCGTGCCCGAGGGGCAAGCCCTGGAAGCCGCGCTGGCCTTGGCCCGAAAAATTGCAGCGCTGCCCCCCGCGGTAGCCCAAAGCACCAAAGAAGTGCTCCGCGCAGGCCTGACCCTTCCCCCGGCCACAGCCGCGCGCGTGGAACACGACCTCTTCCCTGCTTTGTGGGCCGCGACCGAGCACGTCGAAGCCGTGGCACGCTTCAAGCAGCGGGGACGCAAAAACACGACCTAACCCATGAGCACCCCTTCCCTCAAGCCCGAATATTATCACGCCCACCACGCCGCGTTTGAGGCAGACCTGCCTTTTTGGCGTCGCTTGGCCCAGCAATATGGCGGGCCTATCCTGGCTTTGGGATGCGGCACAGGCCGGGTCGCACTGCCCCTCGCGCAGGCGGGCTTCCCGGTGGTGGGGGTGGATCTCGACGCGGCCATGCTGCGCTTCTTGCAGGCCCGCCCTGTTGCAGCAGCACCGCTGGCGCTACTCCAAGCCGATTTCCACTTCCTGCCCTTGGCCAACACAAGCATTGCCCTGGCCATCCTCCCTTGCAACACCTACACCACCATCCCGCCGGCCGCGCGGCCGGCTTTTTTGCGCGGCGTGGCGCGCGTGTTGCAGCCCCAAGGCGCCCTGGCGCTCAGCGCCCCCAACCCATCCTTCATCGCTCAGCTGCCCGCGGAAGCCGAACCCGAACCCGAAGGCGGTTTCATCGCCCAGCCCAACGGCCAGGCCGTCCAGGTTTCCAGCGGCTGGCGCCGCCAAGGCCAACGCTGGACCGTGGTCTGGCACTACGACGACCTCTTCCCCAACGGGCAAGTCCGACGGCAGACGGTGACGCAAACCCACTTCTTGCCCCCGCTGGAAGAGGAACGCGCCCGCTTTCGCGCCGCAGGGCTGACCATCGTCCAAGAATACGGCGATTTCCCGAACGCGCCCTGGGGGCCCAGCGCACCTTATTGGATTGCGGTCGCTCAGCGACGTTAACAAATTTCCTATCTCCCGCTTGTAAATTTCTAACACGCCCCTGGTATGCTAAAAATGCACAAGCCGAAGACAGGCATCATAAGGAGGTGTGTTATGACGCTGTATCGGATTGACCCCTTCCGCCGAATGGAGCGGTTGATGGACGCGATGGATCGGCTGATGGAAAGCAGCGTGGTGCCGGTGAGCGACACCCGTCAACGCGGGGTGCGCATTCCCCTGAACGTCAAAGCCGAAGACGACGCCTTCATCATCACGGCCTGGGTGCCCGGCTTGGAAGCCGACGACTTGCACATTGAGGTGCTGGAAGATACGGTCGTGCTGGAAGGCGAATTCAAAGCCCCCGAAGCCGAAGGGCTGCTGTTGCAGGAAATTCCGGTCGGTCCGTTCAAGCGGGTCATTACGCTGCCGACCCCGTTGGAACCCGGCAAAGCCGAAGCCGAACTGACCGATGGGGTCCTCACCCTGCGCTTGCCGAAAGCCGACGCGGTTCGGCCCAAAGAAATCAAAGTAGTCGCGAAAAAGTAGCAAACAGCCTCTTTCTCCCCCCGCGCAAAGCCCCTGGTGTAAAACCAGGGGCTTTCGTTTTTGGGAACCAGCCAAAATCACACGCCCAGCAACTCGCGATATTTAGCCTCTGAGGCCTTCAAAATAGACTCGTGCAGGCTGTTGCCGTGGCTATCCATGGTGACAATGGCGGGGAAGTTTTTGACCTCAATCACCCACATGGCCTCGGGCACGCCAAATTCCAGTTTGTACACGCCGAGCACCTTTTGCACGCTCTGGGCAATGAGGGAAGCCGCGCCGCCCACCGCGTGGAAATAGACCGCGGGGGCTTCCTGGCAGGCCTGCAAGGTTTTGGGCCCCATGCCGCCTTTGCCCATCACGCCTTTGATGTTGAAGTGTTTGATGACCTCAGCTTCGTAAGGCTCCTCGCGGATGCTGGTGGTCGGCCCCGCGGCGACAAACTTATATTCACCCGTCTCCAGCCCTGCGACCACCGGGCCACAGTGGTAGAGCACGCCGCCATCGAGAATTTTCTTGATGGCTTCATACACCTCCAGGTCATCGCCCTGAGGCTCGCGGGTCTTGCGGATGAACGTTTCAATCATCCATTTATGCACTGCATCCCGGCCGGTCATCATCACGCCGGTCAAGGAAACCGCGTCACCCGCCTTCAAACTGCGGATGGTTTCATCGTCAATGGGAATCTGAATCTCGCGCATAACACCCTTCCTCCTGGAAAAATCGGGGCCTATTTATATTCGGCCTTGCCGTTGCGATAAATCAAGGTATGGCGGCGATATGCCCAGCACATGTAGGCAATCGAAACAAAATAGGAAGCCGGCAAACGATGGATGGCCTTGATGCGGGTTGCCAACACGGTGGTTTTGCCGCCCAAGCCCATCGGGCCGATGCCGAGTTTGTTGGCGTCTTCTGTGATGCGCTTTTCGAGGGCGTCGAGGTCAGGGTCGGGGTTGGGCTCGTCGAGGGTGCGCCAGAGGGCTTCCTTGGCCGCGTAAAACGAAGCGCCGCGGTCGCCGCCGATGCCCACGCCCAAAAAGCCGGGCGCGCAGCCCTTGCCTTGAGCCTGATAGACGGCATCCATGACGACCTTGTAAACGCCTTCCAGGTCGCGGCCCGCGTGCAAGCGGGTGTCGGGCAGTTTGTATTGGGTGGAAACGTTCTCCGAGCCGCCGCCTTTCAACATCAGTTTGATGGTGACCGTGTCGCCATCCACTTCATGGAAGTGCACCGTCGGGAAGTATTCGTCGCCCAGGTTGTTGCCGGTGTTCTTGCCGGTGAGGGAATTCACCGCGTTGGGGCGCAAATAAACCCGCTTGGTGGCCTCGGCCACCGCGGCTTCGATTTGGCGGCGCATT
>CAYLRJ010000083.1:0-6376 GCA_964386185.1 uncultured Anaerolineaceae bacterium
AGGTCGGTGTATTCCCCCGGCGGCAGTGTGATGGTCAGGGCTTCGTGGCTCAGGTTGTTGATGATGAGCAGGGTTTCAGCGCGGTAGCGGCGGTAATAGGCCGCGATGTGGTCGGTGCCGAAGTCGGCCCAAGTGAGGTCGCCCCAGCCCAGCGCGGGGTGGGCTTTTCGGACGGCAATCATGGTGCGGGTGGTGTTGAGCAGGGAGTGGGGGTCGGCCTGTTGCGCGGCCACGTTGACCCGTTGATAGCCGAATTCGGGGTCGTCAATGACCGGCAAATAGGGTTGCACGTCGGGCGCGGTGAACCCCGCTTGCGGTTCGGCCGACCATTGCATGGGGGTGCGCACGCCATCGCGGTCTTCCAGCCAGATGTTGTCACCCATGCCGATTTCGTCGCCGTAGTAGATGATGGGGGTGCCCGGCAGGGTGAAGAGGAGCGAGTTGGCCAGGGTGATTTTGGCGCGGTTGTTGTCTAAGAGGGGTGCCAGGCGGCGGCGAATGCCCAGGTTGAGGCGCATGCGGGGGTGCGGCGCGTATTGGGCCCACATCCATTCGCGCTCGGCTTCGGTGACCATCTCCAGCGTGAGTTCGTCGTGGTTGCGCAAAAAAGTGCACCACTGGCAGTTGGGGGGGATGGGTGGGGTGGCGTCCAGAATACGCACTAAATCGGTGCGGCTTTCCTTTTTAAGAGCCATGAAAATACGCGGCATGAGGGGAAAGTGGAAAGCCATATGGAACTCGTCGCCCGGCACCGAGGGGTCGTGCGGGTCGCCGCCGAAATAGGCGCGCACTTCTTCCGGCGGCTGGTTGGCTTCGCAAAGCAGCACGCGGTTGGGGTCGTAGTCATCTACGAAACGGCGCAGCCGCTTGAGAAAGGCGTGGGTTTCGGGGAGGTTTTCGCAGTTGGTGCCTTCCCGCTCGAAGAGATACGGCACCGCATCCGCGCGAAAGCCATCCAGGCCCATTTCCAGCCAAAAGCGCACCACGCGGAGCATTTCCTCTTGCACCGCGGGGTTGTCATAGTTGAGGTCGGGCTGGCAACTGTAGAAGCGGTGCCAGTAGTATTTGCGCGCAACAGGGTCCCACGCCCAGTTGGAGGTTTCGGTATCCAGGAAGATGATGCGCGCGTCGGCGTATTTCTGGTCGGTGTCGCTCCAAACGTAGTAGTGGTGGTAGGGGGAGTGGGGGTTGCGACGGGCTTCTTGGAACCAGGGGTGTTGGTCGGAGGTGTGGTTGAGCACCAAATCTGCAATGACACGGATGCCGCGGCGATGGGCTTCGCGGAGGAGTTGGCGGAAGTCGTCCAGGGTGCCGTAGTCGGGGTGGATGTTGTAATAATCCGCGATGTCGTAGCCGTCGTCTTTGAGCGGCGAGGGGTAGATGGGCAACAGCCAGATGCAATCTACCCCTAACCATTGGAGATAATCCAGTTTTTGGATGACGCCTTGCAAGTCGCCGTGGCCGTCGTGGTTGCTGTCGTAAAATGCCCGGACGTAGAGTTCATAGAAAACCGCGTTTTTGTACCACATAAGCCCTCGTTAGCCTTTGACTGACCCGGCAAGGATACCACGCACAAAGTAGCGTTGCAAGGCGAGGAAGACCACCAGCGGGAAGGCCATCGAGACAAAGGCCGCGGCAGTGAGCAGGTGCCAGTTTTGCCCCAGCGAATTGATGAGGCTGCTCAGTTTGAGGGTCAAGGGTGCGACTTTTTCCGTGCCGCCGAGGTAAATCAGCGCGACCAACAGGTCATTCCACACCCAGAGGAATTGGAAGATGGCCAGCGAGGCCAGGGCTGGAATGGAAAGGGGCAACACCAGCCGGAAGAACGCGGTAAAGTCGGAAGCGCCATCCAGATAAGCGGATTCCAGCAGGTCGCGCGGCAGCGCGCCAAAGAAATTGCGCAGCAGATACACGGCAAAAGGCAGGCCATAGCCCGTGTGGGCCAACCATACCCCCAGATAGGTGCCGGCCAGCCCCAGATGGTTATACACCTTGAGCAGCGGGATGAGGGTCATCTGGAGCGGCACCACCATGAGGCCGACCACGATGCCGAAGAGCGCATCTCGCCCGCGGAAATCCATCCAGGCAAACGCGTAGGCCGCGAAGGCAGCCACGCTGATGGGGATGATCGTCGCGGGGATGGTGATGATAAGGCTGTTGAGGAAAGCCCGCCCCATGCCCTGCGCGGTGAGGATGTCAATATAGTTTTGCAGGGTGAATTGGGTGAAATCAAAGGGGTGGGTGAAAACCGTCCACCAGCCGGTGCGCATCACTGCGTCGGGGGGGCGCAGCGAACTGATGAACAGCCCTACGGTGGGTATCATCCACACCACAGCAGCCGCGATGAGAATCACATGCAAAGGAAGACGGGCCAACCAACGAAGGGCTCGCGTCACCATTATTGCGCCTCCTGTTCCCGGAAACGACGGTTGTTGACCAGCATCACCGGAATGATTGCCAACAAGAGCACCACGGCAATGGCGCTGGCTCGGCCAAAGTTGTAGTAGTGGAACATTTCTTTGTACATGCGGTTGGCCATCACCTCGGTGCCGTAATTGCCGTTGGTCATCACATACACAATGTCGAAGACCTTGAGGACGTTGATAATCATGGTGGTGACCACCACGGCCAGGGTGGGTTTCATCAACGGCAGCACGATTTTCCAAAAAATGGTCCATTCAGTAGCGCCGTCAACGCGTGCGGCTTCCAGCAGCTCCTTGGGGATGTTTTTGTAAGCCGCAGAGAGGATGACCATGTTGAAGCCGGTCCAAATCCAGACCCCCACTGCAATGAGCGCGAAGTTGTTGATGGAGCGGTTGGTCAGCCAACCCACAGGGTCATGATGGAAAACGTTGACCCAAATGGCGTTGAGCACGCCAATTTGAGGGACGTTGGCCGGGCGATACGCGTACATGAACAGCCAAATGACGCCAGCCCCCACAAACGAAATCGCCATCGGCAGGAAGATGGCTGATTTGACGAGCGATTCATAGCGCACTCGGTCGGCCATCACAGCCAACACGAGCCCCAAACCCACGGTCGCGCTGGTGAAGACCACAATCCACAACAAATTGTTGCGGAACGCGACGTGCATGGCGCTGGAGGTGAAGACCCATTTGTAATTTTCCAGCCCCACGAATTGCTGGCCGTGCGCGTCCAGGAAGCTGTAATAAAGGGTGGCCAAGGTAGGGTACACCAAATAAGCCGTCACGATCAGCAGCGCGGGGGCAAGATAGAGCCAGGCCACCCATGATTTTCGCCAGTGCATGAACCCCTCCTTACGAGCGACCGACGAAAAAGGGGCGACCCACGCGGGCCGCCCCTTTGTGTGAGCCGGTTACGGTTTGTAGGCGTCTTGGGCTGCGGCTTCGATATCTTGGAGCACGGTGTCAAGGTCGGTGCCGCCGACGTAGTCCAAGATGCCGGTCCAGAACGCGCCGGCGCCCACCGCGGGGGGCATCAGGTCGGAGCCGTCGAAGCGGGCGACTTTGGCGTTGATGATGGCCTCGGCCATCTTGCGGGTCAGCGCATCGGGATAAGCATCCAGGCTGACTTGCTTGTTAGCCGAGATGAAGCCGCCCTTGGCTGCCCAGATTTCCTGCGGCTTGGCGCTGGCCAGGTATTCCACAAACTGGCGCACTTCGGGCGTGTCGTTGAGCATCACGATGACATCGCCAGCGATGAGCGCAGGCGTGCCCCATTTCTCGTCAATGGGCGGCAGCACGAAGAAGTCGTAATCTTCACCCGGTTTCAACCCTTTGGGGAAGAAACTGGTGATGAACGAAGCCTGGCGGTGCATGTAGCAGCCCGGCGGGTTGTCAAACAGCGGCCGCGGCGCATCGCCAAAGTTGGTGTTCAATTCGCCCTGCGTGCCGCCCCAGACATATTTGTCGTTGCGCGCAATTTTGCCGAAAATCTCCCACGCGTTTTTGACCACTGGGTCGGTCCAGGGAATTTCATGGCGTACCCACTTGTCATACATTTCGGGCCCCGCCGTGCGGAGCATGATGTCTTCGATCCAGTCGGTGCCAGGCCAGCCGCTGGCCGCGCCGCTTTCCAGACCAATGCACCAGGGCGTGCCGCCGTCGGCCACGATCTGGTCCGAAAGGGCCATCATCTCATCCCACGTCTTGGGCACTTGATAGCCTTTGGCAGCAAAAGCCTTGGGGTCATACCAGACCAGGCTCTTGATGGCCACTTTGTAGAAAATGCCGTAGAGGTGGCCATCGTAACTGGCCAAATCAACCCACGATTGACCGTAGTCGTTTTTGACTTTGTCCACATCCATGAAGGAATCCAAAGGCACTAAATGGCCCTCTTTGGCGAGCTCATAGAGCAAGCCAGGGTTGGGCAGAATGGCAATATCGGGCGGGTTCCCAGCCTGGACGCGGGTGGTGAGCACGGCCGAAAGGTCGCGCGTGCCTTCGAACGCCACACCAATGCCGGTGTCTTGGGTGAAGGGTTGCACCGCGTCTTGGAAGGCGACGCGCTCATCGCCGCCCCACACGCCCATCACCGTGATGGTGCCTTTGGGCGCCTGGACGGGTACGGTGACCTCGACCGTGCGTTCTACGGGCACGGTCACTTCAACGGTGCGCTCGACGGGCACGGTGACGGTCACGGTCTGCTGGCCGCAGGCGACCAACACCATGCTCAACGCGAGCAACACACTCAAAACAACCATCGCTTTGCGATAGCGAAACATGGACCTCCTCCTTTTCTATGCGCAAGGAACGGACGGGAACAACGAGGGGGAAACGAGTCTCACACTTGGGACGATTCACCTCCTTTTGCAGTTGCGGACGCGCCGCAGGAATCACGGACAATCAGCGAGGTTTGCAGTAACACATGGGGACGCGTTGCAGAGCCGCGGGCAATGATTTCCATGAGCAAATTGCCCGCCTCTTGCCCTAAACGAAATGCCGGCACCCGAACGGTGGTCAGCGGAGGAATGGTAAAGCGCGTCGTCGTGAGATCGTCGAAGCCCACAATGGCCATATCCCGCGGGACATTGAGGCCGGCATCCCACACGGCTTTGAGTGCGCCCAAAGCCACCATATCGCTGGCGACGAAGACCGCGCTGGGGCGCGGCGAGCAGGCCAGCAGTTTTTGCATCGCGCGATAGCCGCTTTCCTCGTCGAAATTCCCCCACTGCACCCAATCCTCGTTGGGGGTGACGCCCGCCGCGAGCAGGGCTTCGCGGTAGCCTTCCAGGCGTTGGCGACTGGCCACATAATCGAGGGGCGCGTTGGTAATCATGCCGATGCGGCGATGCCCCAGGCCGAGGAGGTGCTCCGTGGCCTGGCGAGCGCCTTGGCGGTTGTCCACATCCACCCAGGGGATGTCACTCTCGGGCAACTGGCCGTGCAGCACCAAGGGGAAGCCTTCCTGGTGCAGGGCTTCCAAGTAGGGGGAATCGGTTCGCGGGCCGGAAAGGATCAGGCCGTCGGCATGGCGCCCCTGGGCGAGTTCCAGGAAGGCGTCGTCGGGCTCGTTGGGCTCCAGCGGGCGGAAGATGAGGTGATAGCCATGTTGGCGCAGTGCGCGGGTGATGCCCTGGAGGAGTGCGGGCAGGAAAGCGTCGCGGTAATCCGCGTCGGGGCCGCGGTGCCACACCAGCGCGACGGTAGCGGTTTTGCCCTGGGCGAGGCGGCGCGCCGACGCGTGGGGGTAGTAGTGGAGTTGGCGAGCGGCCTCGAGGACGCGCTGGCGGGTTTCAGGGCTGATGTGGGCATTGGGCGCGTTGTTGAGCACCAGCGAGACCGTGGTGCGCGAAACGCCGGCCAAACGGGCAACGTCATAGGAAGTGGAACGTTTAGGGGAAGAGGACATAAGGGCACCCTTGCTAACGCGCGTTACTAAAAATAGTGGAGGGAAGTGTGGGCTCTGAGCGTAGGGCTGAGGCGGTGCGATGGTGAGGTTGAAGAGGGGCAGAAAGGGGAAGGCGAGCAGGAAGCGGCGTGGTCGGGTGGCTATTGTGGCGGGCCGCAGCGTGCAAAAGCGCGTAGTAACGCGCGTTACTAAGACTGGAAAGCAAAAAACACGCCCTCGCGTCTCTTTTGCTTTCATTTTTATTATAGCCATCTTGGGGAAAAAGTCAACCGCGATTTGCGCAGGCGCTCGTTGGGTTGCTTGGTTGCTTGGTTACCTGGTTACTTAGTTACCTGGTTGCTTGGCGCCCCCTTGCCTCGCCCTTTGGGAGAGACAACTATGTTTTTGTCAAGGGAGGAGGGGAAACAAAATCTCTCCTTTGCCGCTCAACTGCTGCAGATGGCGGCTTGGAAAATCTTTTTGTCGCTCGGTGACGATGTTCCAGCCCCTTAGCGGTTACGCGGCATGGCTAACTTGGGCTCCCACGGTTTTCCTGTGCGTACCA
>CAYLRJ010000084.1:0-5136 GCA_964386185.1 uncultured Anaerolineaceae bacterium
ATTCTCAACGGCATCGCGCTCTACGGCGGCCTCAAGCCCTTTGGCGCGACCTTCCTCGTCTTCTCCGACTACCTGCGCGGCGCGCTGCGCATTGCCGCGCTTTCCCACATCCCCAACATCTGGATTTTCACCCACGACAGCATCGGCGTGGGCGAAGACGGCCCTACCCACCAGCCGGTGGAACACCTCGCCGCGCTGCGGGCGCTGCCCAACCTCATCGTCATCCGCCCGGGCGACGCCAACGAAACCGTGGAGGCCTGGAAGGTGGCCGTGCAGCAACACGACGCCCCCGTGGCGCTCATCCTCAGCCGTCAGGCCATGCCCACCCTCGACCGCAGCCGCTTTGCCCCGGCCGCAGGGCTGGCGCGCGGCGCGTATGTGCTGGCCGATTTCGGCGAGCCGGAGGTCATCCTGATGGCTTCGGGCTCTGAGGTGGGGTTGGTGGTGGCTGCAGCCGAACGGCTGGCCGCGGAGGGCATCGGCGTGCGGGTGGTTTCCTTCCCCAGTTGGGAACTCTTCGCAGCGCAAGACCCCGCCTATCAGGCCAGTGTGCTCCCAGAGGATGTTTCGGCCCGCGTGGCGGTGGAAGCCGGCGTGCGCCTGGGCTGGGAGCGCTGGGTGGGCTGCCGTGGCGCGGTGCTTTCCATCGAGCGCTATGGCGCTTCGGCCCCTGGCCCGGTGGTCATGGAGAAACTCGGCTTTACTGTCGAAGCCGTCGTGGCCAAGGCCAAGGAGGTCTTGGCGGCTGCCCGTTGAGACCGTGCGCAAGCCAAGCGCATTTGTGGCAAAGGAGAGGTCGTGCAATGAAAGTGGCCATTGGTTGTGATCATGGTGGCTTCCCGCTGAAAGCAGCGGTGATCGAGGCCGTGCAGGCCGCAGGGCATGAGGTGTTGGATTTTGGCACCGATGGCCTCGATTCGGTGGATTTCCCAGATTTTGCCCGCGCGGTCGGCCGGGCGATTCAGCGCGGCGAGGCCGACCGCGGCATCCTGATGTGCGGCTCTGGCGTGGGCATGAGCATGGCCGCGAACAAGATGAAAGGCATCTACGCGTCGGTGTGCCACGACACCTATTCCGCGCATCAGGGTGTGGAACACGACGGCATGAACGTGCTCTGCATGGGCGGGCGCATCATTGGCACCGAGCTGGCGCGGGAAATCGTGGCCGCGTTCCTGGCGGCGGAAACCGGCGGCTCGGCGCGCCATGCCCGCCGGCGGGCAAAGGTGCAAGCGCTGGAAGAAGACTGCGCGAAGGCGTAACCCGCCCAGGGCGCCCACGCCTAAGGAGAGTGCGTGATGAAGGTAGCAGATTATCATCGGCAAGGGCTGCGCTGGCGGGTTGACGCTCCGCCCGAGGGGTATCGCTTGCTGGGCGAGGCCCAGGAAGGCGGGCACAAGGTTGCGTTTTTTGGCCAGGTTGAAGATGGCCGGCTGCGTGAGGTGCGTTACACCAGCAGTCGGCGTTGCCGAAAATTGATGGCCTTGGCCGATGTCGCTGCGGCGCGTTTGCAAGGGCAGCCGTATCCGGGTTTTCGCTTGGCGTTAGAAGACCTGTTGGCCGTTTTTGCCGAAGAGCGCGAGCGAGGCAAGATGGAGGCCCGCGCGAAGTTGATTTTGCGGGCGTTGGGCTTGCCTGCGGCCGAGGCGTGAAGTGTGCGTGGGCGAGCACGGTTGCATTTTGAGGGGCTATGCGGATAGGTTATTCGCATAGCCAGAGATTTGACCAGGTGGGTCGCCAAGCGTTTGGCGGCTGTTGGGTTGAGGAGTTGCGTTTGGTTGATGGGCTGCCCTTTGGCTGAAGCTGAGCGCCAAAACCGAGGGTTTGCCCGAGGCGCGTGGTCTCAGGGCCGGGGCGGGGCCTACACTTTGTGTTGGCGGCCTTTCACCGGCCGACTGTCGGGGCCGCTCGGCCGCTTGCCCGAGGACGGGGCGCCCAAGCCCCAAGACCTCGCCGCGCGGGCCAGGCGAAACCCGAGCGCGCTTTGGACAGGCTGGGCCTGGGCTGGCATCTGCGCTGAGGCCCTGCCGATTGTCTTTTGGCGTCCGTGTCAGGCGTCCGGCCGCACGAGGGTGCGCTCGGGACGTCAGAGCCCGCGGACCTGACCGTCTCGCGTTGGCAAGCGGATTTCCCCCTGCGCCCCTGCCGTCATGGGCTGTTCAAAGCCCTGGGCGAGGTTTGGGTGGGCGGGGGGTGTTTTGCTGCACTGTGTGAAAGGGAAACAATGTCGCGCCTTCGAGATTACATGGTTGCCATTCTCGCCATTACCCTTTGGGCTTTCACGGGTATTCTCATCCGCACCTTGGTGACGGTCTATGCGATGCCCCCGCTGTTGTTGGCGTGGTGGCGTGATTTGTTGGGGGCCTTGGCGTTGGGTGGGTGGTTTTGGTGGCGGCGGGCGTCCACGTTTCGGCTGCCACGCTCGCAATGGGGCTTTTTGGCATTTTATGGCTTGGTGTTGGCGCTGTTTCACGTCGTGTGGGTCTATTCGGTGCAGGCCAATGGGGCGGCGGTTGCAACCGTGTTGTTGTATAGCTCTGCTGCTTTCACTGCGGTGTTGGCGTGGTGGTTGTTTGGTGAATCTTTGACGCTGCGCAAAGTGTTGGCGGTGATTGCCAGCCTGGGGGGATGCGTGCTGGTTTCGGGGGCCTACGCGACCGATCATTGGGCGGTGAACGCTGCCGGCATTTGGTTGGGGCTGTTTTCTGGCCTGCTGTTTGCCGCCTATAGCCTGACAGGGCGGGCGGCTGGGCAACGGGGCCTCGACCCGTGGCAGTCGTTGTTTTTTACCTTTGTCGGGGCCGCGGTTTTCCAGGGGGCGTTTAACCTGGTGGCCTGGCAGATGAGCGAGGCGAGCGCGTTCCGTAGCCTGGTGCCGCAATTGCCGCTGGCCGGCTGGGGATGGCTTTTAGCATTGTCATTGGGGCCCACGCTCGTGGGCTTTGGGTTTTACAACCACGCTTTGTCACGCCTGCCGGCCAGCCTGGTCAATTTGTTGGCCACGCTGGAGCCGGTCATGACGGCCGTCTTGGCTTATGTGTTTTTGGGGGAACGCTTGACCCCAGTGCAGATTATCGGCGCAGTGATTATTTTGGTGGCCGTGACCCTGGCGCAAGATTTGGCCGAGCCAGTGCCAGAGGCGGTTTGAGCAACCGCGCGGGTAAAGCAAAAGCCGAAGCGCGAGGCATCAGCCCGCGCTTCGGCTTGGTGTGCTGGGCTTTGGGCGGAGGGTTAGAGGCCGTAAATTTCGCCGTATTTGGTGCGCAGATAGCGCATGTAAGGCGCGGGGTCAATGCCGGTGCCGGTAATGCGCTGGACAAGTTCTTGGGGCTCGAATTTGGCGCCGTGGCGGTGGACATGTTCCCGCAGCCACGCCAACAGGTCGCCAAATTCGCCGCGGCGAATTTGACCTTCCAGATTGGGCACGTCTTGCTCGATGCGTTCCCACAGTTGCGCGGAAATCAGGTTGCCCAAAGCATACGTGGAGAAGTAGCCAATGGAGCCCATAGACCAGTGAATGTCTTGCAAAACACCGTGGGCGTCATCCGGTGGTGTGAGCCCCAGGTATTCTTGCATTTTGGCGTTCCACACTTCGGGCAGGTCTTTAACTTCGACGCTGCCTTCCATGAGGGCGATTTCCAATTCCAGGCGCAGCATGATGTGTAGGTTGTAAGTGGCTTCGTCGGCCTCGGTGCGAATGAGCGAAGGCTGCACGCGGTTGATGCCTTTGTAGAAGGTTTCCAGGTCTACGTTGCCCAATTGGCTTGGGAAGGTGGCTTGCAGGCGGGGGTAGAAGTGTTCCCAGAAGGGCCGTGAGCGCCCGACCAGGTTTTCCCACAGCCGCGATTGCGATTCATGGATGGCCAAAGAGGCCCCGTGCCCTAAGGGGGTGCGTTCCAGCGCGGGGTCAATGCCTTGTTCGTAGAGCGCGTGGCCGCATTCGTGCATGGTGCCGAACAGGCCGGTGCCCAGGTAGTTGGGGTCAATGCGGGTGGTGATGCGGACGTCGTTGATGCTGAAACTGGTGGTGAAGGGGTGGGTTGATTTGTCTTGTCGGCCGCGTTGCCAATCGTAGCCAAATTTGGTGATGACTTCGACGCCGAAATCCCATTGTTGGTGTTCGTCGAAGGGCTGGTGCAAGAAGGCGTCGTCCACTTGAGGGCGTGCGGCAATTGCGCGGATGAGCTCCACTTGTTGGGGGCGCAGGGCGTCGAAGATGCGTTGGACGTCGGCGGTTTTCAAGCCGGGTTCGAAGTCGTCTAACAGAGGATCATAGACATGCTCGTAGGGGGCGAAGAAGTTGGCGTATTCCTGTCGCAGTTCTACGATGCGCTGCAGGTGCGGTTGGAAGATGCTGAAATCGGACTTGGCCTTGGCCTCTCGCCAGGCCATGATGGCCAGGGAAGCCACTTTGCTGCTTTCTGCGACAAAGTCGGAAGGCACCTTGGTGGCTTTGAGATAGTCGCGTTGCACAACCTTGACCAGGCGGGCATCGTCGGAGTCAGGGTCCCAGGCTGCGGCTTCTGAGGTGAGGTCTTCCAAAAGTTGGCCGATTTCCTCGGCGGTGAATTTGACGTGTGCCAGGCGGCTCAACGTGCTCAACTGCTGGCCGCGGGCTGCCGCGCCTCCGGGGGGCATGTAGGTTTCCTGGTCCCATCCCAACACGGCGGCGGCCATGTTGAGGTCCCAAACTTCACCTAACAAGTTTTTGAGGCGTTGAAGCTTTTCGTTGGCGGTCATGAAATTTGCTCCTGAAAGGCCTGGGTTTCAGGCCGGGGTTGGTCTTGCCGTGGCTCAATTATAGCCGAGAATAGGTTGGATGCTGGCGTGGGTGGGTTTCACACTTTTTCGACCACCCAGAAATGCGAGAGGCCAAACCACCGCAGGGGCGTGCGCTCCAGGGTTTGCAGGAAGCCGCGCAGCAGCCGCCCCAGCCGCGGGAAGCGGGCGATGATGTTATCGTAGGCGCCGAAAATCACCGTGCGGTGGACGAAACGCACAGGCAGCCCTGCAAAGAGGCGTTCCAGGTCGCGGCGGGTGTAGATGCGGACGTGGGGCGCGAGTTTGTCTCGCCAGGGGCGCGGCAGGTAGTTGACGAGGGGGATGTTGCCGAAGCGATAGCGGCCGCGCCAGTAGATG
>CAYLRJ010000085.1:0-7495 GCA_964386185.1 uncultured Anaerolineaceae bacterium
CTACATTCGGACGACGGATGTAACAGGGACGATCAAATTGCCGGACGGGGTAGAGATGGTGATGCCCGGGGACAATGTGAACCTGGAAGTGGAACTGCTGAAGCCGGTTGCGCTGGAGCAAGGGAGCAAATTTGCCATCCGCGAGGGTGGTTTGACCGTCGGTGCCGGTGTGGTCACCGAGATTCTGGACTGACGTAAAGGTGAATTATGGCGAAGAAAAAAGGTGTGCGGATTGTGATTACGCTGGCTTGCACTGAGTGCAAAGAGCGTAACTATACCACCGAGAAAAACCGGCGCAATGACCCGGCGCGGTTGGAATTGCGCAAATATTGCCCGCGCTGCCGTCGGCACACCTTGCACCGGGAAACCCGCTGAGCCGTGGTATAATCATGGGTGGGATGGCTCCCATCCCACCCATGTCGTAGGCCAGTAGCTCAATTTGGAAGAGCACCGGTCTCCAAAACCGGCGGTTGGGGGTTCGAGTCCCTCCTGGCCTGCCTTTGGATGACGCCGCTGTTAGGGCGGCGTTTTATCCGTAAGTAAGGCGTGCTTTGCACAGCCCTTTTGTAAGGAGTTGCGCGTGGCTAAGAAGAAAAAGATGACCCGGAAAGAGCGCAAAGCCGCGGCCGCAGCCAAACGGCAGGCTGCTTCCGCCACCGCAGCCGCGCCCGCAGCGGCAAAAAAGCCCCCCGCGCGGACGACCACCAGCGCACGGCCTGCCAAGCGTTCGACGCGGAAACAACGCAATTTCTTCCAACGGCTTTTCTACGAGACGCGCGGCGAACTGCAAAAAGTGAGTTGGCCTACTCGCGAAGAAGCCTGGCGCCTGACCGTCGTGGTCACCGTGGTGACCGTCTTCATGGCGGCTTTCTTGGGCTTCTTCGACTGGCTCTTCACCCGCTTGTTCGCTCTGATCTTGGGTTAGCCTGAGCCCCTTTGGTGAGGTCGTGATGGAAATGGACGCGGAACACGTGGCGCCCCAAACTGAGGATGCCCCTCAGCCACAAGAAGAGATGCAGCCGGCTCCTGTTGGCGCAGAAGACGCCGAAACACCTGAAGTGGGTGAAGCCGAAGCCGACGACGGCCGCGCGTGGTACGTCGTGCATTGCTACTCCGGCTACGAAAACAAAGTGCGCCACAATCTGGAGCAGCGCATCGAATCCATGGGCATGAAAGATAAAATCTTCGACGTGGTCGTCCCCACGGAAGAAGAAATCGAAGTCAAAGACGGCAAACGCCGTGTGGTGGAGCGCCGCATTTTCCCGGGATACATCTTGGTCAACATGATCCTCACGGAAGATTCCTGGTACGTCGTACGCAACACACCGGGTGTGACCGGCTTTGTAGGCATGGGCGACGAGCCCACCCCTTTGCGCCCCGAAGAAGTGGCGCAAATCCTCAAACGGATGGAATCGGAAACCCCGCGGGTCAAAGTCACCTTCCGCCCCGGAGAGCGGGTGCGCATCGTCGAAGGCCCGTTCCACGACTTCCGCGGCACCGTGGAAGAGATTGACATGGAACGCGGCAAAGTGCGCGTGTTGATTAACTTCTTTGGGCGGGAAACGCCCGTCGAGTTGGATTTCCTGCAAGTGGAAAAAGCCTAACCCCTGGGTTAGGTGTGGGAGGGCTTCCCAAACCAAGCCCGCTAAAACCACGATAAGGAGCAAATCATGGCAAAGAAACTCAAGGCAGTGGTCAAGTTGCAAATCGAAGCCGGCAAGGCCAACCCGGCGCCGCCCATCGGCCCCGCGCTGGCGCCCCACGGCGTCAACTTGATGGCGTTTTGCAAAGAATACAACGCCAAAACGCGCGACAAGATGGGCGAGATTATCCCGGCTGAGATTTTCATCTACAGCGACGGCTCATTTACCTTCAAACTGAAGAGCCCGCCCGCGTCGGTGTTGCTCAAAAAAGCCGCCGGCATCGAAAAAGGCTCTTCGGTGCCCAATCGGGAAAAAGTGGGCACCGTCACCCGCGAACAAGTGCGGGAAATCGCCGAAATCAAAATGAAAGACCTCAACGCCCATGACATCGAGGCTGCCATGCGCATGATCGAAGGCACCGCCCGTAACATGGGCATCGAGGTGGTTGACTAATCCCGTGGGAGGGCGCAAGCCGCCCGTTCGTACCACCAGGAGGAACCCATGCCGAAACGAGGAAAAAAATACCTGGAAGCCGCCAAAAAGATTGACCGTCAGCGGCTGTATTCCCCTGAAGAAGCCATCAAACTGGTCAAAGAGACCTCCTACGCCAATTTTGACGCCACGGTGGAACTGCACATGCGCTTGGGGGTGGACCCCCGCCACGCCGACCAGCAGGTGCGGGGCACCGTCGTGTTGCCCCACGGCTTGGGGAAAGACGTCAAAGTGTTGGTCTTTGCCCAAGGGGAAGGCGCAAAATTGGCCAAAGAAGCCGGCGCCGACTACGTGGCCGAAGACGACGAGCTGATTCAGAAAATCCAGCAAGGCTGGACGGACTTCGACGTCGCCATCGCCACCCCCGACATGATGGGCAAAATCGGCCGCCTGGGCCGCATTTTGGGCCCCCGAGGGTTGATGCCCAACCCCAAGGCCGGCACACTGGTGCCTGCGGAAGACATCCCGCGCGCCGTCAAAGAGGCCAAAGCCGGCCGGGTCGAATTCCGGGTAGACAAAGGCGCCAACTTGCACGTCCCAATTGGCAAAGTTTCGTTTGACGAAAAGAAACTGTATGAAAACATGGCCGTGGTGGTGGACGCAGTCAAAAAAGCGCGCCCCGCAGCGGCCAAAGGTACCTACATCAAGCGCATTGCCTTGGCCCCCACCATGGGCCCCGGCATCAAAGTTGATCCTTCCCAAGCCCAAGCAATGGAAGTGCCTGAATAGGGCTCGGGAAACCTCACAAGTGCATAACGGTTGGCTTCGCCGAAGAAAGCAGGTGCCTGCGGGCTTAATTCCCTGCCGAGGTGAAGACAGACGACACCCCTGGGGATGTCGCGCGGTCTTTGCTTCTTCGGCGAGGCAAAGACCGTTTGTTTTTCCCCATCTTTGGGGAACATCCTAACGAAAGGAGGTGACCGCGTTTGGCACTAACCAGAGAACGCAAACAAGCATTGGTAGCGCAGTACGAAGCGTTGCTCGGTGATAGCCAAGCGGTGGTAATCACCACCTACACAGGCTTGACTGTGGCGCAAATCGAAACCCTCCGCAACGCCGTACGCGAAGCGGGTGGCCGCTTTATGGTGGCAAAAAACACCCTGCTCAAACGCGCCTTTGAGGCAGCGGGCTATCCGATTCCAGAAGAAGCCCTGGCGGGAAGCACCGCGATTGCCTTTGCCCTGGAAGATCCGCCCGCAGTGGCCAAAGCCATTGTGGACTTTGCCAAGGGCAATGAGGCCGTCAAGGTGAAGGCTGGCTTCTTAGGCCAACAAATGATTACCGCCGACGAGGTGAAAGCCTTGGCCTCGCTGCCGCCGTTGCCCGTGATGCGGGCGCAACTGCTGGGCACCATCATGGCGCCTGCCAGCCAACTGGCTCGGCTCCTGGCCGAACCTGGCCGTCAGGTGGCCGCTGTGCTCAAAGCCTACAGCGAAAAGGAAGCCCCCACGGCAGCCTAATCGCTTACCCCTTGATAAACCATCTCATCTGCTACGAAATCTGAAACTTTTTGAAGGAGGCAACAAATCATGGCTGATTTGGAAAAACTGGTTGAAGAACTGAGCGCGTTGACCGTTATGGAAGCCGCCGAACTGGTCAAACTGCTTGAGGAAAAATGGGGCGTTTCCGCTGCTGCCCCGGTGGCCGTGGCCGCCATGCCCGGCGCGGGCGCTGCTGAAGAAGAAGCCAAAGAGGAAAAGACCGAATTCGACGTCATCCTCAAGGAAACCGGCCCCAAGAAGATTGAGGTCATCAAGGCTATCCGCCAACTCACCTCGCTGGGCCTGAAAGAGGCCAAGACCGTGGCCGAAACCCCTGGCTCCAAGATCCTCGAAGCCGTGAGCAAAGAGGCCGCGGAAGAGGCCAAGAAGAAGCTGGAAGCCGCCGGCGCGGTGGTGGAAATCGCCTAAGGCGCCTCAGAAACAGAAAGCGTGCTGAGCCCCGGGAGAACCCGGGGCTTTTGCTTTTGCCCCCTGGCAGCGGTATGCCTTTGAGAGGCGCGCACCTTTGCTCGTGGTGAGGCCCAACGGCAGCCAGAAAGCCTGCCGCGGAGAGTGAGCCCACCACCGCGCTGCCAACGCATGGGGGCGATGGAAGCGCTGGCCTCGGTGCGCGGCACCAGCCCGTGCGAAGAGGCGCCAGCTGCCAACGCTGACTCGGGGTTGCGCGCCGCCCCCAGGCGGTTTGGAGGGCGGCCGCATGCAGGAGGTTCGCGCGTGGTGTTTGTCAGAGCACAAGCACACGCGAAGGCTTGCCAGGGGTGGTATGTTAGATTATAATCTAACACGCGAGATAATCATCTAACTGCGGAGGGCGAGATGACAACGCTCATTTGGCAAGAAGGCACAGCCTATGATTTTTTTGCCAGCCTTTACGTCTTGCACCATCCCAAGGACTTTGGGCTTCGCAAGGCCTGGGCCGCCGGGGTACGGGCGCGGGTTCCTGAGCGCCATCGCGCGGTTTTGGAAGACCTGGCGACGGCTTTGCCTTTCCCCTTCCCGTGGGTGGCCACGCTTCCCGCGCCTCAACAGGCCGACACGGTCATCCAAGCGCTGGAAGCCCTGCCGCCGCAGCGTCGCCTGCCCGAGGTGTTCCTCGCCCCCGATACGCCTCCCGAGGCCCGACAGATTTTCACCACCGTTGCCCAACGCCACGCCTGGCACGAGGCCGATTTACAGCGTTTACACCAGGCCTTTGCCGCACACCCTCACCCTCTGAAGCGCGCGGCTTTGCGGCGCCGTTTGGAGATTTGGGCGCAAGCCGAAACCTTTGCCGAAGCCTTGGTGGCGGCGCTGAAATCTTATCGCCGTGTTTTCTTTGCCGAAGAGGAAAACCGCCTGCGGCCGTGGCTTGCAGAGGCGGTGCAGCGTGCCCGCGGCCAAGCCGCTCAGCAACCTTTGACCACGCTGCTGGTGACCCTGACGCAAGGCGTGCGTTTGCCCGAAGCCGAGCAGGCCGAGCGTTTGGTGTTAGCGCCTTCGTTTTGGCTTTCGCCGTTGGTGGTCTTTCGGCGCCTGGGTGAAGATACCGGCTTGCTGGTGTTTGGCGCGCGGCCGGAAGGCGCGTCGTTGGTTCCTGGTGAGGAAGTGCCCGACGCGCTGCTGTTAGGCCTGCGGGCTTTGGCCGACCCTACCCGTCTGCGCATCCTGCGCTATTTGGCCGAGGGCGCCCACACGCCGACCCAGTTGGCCAAACGGCTTCGTCTGCGTCCGCCCACGGTAGTGCATCATCTCCATGCGTTGCGTTTGGCGGGGTTGGTCTATCTCACCCTGGAAGAGGGCGAAAAGCGCTACGCCGCGCGTCTGCAGCAAGTCGAGGCTCTGCTGGCCCAACTGGAAGCATTCTTACGCGGGCAGTGAGCCCAGGGCGGTTTGCGCTTGTTGCCATGCCTTGTTGGAGGTGGGGTTCCCTTTGCTTTGGAGGATTCAATGACGCTTGCCACACATTGCCGTAAAATTTCCCGCAATCTCCAAGACTATGCTGCCCGGTTGCAGGCTTTTAGCCCCAACGCGCGTTTGTATCTCACCAGCGTGATGTTGACGGGCGCTTCGATGGGGGTCTTTCGCCTGTTGTTCAACTTCTATGTGGTCAGCCTGGGGTACGATAATGCCCTGGTTGGGCGGTTGATTACGGCCAGCAGTTTGGCGGCCTTGTTTGCTGCCTTGCCAATGGGGTATTTGGCCGATTTGCTGGGGCGCAAGCGCTCACTGCTGATTGGCACCGCGACGGTCAGTTTGGCTGTGTTGGGGATGGTGATGTTCCCTGCAGAGCGCATGCTTTTTGCGATGAGCGCGCTTTCGGGCATGGGGCAGAGCCTGTTAGGGGTGAGCATGGCCCCCTTCCTCATGGAAAACAGCGGCGAGAAAGAGCGCACTTATCTCTTTAGCTTTAGTTCGGGGCTCCAGATGGCCTCGGCTTTTGTGGGCAATTGGCTGGGAGGTTATCTCCCTTCGTGGATTGCCCACTGGCAGGGCTTTTCGCCCACCGCGCCGGGGGCCTATCGCGGCGCGCTGTTGGTGACAACGGCTTTGTCTTTATTGGCTTTGTTGCCCTTGGCCTTCTTGCGTGAGCGCCCGCTGCCGCGAGAGGCTCGGTCGTTGTTTGCCCCTTTTTCGTATGCGGCTGAGCATCCGAAGTTGTTGACCAAATTGATTTTGCCGATGCTTATCACTTCCATTGGGGCAGGGTTGATTATGCCTTTTATGAATTTGTTTTTCCGCGAGGTGCATCACCAGCCTGATCAAGTGATTGGGTCGTTGTTTGCGTGGGGCGCACTGGCGATGGGGGTGGGGTTGCTCATTGCCCCACCTTTGGCTGACCGCATCGGCAAGATTCCCCTGGTGGTGCTGACCCAGGGGCTTTCGATTCCTTTTCTCATTATTTTGGGGTTTTCTCCGTGGTTTTGGTTGAGCGCGGCGGCCTATTTGGTGCGTTTGGCTTTGATGAATATGAGCGGCCCGGTCTATCAGACCTTTGTCATGGAGCATGTTGAGCCCAGCGCCCGCGCCACGGTGGCCAGTTTGGTGAGCCTTTCGTGGAATTTTGGTTGGGCTTTTAGCCCTACGGTTTCGGGCTGGCTTCAAGCGCGTTATGGTTTTGCTTTGCCTTTTCTGGGCACGATTAGCCTCTATTCGGTTGCGGTGTTTCTTTACTGGTGGTTTTTCTGGCGCGGGGGGCTGGCCGAGGCCGCTGCCCCGGCTCGTGCAGCCGATGGGTGAAAGAAACCAACAAGCGCCCTTTCGTGGGCGCTTGTTGGTTTAAGGGAAGAGCGCTTGGGGGGAAGTCAGGGCAGACGGAACCACGCCACCACCGGGTCGTGGTCGGATTTGCGGATGGGCGAGGTGTCGTCGGGCGGCGGGGGCGGGTAATCGGCGTCGGCGTGGAAGACTGCCACCTTCAGCAGCAGCGCATCCAGGTCGGGCGTCACCAAGATGTGGTCCAGCGTTTGCACTTCGCCTTTGTAGATGTAGGTGTAGCGGGAAACCGCGTCCATGCCGTCCATGACGTGCATCAGCCCGCCTTCCCGCAACGCGTTGATGGGGGCCGAATCGAAGTACGAATTCAGGTCGCCCATCAGGATGATGCGCGCCTGGGGGTCGGCCTGACGGATGCGGCGGATGACTTCCAAGTTCCATTGGGCCTGGGCCAAGCGTCGCGGCTCGGTGACCTTTTCGCCGCCGGCCATCGAGGTGAAGTGGTTGACGATGGCATACACCTCAAAAGGTGCGCTGCCGCCCTGCACCCGCAGGTGCACCACCAGCGGCGGCCGCGGCGTCAGCCCCTCGGGGGCGTCGTATTGTTTGACATCCAAAATCTCGGCTCGGTCGGTGCGAATCAGGAAGCCGACATCAATGCCGCGG
>CAYLRJ010000086.1:0-7904 GCA_964386185.1 uncultured Anaerolineaceae bacterium
GCGTCCGCTGCCCCCGCCCTGGCGCACCGGCACCCGCGCCTATTGGCTGGAAATCAAAACCGCGCCCCAGTGGCGCGCCGAAGTGCTGCAAGCCCTGCAACGCCTCGCAAAAGAGGCAGAAACAGCCCCCTAAAACTCGCCCATCGGGTAAACTACCACACGTGCAACATGCTTCCGTGATGCATAACCCGCCGCAATAACAAGGAATACCGAGCAAAGCAACGCCCACCCTTCGGAGGTCACTATGCCCAACGACTTTGTCTTACTTCTCACCGGAGCGTCTCGCGGGCTGGGGGCAGCCACCGCGCGGGAAGCCGCGCGGCAGGGCATCCAACTGGTGCTCAACGCCCGCAACGCCGCAGCCCTGGAAGCGGTTGCCGAGGCCTGTCGCGGCGATGGCGTGCAAGCCCTCACCGTGCCGGGCGACATCGCTGACCCTGCAACAGCCCGCCGCATGGTGCAAACCGCGCGCGAAGCCTTCGGGCGCATTGATGCGCTCATCCACAACGCGGGCATCCTTTCCCCCATCGCGCCCATCGCCCAAGCCGACCTTGCTGCGTGGGAAACCAACTGGCGCGTCAACTTCCTGGCCGCGGTGGCCTTGCTGCGCGAAAGCCTGCCCCTCTTGCGGGAAGCCCACGGCCGCGTGGTGCTGATTTCCAGTGGCGCGGCCGTCAACCCCTACCCCACTTGGGGTGCATATTGCGCCTCTAAGGCCGCGCTCAATCATTTGGCCACGGTGCTCGCTGTAGAGGAACCCGCCATCACCGCCCTGGCTTTTCGGCCGGGCATTGTTGATACGGCCATGCAAGCCCAAATCCGCGAACAAGGCGGCGAGGTCATGCCCTCGGAACTCTACCAAAAATTCCTCACCTATCACCAGGAAGGGCGGCTCCAACCACCCGAAGAGGTAGCTCGGCCACTAATTGCCCTGGCGACCCGGGCACCTCACGATTGGAGCGGCCAGTTTGTGGCCTACTTTGAGGAAAAAGTGCAAGCCCTGCTCCAGGCATCGGCTTAAATCAAAACGGGAGAAGGCCCTTTGCGTTGTCAGGCCTTCTCCCGCAGTGTTTCAAGCAGGGGGTTAGGCGCCAAATTTTTCCAGCCGGCCCGCGTGCGCCAAAGCCAATGGCATGGCATCGTGAGCCTGGAACGTGCCCAAACCGCCCTGCGCGCAGGCGGTCTCACCAAATTGGGTTTGGGCATCGGGGCGCGCACTGGCCGGCGCCCACAACAAAAACGGCACCGGATGCCACGAGTGGCTGCGCCATTTGGCGGGTGTCGAATGGTCGCCGGTAATCATCAAAACATCAGGCTTGAGGGCCAACAGCTGCGGCAGCGCGGCATCAACGCCTTCGATTATTTTGGCTTTGCCTTCAAAATCGCCGTCTTCGCCTTTGCTGTCGGTCTTTTTGATGTGGACGAAGAAGAAGTCATATTCGTCCCAATGTTTGGCGACGGCCGCGAACTCATCTTCGGGGTGTTCGCCTTCAAATTGGATGATGTCCATCCCGACCAAGCGAGCCACGCCCTTGTACATGGGGTAAACCGCCACACATGCTGCCCGCAGGTTATAGGCCTCGTCAAAATTGGGCAGTTGCGGGTCGGTGGCAAAGCCTCGCAAGGTGACGCCATTGGCTTTAGGCTCATTGGCCAGCACTTTGCGGGCTTCGGCAATCCATTGATTGAAAAGTTCGGCGGTGTGTCGCGCTTCGGGGGTGTCGGCCAAGGGGCGCACAGGCAGCGGGGGCACGCCGGTGCGCTGGGGGTCGGTGTCGGCCAATTCGGGTGAGAGCCCTGGCCCCCGCATGACCACCACAAAGCGATATTCTTTGACCTGGCGCACTTCAACCTCAACGCCAGGAATGCGAATTTGGGCCAGTTTTTCCACCAACGGGGCGGATTCCTCGCTGGGGATGCGGCCGGCGCGGCGATCCACAATGTTGCCGTCAGCATCCAGGGTGCAGAAGTTGCCGCGGGCGGCCACATCGCCCGGCCGCACTTCCAGGCCTACGCCCAGAGCCGAAAGCACGCCCCGCCCAACGGGGTGGTGCAAGGGGTCGTAGCCAAACAAGGCCAAATGGGCCGGGCCTGAGCCCGGGGTAATGCCCGGGCGAATGGGAATTGTCTGCCCCAACGTGCCTTCCGCGGCCAAGCGGTCCATGTTGGGGGTTTGGGCAAATTCCAATTCGGTGGGGCCGCCAGCTTCCAATGGCAGGCCTCCTAAACCATCCATCACCAGCAGGACAATTTTCGTATCGTTCTTTTGAAGCAGGGGTGCAAGGTAATCGAACGGCATGGCAACGCCTCCTTGGGCGCCTTTAACGAATGGCTTTCTCGGTTTCAGGGTCGAAGAGATGCATCTGGCTCATGTCAAATACGACTTGGCCTTTGGTGCCCATGCGGTAATCTGAGCGCGGATCCACCCGCGCCACGAATTGATGTTCGCCGTTCCGCATGTAGACGAAAATTTCGTTCCCCATCAATTCGGTCACTTCCACGTCGCCCTCGACCGGCTGCGGGAAAATGCCATGAGGGGCATAATCGGGATGGTGGATGTGCTCAGGGCGCACACCCAAGATCACTGGGCGATCTACGTAGTCGCCATAGAGGTCTTTGCGCTCGTCGGGCACTTGCACTTGGAAGGAACCGCCGTCGAAGTAAAAATGGCCATCGGACTGACGCAAGTAGCCCTTGAAGAAGTTCATCGCGGGGGAGCCAATGAAGCCTGCAACGAAGATGTTGGCCGGGCGCTCATACAGGTTTTGCGGGGTATCAATTTGCTGCAACACCCCATGATTGAGCACCGCAATCCGGTCGGCCATGGTCATGGCCTCGACCTGATCGTGGGTGACGTAGATGAACGTGGTTTGCAGGCGCTTGTGCAGTTTTGAGATTTCAGCGCGGGTCTGCACGCGCAGTTTGGCATCGAGGTTAGAAAGCGGCTCGTCAAAGAGAAAGACTTTCGGGTTTCGCACGATGGCCCGTCCTACGGCCACCCGCTGACGCTGCCCACCCGAGAGCTGCCGCGGTTTCCGGTCTAACAGGCTTTCGATGCCCAAAATCTCGGCGGCTTCGTGCACCCGGCGCTTGATTTCGTCTTTGGGCACCTTACGCAATTTCAGCCCAAAGGCCATGTTGTCATACACGGTCATGTGCGGATACAACGCATAGGATTGGAAGACCATCGCGATGTCGCGGTCTTTGGGGGGAACGTCGTTGACAACCTGGTCGCCGATGAGAATTTGCCCTTCGGTGACCTCTTCCAACCCTGCCAGACAACGGAGGGCGGTGGTTTTGCCACAGCCCGACGGGCCGACCAAGACCAAAAACTCTTTGTCTTCGACGTGAATGCTCAAATCATTGAGGGCTGTTACTTCGCCGAAACGTTTGGTCACATGATCAAAAGTTACACTGGCCATAGGTTTACTCCTAACGAAACGGGCGTGAATACGCGTGGCTGCCTGACCGCTTGCCCGACATCCATTGCCCAGGAAGTTGGGCCTGTTGCTTGTCAGGCCTGCCTACTGGACAAGTCCATCGGCTTGCACAAGTCAGTGCGCGAGACGAATGGTTCCTTATCGTGATTATACTCCAACTTACAAAAGAACTTCGAGGGGTTCCCAAGGGAAACCCGCCCACGAATGAGCTGCAGGGCAACGGCGCCCATTCAACTCTCGAGGCAGGGGAAGGCGCTCAAGGCGCCCGCACGTAGATGGGATTGCTAAAAATCCAACCGCGCCGACGCCCCCACGCGTGAAGGTAAGCCTCGACGCGGTAGGCGCCTGGTTGGGTAACGGTCAGGGTGCAAATTTCCCGGCCCTTCCAGCGCTGGACCACTTCGCCATGCCGAATCAAGCGGCATTCCGCTTTGCGGGGCAGGCGAATTTTGAGCGTCACCCCGCCGTTTAAGGCAATGGTCTCACCCATGTTGGCCTCTTCATTGCGGCCAATGGCTGTGAAGCGAAAGCCTCGGGTGCTGGCCGGCAAATCGTAGCCCACAAAGGCCCGCCCCTGCCGCAGCGCGGCATAGATGGCTCGCCTGTCGTGCGCCAAATCGCCCTTGAGGGGCTCCGCAAGCAACACATGGGTGGTGATGGCGCGAAAATGTTTCTCATAGGGGAACAGAGTGATGGTCAGCGGGCCGATGCGCCGCTTGAGGGCGTGAGCATCCGCGCCCCCCACGGCAACCACGGTTTTGCCCGCGGCCAAGAGGCTATCCCAACGGCGCAACGCCTCGGGGAAAGGCCCCACCGCGACCTGGTGAAACAGCAGGCTGTAAAACACAATCTGCCAAGGGGTCTGCAGATGGCTCTTGAACTCGCTCAGCGCATTCCAGATTTCCAGGCCGGTAAAACCTTCGACATCCCAATCAACCCATGAGATATCCGGCTCGTGGACCAAAGGCGCGGCAGGGTCCACAGGATGAGCGATAAAAGACAGCCCCCCGGCTTGAGCCACCGCCCGGATGAGGGCCTGAGGGTCCGCGGCCAAGGGGGCCATTTCCCGATGAGCGCCCAACACCAAGAGATGATTTTTTTGGGGCTCGCGGGTGCGATCGTGGACTTCTTCGCCCACCAACAAGAGCACCTGCTGCCCGTTTTCCCGATAATAGCCCTCGGCCTCGGGCACCCAAACGTTGTGGTCGGTCACAATCACCGCGTCGAGGCCTGCGCGCAGGGCGGCCCGAGCGAGGTCTTTGTGAGTGCCTGTGCCGTCGGAAAAGCGGGTATGATTATGGAGAACGAGCACAATTTCAGAGGGAGCGGGCATGGTTTGACGATTCTACTGGGGGAAGGTATAATCGGGGCGCCTGGATCGTCCCAAGGCCAAAACCGAAAACACAGCGAGGAGGTTCGCTTTGGAAACTTATCTGGATATTGCCTTGATTATAACCTCGATTGCGCTCATTGCCATCGTGGTATTGCAGAGCAAAGGCGCCGGTTTGGGCGGCCTGACAGGCTCTGACATGGGTGCGGTGTTTAGTGCGCGCCGCGGCCTGGAAAAGACCTTCTTCCACCTGACCATTGTGCTTAGCGTCATCTTCTTTGCTTTAACCCTGGCGGTGGTCCTTGTGACAAAATCCGCGGGGTAACCCCAAAACAAACCATGAACTCATCTCGGAGTTTCTTCCACCGCTTTCGCTGGCAATTATTGTTGGCGCTGATGGCGGCGATCGCGGTGGCCTTTTTGCTTTGGGGGCAGCAACAGCCATCGGGCACCACGCCCGCCAGCGTGGCGCCCGCGCCGAAACGCGGCGGGGTATATACCGAAGCCCTCATCGGCTCATTGAGCCGCCTCAACCCGCTTTTAGACGGCGGCAATCAGCCCGACCGCGACGTCGACCGCCTGCTCTATTGCCGCTTGGTGCAATTCGACGCAACCGGCCTGCCCCAACCCGGCTTGGCCGAATCATGGGGCATTTCCCAAGATGGAACCACCTATAACGTCGCCCTGCGCAACGACGCCCAGTGGCACGACGGCCAACCCGTCACAGCCGACGACGTCCTCTTCACCGTCGAACGCCTGCGCAGCGACGCCCTCCCCATCCCCCCTGACATCCGCGCCCTCTGGAAGGCCGTCACCGTCAAAAAATTCGACGAACACACCCTGCAATTCCATCTGCCGGAACCCTTCGCCCCCTTCTTAGACTACCTCTCCTTTGGCGTGCTTCCCAAACACATTTGGGAAAACATCCCGCCCGAACAAATGGTCAACGCGCCCCAAAACCTGGAACCCGTCGGCTGTGGCCCTTACCAATTCGACCGCCTGGTCATCGAAGACGGTCAAATCCAGGGCGTCGCCCTCAAAGCCTTCGACAACTACTTTGGAGGGCGCCCTTACATTGACCGGGTCGTCTTCCGCTATTACCCCACGGCCGAAGCCGCGCTGCAAGCCTACCGCGATGGTGAAGTGCTGGGCATTCAACAAATCACCACCGACATCCTCCAAGACGCCCTGCGCGAACCCAACCTCAACTTCTACACCACCCGCTTGCCCCGCATGACCATCATCTTCTTCAACCTGGGCAACCAGGAAGTGGGCTTCTTGCAAGACAAAGTCGTGCGTCAAGCCCTCTACCTGGGGCTTGATCGCCAATGGATGATTGACCACGTCCTCCACGGCCAAGCCTTAGAGGCCACAGGGCCCATCTTCCCTGGCACATGGGCCTATTACAACAAGCTCCAGCCCACCCCCTACGACCCCGACAAAGCCATCGCCATGCTCAAAGAAGCCAAATATGTCATTCCGGCCGCAGGCGGCGATGTGCGAGAAAAGGACGGACAACCTTTGGCCTTCACCCTGGTTTACCCCAACGACGCACAACACCAGGCCCTGGCCGAAGCCATCCAACACGACTGGAAGCAACTGGGCGTAGGGGTCACCCTCAAAGCGGTTTCCTACGAAAAATTGCTCGCTGATTACCTGGAACCCCGCACCTACGAAGTGGCCTTGGTTGACTTGGATTTCAGCCGCTCGCCAGACCCCGACCCCTACCCCTTCTGGCACCAAACCCAGGCCACCAACGGCCAAAACTACAGCATGTGGAACAACCGGCGGGCCAGTGAATATCTCGAGCAAGCCCGCATCACGCCTGACATCACCAAACGGCAAAAACTTTATTACAACTTCCAAGTGCTCTTTGAAAAGGAACTCCCCGCGTTGCCGCTTTTCTACCCCGTTTACACCTACGCGGTGGATGCCCAAGTGGGCGGCATTCGCCTGGGGCCGGTTTTTGACCTCAGCGACCGTTTCCGCAACGTCACCCAATGGTATCTGGTCGCCCAGCCCAAGGCCGCGCCGCTCACCACCGAGAGCCCCACAACAACCCCCGCCCCCTGAAGGCACATCTCGCCACCTGCACAACAAACAGCCCGCCATCTTGGCGGGCTTTGTTTTTGGGTTGGTTGGTTGCTTGGTTGCTTGGTTACCTGGTTGGCTGGTTACTTGGTTGCTTGGTTGGCTGGAGGCGGAGCGCAGGTATTGGGTAGTGGGTACTGGGTATTAGGTATTGGTTACTTGTTGCCTGGTTACTTGGTTGCTTGGTGCCCCTTTGCCCCTACAAATCGTGCAATTCAGTGAAAATCGGTGAAAATCGGTGGATAGCCTCACCATGTCATTGCGAGGGCCTTGTAGGGGCGCAGCGCTGCTGCGCCCAGGGCCCGCAGCAATCCCCCGGCTGGGAGGTGTGAGAGGAGAGCGCCTTTCGCCCGCTGGCTGGAAGATGGCTTCGGCCCCTGGCGGGGCCTCGCCATGACACGGAAGCGAGGCGGCTCGGCGTTGAGGCTCACACAGAGGCACGGAGACACAGAGGGCACGGAAGGGAACAGGGCAAGGCACGCCTTGCCCCTACACAAAAATCGGTGCCAATCGGTGTCAATCGGTGGATTTATCTGCGTCCATCTGCCCCCATCTGCGTCCATCTGCGTTCTCCTCACCACAATCCCAAAATTACCCCCGCCTCTCAACACAAAATCAGTGAAAATCGGTGCCAATCGGTGGATCCATCTGCGTCCATCTGCGTTCCCCTCACCGCAACCCCAAAAGTCACCCCCGCCCCCAACCCGCCATTCGCAATTCCTCATTCGCAATTTCCGCGCGCCCGCCCTCATCCCCCTGTGTCCCCCTTCTCCCAGAGGGCGAAGGGGGATAGGGCGAGGCACGCCTCGCCCCTACACAAAAAAATCGGTGCAAATCGGTGTCAATCGGTGGCTTCATCTGCGTCCATCCCTTCCCATCGGCGTCATCTGCGTTCTTTCGCGGGCGAGGGGGAGGCGGCAGCGCGTGGGGGTTACGCGTCGAGCATGGGCATCCAGATGCCCTTTTCGCGAGCCACCTGCTTGGATTTTTCGTACCCCGCGTCTGCGTGGCGCACCACGCCCAGGCCGGGGTCGGTCACCAGC